>DATHDH010000040.1:0-15214 GCA_035319145.1 Dissulfurispiraceae bacterium | reverse complement strand
TAGTCACCCAATTTTTCTATCAGAAGACCGATCTCTGCAGAGTCCTTGGCAGGCGGAAACGGGAAGGAAACGGACGAGATGTCGCAGCCTACAGCGGCGGCAAGCTTCAGGTACCGGTCGACAGCATGAATGTCGCGGCCGCCTGCAACTGTATTCGTATAAAAAAGGCGGCTGCCTTCGCGTGCCTCCGCAAGGCCGAGACGCACCGGCGATTTCGTTGCCTGTGTGATAATGCCGCTTCGCAGCAACCCCTGCAGGTCAATCACTAGATCATATCGCTCAGTGCGCAATGCTAGAAACAACTCTTTCAGCTCGCGTGCCGTCCTGCGGAGGTGCGAAAGGACTTTCCATTGGTCTTTCCTGATGATCCAGAGCCGGGTCAGCAGCGGATGGCCTTCGAGCAGTCCTTCGAATCCTTTGGCGACAACCCAGTCGATTCGTGCCAGCGGGAAGCGCTTATGAAGTGCGGCGAGGACGACGAGGCTGTGAACAATATCACCGAGCGAACTCGGTTTGACGATGAGGATCTTTTCCGGATCGCGCTTAAGAAGTTTTCTGTCCATTAGCGAGTATTGCGGCAACCGCTTCAGACAATGATTGGACCACCATGTCAGCATGCTCGGACGATTGCTGCTGGCCGGTCTGAACGAGCAGTGCATGGGCGCCGACCATCTCGGCAAGAAGCATATCGGCATCTTTGTCGCCGACGACCCACGATCGCGACAGATCAATTCGGTGCTTCAGGCGGGCATCCTGTATCATGCGCGGCTGCGGTTTGCGACAGGAGCAGTTGTCGTCGGGGCGGTGCGGGCAGTAGAAGAAATCGTCGAATTCGTATTTGTCGATGAAGACGTGGTTGACATCCTTTGCGAACTGCTCATCAACCAGACCGCGTCCAATGCCTGACTGATTCGAGATGCCGATCAGGAGGTAGCCCGCTGCCTTGAGGCGTTTGAGCGCATCGATATCGGGGAAGACCTCAAAATCCTTCCAGTTGCTCAGATAATTCGCATCGCGGCAGAGCGTGCCGTCCCTGTCAAAAAAGACCGCCCGCTGCCGGGGCGTAATCTGCGCCAGTTCATGGGAAACCTCGTCGGCCGTAACGGTCGTCATGCATTTCAGGTCTTTCTGGGGGCATGTCCGCTCAAAACAGGGGCTGCAGGAGACGTCGGCATCGAGCACCCGAACTCCGTCTCCGAGAGGGCCGGTCAGCGCAGGCTGGGTAGAGCCGAAAATTGCGACAAGAGGCGTCCCGATGGCGTTTGCGAGATGCATGGGCCCCGAATCGTTCGTCACGAGCGCATCGCACTCCGCGAGAAGCGCCATGAGATCGCGTATCGTTGTGTGGCCGGCAACGCAGAGCTTGTGATCGGGGATGTCCTCATCAATCTCCAGGGCAATGTCTTCTTCTGTTTTGCTCCCGAAGATGACGACGCTCCCGCCGGTTGTACGAATAAACCAGTTGCCGACCTCTGCAAAACGGTCAGGATACCAGCGCTTGGCCGAACCGTACGTCGCCCCCGGGTTGAGACCGAGCAGGGGTCTCGGAGGGCCCGCAAGGCGTTTGCGGGCTTTCAAATGCTCCTGAAGGGTGATGACAAGCGCCGGACGCTCGTATTCAGCCGGCATCCCTGCCCGATTCAGGAGGTGGAGATAATATTTGATGTGATGCATTGCCATATCTTCATTGTGATACGGAATGGCTTTTGTCAGCAAAAATCCCCGGCCGTCACGATCATACCCGATGCGTTCCGGAATCCCCGCAAGAAACGCGGTCAGGGCCGCGCCAAAGGCGTTCTGAAGCAGAATGGCAGTCGAAAAATGCTTCTTTCTAAGCTCCATAGCCATTTTGATACGGCCCCAAAGCCCCTCATGATAGTCGTACTGGAGAATAACCTCGTCGATACCGGGAAGATGTTCGTAGACAGGAGCCACGGAAGGCTTTGCAAGGACGGCGATATATGCTTTCGGGTAGGCACGACGTACAGCGCGAATGGCCGGCAGGGTCATAACCGCATCACCAATCCAATTGACGCCCCGAATAAGAATCTTTCTCTCGCGCACAGCCATTGCGATAGTTTACCACGGGAAGGAGGAACAGCCGGAGTGATAAGCTGGCCGACGAAATGCCGGCCAGCCGATAATACGGGTTAGACCCTAAAGAGATCGACGTTCCCTTTGAGCTCTCCTGCAAGCCGGGCGAGCTCTGAGGACGCCTGGGCGATTTGGCTGACGCCCTGGGACATCTCGCTGGATCCCGCAGCTATTCCCTGAATATCGGCGCTTATCGTTTCCGAAGTTGTAGA
This sequence comes from Dissulfurispiraceae bacterium, assembly GCA_035319145.1. Classification (GTDB taxonomy): domain Bacteria; phylum Nitrospirota; class Thermodesulfovibrionia; order Thermodesulfovibrionales; family Dissulfurispiraceae; genus JAAYUK01. Next base: position 12,908 of record DATHDH010000040.1, on the reverse strand, counting down.
CATCTCTTCCGTAGCGGACGCTATCATTTGCACCATCGACTTCAGTCCGTCGGCACTCTGGACGATCCGTCCCAGCTCCGTGCCGGCCTCCTGGGAATATTGCAGTCCGACATCAACCTTTTTCGTAGCGGCCTGCATCGCCTCGATAGCCCCATCCACTTCAGTTTGAATTGAGCGGATCATCCCGCCTATTTCGGAAGTCGCCTTCCCGGTTCGCTCCGCAAGTTTTCTCACCTCATCGGCGACAACCGCGAACCCGCGGCCCTGTTCCCCTGCGCGTGCCGCTTCGATTGCGGCATTCAGGGCGAGCAGATTCGTCTGGTCTGCAATATCATTGATGACGCCGACGATTTCGCCGATCAGTTTTGACTTCTCACCGAGTGTCTGCATGACTTCAGCCGAGCTGTTCACGGCCCCGGCTATTTCACGCGACTCCTCAACGGAGCGATTGACCACATCAGCGCCTTTCTTTGCAATCTCAACCGTCTCATTGGCTGCTTCTGCAATATTCGCGGCATTTTTTGCTATATCCACTACGGTTTGAGACATTTCATCCGCCGCGGTTGCTATCTGGGTAGAGCGGGCGGATTGTTCCCCCATTGTTCGGGTAATCTCCTCCGAACTGGCGCTCAACTGTTCACTGCCGGATGCCATGCTGGCCGATGCGGTCCGGACGCTGCTGATAACGGTTTTCAGCCGTTCGGACATCCGGACGATTGATGCGTATATGCCGGTTACCGACTGAGTGTCCTTGAAGGTCATGCTCAGATCGCCTGAGGCTATCTTTTCCGCAAGGATGGAAATCTCGCGCGGCTCGCCGCCTACCTGCGCAAGGACGTCTTTGACGACGATGGAGCCAAAGAATATCGACCAGATCAATGCGACGATAAAGAGCACTATGGCCAGTATCTTTACAGTGGAGGCAAGGCTGCTCGCTTTGTCGAATTCTTCCTTGCCGACGACCTGCTGATGCTCTACCAGCTTGTCTATATGTTCGGTGACCGGGTCGATTATGGCATACATCTCGTCAACAACAAACGAGTCGAGCCGCTGCCTGTCTTTTTTTGCAACGATATCCTGAAGCTTGTTCACCGATTCTTCAGCCTTCTTCATAAGGGGCTCGGTTTCCGCAACAAGTTTCTTTTCGCGGTCGTCCAGATATGTGGATATGTAAGCCTTCCACGAGTCCGTCAGCATCTTCTTCGCATCGGTAATGTTCTTTGCGCCCTGCTCCCATGTCAGATTGCCGTTGCGCATTTTGTGCGACGTATCGACGATGTTGACTGCATAGGCATCTGAAACAGCCTTCAGATCTTTCACCGGGACGAGCCTGTCCGTGTATACCGTTTCGAGCGCTGCATTATTCACTTTCATGCCGTAGTAGCCAATACCGCCCACAGCAGCCAGAAACAGAATCAACGAACCGAGCAGCAGCAAAAGCTTTTTTTTCATCGTGATGCCTTGCAGCATTGGACACCTCTTCCTTTATTCCTTTATTGATCCGGAGGCTGCACAAAAGACTTCCTTGTTATGCCAAGCACAGTCGTGTCTCGCAGCCCTCTTATATATGTTATCGACGTGCAGGACGTCTTATTGAACGCGAAGGCGAGAGCTCCCGAAATCCCTTGGGCTATTGACAATAATAATTATTATCTGATAAAAATTATAATCGAAGGAGGTTGAACATGCAGCGATATAAGGAACTGGGCATGAAACTGACACCCCAGCGGCTGGCGGTTCTTCGCCACCTCGAAGACAATTATGACCACCCTTCGGCTGATGACATTTTCCGCGCGGTCTCTCGGGACTTTCCGACCATGTCATTTGCAACGGTCTACAATACGCTCGAAGCGTTGCGCCGGCGGGGGGAAGTTGCGGAGCTCAGCATCGATCCGGCCCGGAAGCGCTTCGATCCGGACACCGCGCCCCATAATCATCTGATGTGCACGAAGTGCAAAAAGATAGTGGATATTCATCAATCTTACGCTGTTGCCGTTCCCACCGAAATCGGGCACGGATTTGAGATCACGGGGAGCCACGTCGAGTTTTACGGCGTCTGCCCCGCCTGTAAAAAGAACGGGAAGCCCTTGGCTTCTCAAGGAGATTACAAGGAGGAACATCATGAGTGATTGTTGCGGTGGAGTAAAGATTGGTCAGAAGGTAGCGGATTTCGAACTCGAGACGTATGAACCTGCAGAAGGCAAATTCGGAACTTTCAGTCTTGCGAAAGCAAAAAAGGCAAAAAAATGGACGGTACTGGTCTTTTATCCTGCCGACTTTACCTTTATCTGCCCGACCGAGCTTGCGGACCTTGCCGCAAAACAGGCCGAACTGAAGAAACTGGGCTGTGAAGTCGTCTCAGTCAGCACCGACACGAAATTCGTCCACTATGGATGGTGCCATCAGGAACTGCTCCTGAAAGAGGTTAAATACCACATGGGTGCGGACCCGAAGGGAACGGTCTCAAGGATGTTCGGCGTGTACGACGACGAAAGCGGCCTTGACTTTCGCGGTACCTTCATCATCAACCCGGCAGGAACGCTTGTCAGCTCTGAAATCCTCTTTTACAACGTAGGCCGCGAGATGGACGAACTGGTGAGAAAGGTTCGCGCCTTCCAGTATGTTGCGCAGAATCCGGCTGAAGTCTGCCCTGCCAAGTGGCAGCCGGGAGCTCAGACGCTCAAGCCTTCCGAGAAGCTTGTCGGCGCGGTCTTCCAGGCCCTGAAGTAATATGTTCCGCCCGGCAGGGGCAGACCGGCCCCTGCCGCGGAAGCAGTCTTCGGTTGTTTCAGACGACGGACGAGCGGGCTATCATTCCGTGCCGCGAACACTCGACCCTGCCGCTTGTCTGGTATGATTAATTATAGTTTCAACGGAGGCTTCATGAGCGTTACCATCGAAAAAGCGCCGGGCGGATTTCTGATAGACGGACTCGAACTGAAGAACGGCAAATGCGGATGCACCTCAATCCTGCCGTGCTGCTTCAGTTGGTCCAAAGTAAAGCGTTCCGGCAATGCCTTTTCATATACTGCCAAGGCCCAGACCCCTGAAACCAAAGATAATTTCAGCTGGGGATATACTGCGAAAAAAGATGAAATCACGATAGACGTAACTTTTGACGATGCCCGGGACAAGACGATCTTTTCCGGCTTTTACCCGCCGCGTGTGGAGGATCTTGTCGCGCGGGGCTGGACAATCACTGCGCAAAACGGCAGCCGCGCGGACGGAACGCTCTGGCGATGCGCGGCCTGCAAATGGTTATATAAAGAAGATCAGCAGGAAAAGAAGTTTGAAGACCTGCCGGCAGACTGGCTTTGCCCGATCTGCATGGCGGCGAAAGACTCCTTCGAAAAGGTCGGCTAGGAGGAATTATGGCGACGAAAGCTGGGCAGAAATATTCATGTGCCGTATGCGGCAATGAAACCGTAGTAACAAAGGCCGGTGCCGGAGTTCTCGTCTGTTGCGGAAAGCCGATGCAACTCGTCGGGGAGGGCTATTCCTGCGAATTCAGCATCCCGACCGGTACGGATTAGCGGTTTGAAACAGTCACTGGGCGGCTCATAGAAACGATTTCTTGGAGGGGAAATGAACGCAGTCGAAGTAAAGAACAATATCTTTTGGGTAGGCGCCTGTGACTGGGAAGTCCGCGATTTTCACGGATACGAAACTCCGCGCGGAACTTCGTACAACAATTATCTCATTTTGGATGACGACGTCACGCTCATCGACACGGTCAAGCATGACTTTTCGGACATTACGCTCAGGAACATCAAGCACCTGACGGAATGGTCCAGGGTCAAGAATGTCGTAATCAACCATATCGAAAACGACCATATGACGAGCATCCATAATGTCATGGCACTTGCTCCAAACGCGACGATCTATATCAGCGAAAAGGGCAAGAAGGGGCTTGATCGCTTCTATGACACCTCAAAATGGAACTGCAAAATCGTCAAGACGGGCGACACATTGTCGATCGGGAAAAAGACGCTTATGTTTCTCGAAACACCAATGCTGCATTGGCCCGACTCCATGATGACCTATGTGAAAGAAGACAAGGTGTTGTTTAGCCAGGATGCCTTCGGCCAGCACATCGCTTCATCGTCGCGGTTCGATGACGAATTCGCCACATGCCAGTCGATGCCCGAACTGGAAGATTCCGTCGTTGACTACTACGCCAATATCCTGATGCCCTTCGGTCAGCTCATCAAGAACAAGCTTGCCGATATCCAGAAGCTCGGCATCGAAATCGATGTGATAGCGCCCGACCACGGCATTATCTGGCGCCGGAATCCGTCGAAGGTCATCCAGATGTATCTTGACATGGCAAACGGTCATGCAAATCTGAGCGTCGCGGTGATTTATGACACCATGTGGCACAGCACCTCCATGATGACGGTTCCGCTGCTTGAAGGCATCAAGAGCGAAGGCGTCGACTGCCGGATTATCAAGCTTCGCAGCACGCCGATGAGTGTTGCAATCAAGGAGTTTTGGAAGTCACGCGGTTTCCTGCTCGGCGGTCCGACGTTGAACAATATTATGTACCCGTCTGTCGCAAATTTCCTCACATACCTTCGCGGACTCCGTCCGAAAAACCGTATCGCTGCCGCGTTCGGTTCATACGGATGGGGTGGTGGCGCGGTGAAGGAAGCCTATGAGGTCTTCAAGAAGATCGGCCTGGAGACGGTAGAGCCGGGAATGGAGATTAATTTCAGGCCCTCTTTTGAGGACGAGCAGCGCTGTTTCGAGTACGGGGCATCGTTTGCCCGGAGTGTGAAGGAATACCACGCTAAATTTCAATAAGGAGAATAGATGATGTCCAAAACGATGAAAGACCTTCAGGATGCGTTCGCCGGGGAATCCCAGGCAAACCGCAAGTATCTTGCTTTTGCAAAACAGGCCGAACAGGACGGCCATCCGCAGGTGGCGAAGCTCTTCCGCGCTGCAGCCGAGGCCGAGACGGTCCATGCCCACGCGCACCTGCGCGAAATGGGCGGCATTAAAGGCACGAAGGAAAACCTGACTGAGGCGATCGGCGGGGAGACCTATGAATTCCAGAAGATGTATCCCGTCATGATCGAAGATGCGAAGGCGGATAATTTTCCGGGCGCTCTTCGCAGCTTCATGTATGCCAACGAGGTCGAAAAGATTCACGCCGCGCTGTATAAGAACGCGCTGGATAATCTCGGCAAGAACGCAAATGCTGACTATTATGTCTGCCAGGTATGCGGCAATACCGTCGAAAACGAGCCGCCCGACGAATGCCCGATCTGCAAGGCGAAGAAACAGGCCTTCAAAAAAATAGACTGATCCTGCGGATGGACGCCGCACGAAACGGCGTCCATCCGTGCTTATCCATTTCTTTTATTTCCCGGGAGGGAGGTCGTTATGCGGAGATCTGTGTTTCTTTTCTTCTTCTGTCTTGTGCTTGGATCTGTGGCGTTCAGCGATGCAATTGCTATGAACATCGTCGGGAAGGAAGTGGAATATTCGGCAGGCAACCTGAAGATGAAGGGCTTTCTTGCCTATCCCGATATCCGGAAGGGACAGCGCCCCGGCGTGCTTGTAGTTCATGAATGGTGGGGACACAATGAGTATGCCCGCGGACGCGCCAAACAATTGGCGAAGCTCGGCTATGTTGCCCTGGCTGTCGATATGTACGGGGACGGCAAACAGGCTGCTCACCCTGATGACGCAAAGAAGTTCGCATCCGAAGCGACCAAGAATTTTGATGTGGCAACGGAACGGTTCAACGCCGCGCTCGACTATCTGAAAGCACAGCCGCAGACCGATCCTTCACGCATTGCGGCGATAGGATACTGTTTCGGCGGCGGTGTTGTCCTGAACATGGCACGCCAGGGGGCCGACCTGAGAGGAGTGGCCAGTTTTCACGGGGCGCTGGCCCCAGCAAAACCTGCTGAAAAAGGAGCCGTAAAGGCCAAAATCCTTGTACTCACCGGAGCGGCTGATTCCATGGTGACGGCCGATCAGGTAGATGCATTCAAGAAAGAGATGACCGCTGCCGGCGCCGATTTCAGCGTTATCGCCTATCCCGGAGCCAAACACAGCTTTACAAATCCTGCCGCCGACAAGTATGCGAAACAGTTCAATCTGGACCTCGCATATAACAGAAAAGCGGACATGCAGTCGTGGGCCGAGCTGAAGCACTTCCTCAGGAAGATCTTTGCGATGTCTGCGGTCAGAAAAGAGTGAGGCGCAGACGGCTTGGGGCTGAGTCCTATGAAGATTGTCGCCTTTAACGCGAGCCCGCGTCCGAGCGGCAACACCGAGATATTGCTTGAAGCAGCCCTGAAGCCTCTCAAGGACGCCGGGCACACAATAACGCTCTTTCGCCTGAACTTCATGCGCCTGAAGCCCTGCCAGGACTGCGGCGGCTGCGATAAGAGCGGGCAATGCATCATCAATGACGACATGAAAGAAATATATGATGCGATTCGGTCGGCGGATCGCATCATCCTTGCATCTCCCATCTTCTTCTTTTCGCTCAGCGCGCAGGCGAAGATTATGATCGATCGGTGCCAGGCATTCTGGTGCGAAAAATATCTCCTGAAACGGCCGATTGATGCGGGACCGCATGGTCGAAAGGGTCTTCTGCTGCTCGTCGGCGGAATGAAGAACAGGGTTGGCGTCGAGTGCGCCGAAGCTTGTGCAAAGGCATTTTTCCGGACTGTAAGCGTACCCGAACATTCGACGCTCTCATTCCTTGAGGTCGATGCCAAAGGAGCGATTCTTGAGCACCTGTCTGCCATTGATGACACACGGCAGGCTGCTGAAGAACTTACAAGACAATTCTAACAGGGAGGACATCATGGCGTATCCAAAGCAGTTTCAGAGCGTGAAGACCCGCTTCAAAGCATACTTTAAGGCGACCGAGGCCCTCGGCAAAGCTGCAAAGGCCGCCGGTCCTGTCGATGAGAAGACCGCTCACCTGATCCAGCTCGGAGCTGCTGCGGCTATTCGCTCGGAGGGCTCTGTTCATTCTCACACCCGCCGCGCACTCGAATGCGGGGCCAAACCGGACGAGATTTATCACGCGATTATTTTGCTGTCGAGCGTGATAGGATTCCCGACCGTTTCGGCGGCGTTGAGCTGGGCCGATGACGTGATTCAGGGCAGGAAATAGTTCTTTGCCCGTCTCCGGCCCTGTGCGGCTGCAGTTTTTCCCGACATTCCGCTGCAATCGATCATGTTCTTTCTGCTTCAACCGGGAGATCGGCTACCACGGTCGCGAACTTGACGCGTCGGGAGTACGAAGCCTCCTCTCGGCAGCCGCAGAAAACAATATCCTCGAACTGGATATCCTTGGCGGAGAACCCACGTTGTTTGAACACCTGCGTCTGCTAATCGCCGAAGCGGTGTCTCGCGGGATCGTGGTGAATCTCAGCACAAATGGAACGAATGTGGGAACGCTTTCAGAGCTTGCCTCGGCATTCCCGCGCGAACAACTCCGCATCGGCGTGTCGCTGAATGAGGAACCCATATCTCCTCAGCTTCTGGAATTCATCGTCTCCGAAAAGCCGCTGCTGAAGAGCGTGTGCCGTCGAAGCCGCACGGTCCCGCCCTTTGTGCATGATCTGCTTCAACAGTCAGGCATCGATTTCTATCTCATCTTCATGGATGCATTCAATGGGGAAGACTTGCGGGAGTCGCTCCCGTTCCCGGAATACCGCCGAAGATTAGAGGATCTGCAGAAAAGCCGTGCCAATGTGCATGGGGTCTCGTGTTCCGGATTCCTGCCCGAAAGCGATGCGGATTCGGCGCCCGGTATCCGCTGTCCTGCTGGGACGACAAAGGTATCTGCCATGCCGGACGGAACGCTCTTCCCCTGCTATCTGCTCTTCCGCTATCCCGAATACCGTCTCGGCAATATTCTGAACAGCGACATCGCCGCCCTGAGCAGCAATCCGCACCTCCTTCTCTTTCGATCGTTTTTTCAAAATCCATGCGAGGCGGAAACATGCGGATATCACGGCGACTGCCGCGGAGGCTGCCCTGCTATCAATCGCATCATCACCGGCGACGCAGACGGCGGAGACATCCGCTGCCGCACAAAACCCATCAGATCGATTAATCCCGCACCTGCTACGAATACTGTGGGCTAACACTTCATCCGGTCAAGATTCCGCCTGTCCAGCCGAAAAATATGATATACGCCTTGTAAAAAACGGCGTATATATATTGGGGGGGGAGCAGTGAAACGCTTTTTTCAGGACTTGCCGATTCGATCAAAGCTGGCGGTTTTTGTCGTAAGCAGTCTTTTCCTTATTGTTATTCTCGGCATAGCATTTCTAGCCGTTCTGAAAACCAACCTCATCGATGCAAAAAAGGAGCGCCTGCAGACGGCTGTCGAGGTGGCCGCGGGAGTCGTCGAGCATTATTATCAGCTCAGCCAGAAAGGCGCTCTGTCGGAATCAGAGGCGAAAAGCGCGGCGCTGTCGGAACTGAGAACGCTCCGCTACAAAGGCAGCGAATACTTCTGGGTGAATGATGAACAGCTTCCGCATCCTGTAGTTCTCATGCACCCGACCGTACCATCGCTGGAAGGGAAGCCAGCTACAGATGAAAAGTTCAATTGTGCCACATCAATCGAGTCAGGCAAGACAGGTGAAGTCAGGCAGACGGACGGCAAGAAGAATCTCTTTCAGGCCTTTGCCGAGATAAGCACTGCCGACGGTTCCGGGTTTGTCTCCTACCTTTGGCCGAAGCCGATAGCAGGTGGAGGGGTTACGCAGGAAAGGTTTGCAAAGCTCTCGCATGTGAAAAGATTTCAGCAGTGGAACTGGATTATCGGAAGTGGGATTTATGTCGATGACGTGGAAAGTGCCTTCTGGAAAAAGGCGTATCAGCTGGCAGCCTTCTTTGCCGCCGTGGGTCTGGCATATGCACTGTTCGGCTGGTTTATCACCTGGTTGATAGCCCAGCCCATTCGCGACATGGGCGGCAGGATTAAACAGATGGCCGATGGAGACCTGACGGTAAAGTTCGGTGACGCCGGAAAAGACGAAGTAGGGGCCCTGGGCAAAAATGTTCAAATCATGATATCCAATTTTACCGGAACAGTATCGAGCATCATGCAGGCCTCCGGTGAGGTCATTTCCACATCGACGACGCTCCAGAACAGCTCGCGCACAATGATGCAAGGCGCGCAGGAGCAGTCGATGCAGGCAGCCCAGATTGCCGCCGCATCCGAAGAGGTCAATCAGACCATCGCCGATATCTCCAGGAATGCGCTTACCGCAACCGAGTCGTCAAACGATGCCATGAATACGGCATACCGCGGCAAGGAAGTTGCCGATGGCGCGGTGAACACAATCAACAGGGTCCACTCATCGACCGGTGAGCTTGCCGGCATGGTCGAAAAGCTGAACTCCAGGGCACAGGAGATCGGACAGATCGTAACCGTAATCAAGGACATCGCGGATCAAACCAATCTTCTTGCCCTGAATGCGGCGATCGAGGCGGCACGTGCCGGAGAACAGGGAAGGGGCTTTGCGGTTGTTGCGGATGAAGTGAGGAAGCTCGCTGAGCGCACCATCAAGGCGACAGGCGAGATAACCGAAAAAATATCCGCTGTACAGTCCGAGTCCGATCTCACAAAACGCTCGATGGAAGACGCTTCACGTGAAGTAGCAACCGCCACAAAAGATATGCGGGAAGTGGGAGACTCACTGGCGCGGATCGTCGGTGCGGTCCAAGGGGTCAAGGATCAGATCACCCATATTGCGTCCGCAGTTGAAGAGCAGGCTGCCGCCTCCGGAGAGGTCACCCAGAATATTGAAAAAACCTCGCTTATCTCAAAGGAGACCGAAAAGATGGCGCACGAGGTACTTGAAGAGGTCGAAACCCTCTGCAGTGTAACCGAGACGCTTAAGATAGCGAGTGCGGGGTTTGACAGTGAGGGTAACCGCAGGAACACAGGTTTTGTCGAATACAATGACGTCTTCAGCGTCAAAATTGAATCAATCGACAATCAGCATAAACAGCTCTTCAGAATGATCAATGACCTGTATACGGCTTGGCGTGAAAACAGGCCGAAGGCCGCGGTGAGCAAGATCCTGAGCGGATTGATTGATTACACGAAAAATCACTTCGGATTTGAACAGGATCTCTTCAGCAAATTCGGTTATCAGGAATCACGGGAGCACATTGCCGCCCATGAATCACTCGTCAGGCAGGTTCTCGATCTCAAACAGCGATTTGACAGGGGAGATGCGTCGATTGACATGCAGACCATGACATTTCTCAAAAACTGGCTGACAAATCACATTCTGCGCACGGACAAACGATATTCTGCTTTTCTGATCGACAAGGGAGTCAGATAAAGAAGTGCGCCGACGCGAATCCGTACGAGGTGCGAATGATACGGCTTAGTCAGGCTGTGACGGTTTGTTTCGCGGCCTGAATATGAAATAGAAACAGAGCCCCGCTGCACCGAAGAACAATGCGGCCAGGATCCATCCGACAGGGCGCTGCGCGCCGCGCCGCTTCGCATCCCTTGCCACCCAAACGGCAAAGATCGCGTTCAGCACAAGGATGATCAGCACAAGTCCTGCGACGAGAGCAGCAGCAGCAAAGCTGTCGGCGTCCGGAATCCCGGCCGCAGACGCCGGATGCGCCGCCATTAAAATGGCAGCTGCTCCATACACTATCTTACATCTTCCGAACACCGCTGCCCCCACATGATGAATCCGTTCACTGTTACTCATAGTCTCCACCTGCAATCTGCTGCTCCTTTACCCGTAAAGATGACATGCCGCCGTCCTCCCGTCCTTATCGCTTTTCAGGGCCGGTTCTATCCTGTCGCAAGGTTCAAACCGCCTTGCGCAGCGCGGATGGAAGGGGCATCCCGACGGGATATCAATCGGGCTTGGAATATCTCCCTGTCGCGCACCATCGCCGTCAGATTCCTTTCGTTCCTTGCCGGCCCTTCCGCTGATGTGCGGCACGGAACTCAACAGCAATTCCGTATAGGGATGTCGCGGATTGCCGAAGAGGTCTTCAGTTTTCGCCGTTTCGACGATCTTACCGAGATACATGACTGCCACCCTGTCGCTCAGGTACCGAACGACATGCAGGTCATGGCTGATGAAGACGAGCGTGATGCCCGCCGACCTGCGTATCTGCTGAAGCAGGTTCAGAATCTGCGCTTGAATGGAGACATCGAGGGCCGAAAGCGGCTCGTCCGCCACAATTAGCTCAGGAGAAACGGTCAATGCCCTCGCGATGCAGATGCGCTGCCGCTGCCCGCCGCTGAATTCATGCGGATACTTCATCATCGCGTCCGGCCCAAGTCCGACCTGCTGCAGCAGCGCGGCAACCCGATCCTTGATCTCCTGCTTTGGCACGAGACGATGAATGACAAACGGCTCGCCGAGGGCATCGAGCACCCGCATGCGCGGATTGAGCGACGCGAAGGGGTCCTGAAATACAATCTGCACCGAACGCCTGAATGCCTTTAATCCATCGCCCTTGAGGGCAGCAATCTCCTCACCTTTAATCCGAATGCTTCCGGACGTGGGCTCAATTAGCCGCAGGATAAGGCGTGCAACCGTCGACTTCCCGCAGCCGCTTTCGCCGACCAGCGCGAAAACAGTATCCCGCGCCACAGAAAAATCGACACCGTCAACCGCCCTGACAAAGCGTTTCTCCGCACCGAATCCTCCCTTCAGAGGGTAGTGTTTTCTGAGTCCCTCGACAACAAGGAGATCGCTCATGCGCTGGCCACCGTCTGGCTGCCGGGCCGGATACAGCGGACGAAATGGCCCGGTTCGAGTTCACGAAGAACGGGCTCTTCGCCCCTGCACGCTTCTATTGCCGAAGAGCAGCGATCCGAAAATGTACAGCCCGACGGAAGCTTGTACGGAGGGGGAACCACACCCGCAATCGGAACGAGCGCCGCACCCCGGGCGCGCGGAAGCGAGTTCAACAGTCCTACGGTGTAGGGATGGAGTGGACGTGCAAAGAGATTTCCGACACCGGCCTCCTCAACAATGCGCCCGGCATACATGATCGCCACGCGGTCGGCATGTTCAGCGACGATGCTCAGGTCATGCGTAATCAGCAATATCGCCATCTCGCGCTGCAGCCGCATCTCCTGCAAAAGCCTGAGGATCTGGTACTGAATGGTGACATCAAGTGCGGTGGTCGGTTCATCGGCGATCAGAAGAGCAGGATTGCAGGCAATTGCCATTGCTATCATGACCCGTTGGCGCATGCCGCCCGACATCTGATGCGGATAGTCCTTAACTCTCACCTCGGGAGACGGAATTTTCACCGCATGAAATAATTCTATCGCCCGTTCGCCCGCTTCCTTTCGGGAGATTGGGAAATGGGCAAGAAGCGCTTCGGCAACCTGATAGCCGACCTGCAGGACCGGATTGAGCGAGGTCATCGGCTCCTGAAAGACCATGCCGATGTCTTTGCCGCGGATCGCGCGCATCGCATTCTCGTCAAGCGCAAGAAGATTGCGGCCCTGAAACAGTATCTCGCCGTGCCGGAAAGCGTTCTGCGGCTGAATCCCGAGAATCGAGAGCGCGGTGATGCTCTTGCCGCAGCCGCTCTCGCCCACAAGACCGAAGACCTCGCCTTTGCAGATCTCGAATGAGACGCCCGAAACAACATCAAAGGCGGCGTCGGCAGTCTTGAACGTTACGGAAAGATTGCGGATATCGAGAAGCGATTGAGGCATAGAGTCGATGATAAGAGGTACTGTCGGACCTTGTCAATTCCGAGCCCCCCTGAAAGATGGCCGCGACGGCACCGGGGTGCGGTATAATTGGCAGACAGAGCGCGCAAAGCAGCCGCTGCATGAGATTGATACGGGAGGAACGCCATGCATATCATCGATGAATTTGCCGCAAGGGATCATTTTGCCCGGCACCTCGGCA
>DATHDH010000039.1:0-4975 GCA_035319145.1 Dissulfurispiraceae bacterium | reverse complement strand
GTCGGCTCGTCGAGCAGCAGCAGGTTTGGCTCCTGCAAGAGCACCTTGGCCAGGTTCAGCCTTATCTGAAACCCTCCGGACAGGTCAGCCGGATTGCGCTGCATGTCATCACCCGAAAAGCCGAGCCCGGCGAGAATTCTTTCAGCCCGATAGGTCTCATCGGTTCCGTCATCGCGGGCCGGCAGAGAAAGGCATGCCTCGTCGAGAACGCTTCGACGGCTGAAATGGATATGCTGGGAGAGATGCCCGATGGAATACCCGTTCGGCACGCCGATCGTTCCGCTGTCCGGTTGCGCCTCCCCGAGGAGTATCCTGAAGAGCGTGGTCTTTCCGTGGCCGTTCCTGCCGACGAGCCCGATCCGCTCGCCCGCGTTGATGGTAAAGCCGACTTCGTCGAAAATGACCTGCCTGCCGTATGCCTTCGAAAGATTGCCGACCTGTATCATGGGGTATCTGTCTATTATAGAAAAGCTCCGGCTTTTTTCGCTGTTCTTCATTGCATTTGCAACAGGCATTGACGAGCCCGGGTGGTTTCATGCAGCGCAGTTTCAGTAAAATAGGGGTACAATAGAAAGACAGTGTATTTCAATGAATTCGAGGTGATCATGAAAAGACTGGTAGGGGGCCTTCTTGCGTGCATGCTCGTCGCAGGGACAGCATTTGCCGCAGAGGCCGAGAAGGGTGTTGTCGACAAAGATAAGACAGGGTATGGCTACGGGTATTTTAGCGGTCGTCAGATGAAGCAGATGGGGCTTGATGTCCCGGTAGAGAAGCTGCTCCAGGGGATACGCGACGGATATACCGGGCAGAAGAGCGCCATGACGGATGAGGAGATCAAGCAGGCGCTCGATGGGCTCCAGAAGGAGCTGATGGCAAAACGTGCCGAGGAGATGAAGAAGATCGGAGAAAAGAACAAGAAGGAAGGCGAGGCATTCCTCGCAGAGAATAAGAAGAAAGAAGGAGTTGTGACGACCGCCAGCGGCCTGCAATACAAAGTCATGACTGCCGGAACCGGGAAGCAGCCGACAGAGGCAGACAGCGTGAAGGTTCATTATCGTGGCACCCTTCTGGACGGCACCGAGTTCGACAGTTCCATCAAGCGCGGCCAGCCTGCGACTTTTGCGCTGAAGGGAATCATTCCGGGCTGGCAGGAGGTTCTCAAACTGATGAAACCGGGTGACAAGTGGCTCGTTTTTGTCCCTTCGAGCCTTGCATACGGCGAGCGCGGAGCGCCGCCGATGATTGGCCCGAACCAGACGCTCACGTTTGAGATTGAGCTCCTTGAGGTTGTTAGTCAGAAATAATCGGGAGCCTGACTCGCCTTTTTCTCGGCGTTTTGTCCTGTGAGCGGGTAGAGCGGGCGATCGTGCATTCTCCGGCATGTTATCGTGCCGGTAATTTTGCGAGCGAGGTGATTATGAAACGTATAGCAGCCTGTTTTCTCGTCTTTGCGCTTTCTGTTGCGCCGGCGATGGCGGCAGACAAGGCGAAGGCGATGACCGAAAAAGACAAATTGGGATACAGCATCGGCTATGACATCGGCCGGGGCCTTCAGGAACAGGGGATCAGCATATCGTCTGAACTGCTCGGCAAGGGTGTACGTGACGGCTATCTCGGCCGCAAGGGACAGATGAGCGAGGAAGAAATGAAGAGCACGCTTACCGCATATGAGCAGACTGTGCGCGCTAAGCAGGCGGAGGAAATGAAGAAGATGGCTGAGAAGAACCTGAAAGAGAGCGAGGCCTTTCTTGCGGAAAACAAGAAGAGGGAAGGAGTTGTGACGACTGCAAGCGGCCTGCAATACAAAGTCATGACTGCTGGGACCGGGAAACAGCCGCAGCTGACCGACAAGGTCAAGGTCCATTACCGCGGGACCCTTCTCGACGGCACGGAATTCGATAGCTCCATTCAGCGCGGGGAGCCGGCAGTCTTCCCGGTCAACGGGGTGATTCCGGGCTGGCAGGAGGTCTTGCAGCTCATGAAGGTCGGCGGCAAGCTTCAGACGGCGATTCCTCCGGCGCTGGCCTATGGAGAGCGCGGTGTTCCGCCGGTTATCGGGCCGAACCAGGTGCTCCTCTTTGATGTGGAACTGCTGGAGATAATGCCTGCAAAATAGAGGGTTGGCGCCAGAGGGGCGGGCTCCCGTTCTTCATTGACAATTGCGTGAACTACTCAGTAATATTATGTGGATCAGTCGATGATATCGAGCTGCAGTCTTTATAAAAGGAGGTGAATGTTTTGTTTCTGGTTACGGTTAATAACGACACATGTACCGGATGCGAGGAGTGTGTGAACAACTGCCCGCAGATGGTCTTCAAGATGACCGATGGCAAGTCCGACCCGTATCAGGCCGGCGAGTGCGTCAACTGTGAGACCTGTTTGAACGTCTGCCCCACAGCGGCGATCACCATCACCGAGATTTAGTTTCTTTGACAAAAAAGGGGAGTGCGGCATGCCGCACTCCCCTTTTTTGCGTCTTCAGCCTATTTCTTTTCGATATAGATTTCCCAGTGGTCGCCGACCTTCTCGACCTCAATCGGAAAGCCGGACTTCTCGGCGAAGCGCGGTATCGAATCTTCAGCGGAAGCCGGTGCATCGCATAGGACCTTGAGCAGCTGTCCCGAGGGCATCTTCTCGATCTGTTTCTTGGTCAGGACGAGCGGATACGGGCAGACTCTGCCGAGCACGTCCAGAACTTCATTCGGTGTTTTTGCCTTTAAATCTCCCATTGTATAATCCTCCTTGGTAATTGTTAGAAAATCTGCATGTGATCCGCTGTAGCCAGCACCGCGTTAATCTCACTCATCGGGACAATGCGAGCTTTCATGTCACCGCCGAGGTCATCGGCATCCATGAGGAGATCGCTTTCGCTGAGCCCGAAGCGTTCGACATCTTCTTTGCAATACATGATCGGCAGATCGAGCAGGAGCCCGTTCTTGATGTGCTGCTCGAGCGTAGTGATGCCGTAGCATTTGGTGGACTGGTTCTTCAACCCGTTGAGAACGCCGTCGCCGATAAGGGCAACGATCGGTTCGACGTTGTCGCCGTCCTCAAGATAGATTTCGACGGTCTGGCTGGCAATCGCATGCGTCATCGCCAAACGAGATGCTTCGGTCTTATACGGAAGGGAACGGATGATAAACGCCATTTTCTTAATCATGTTTATTCCCCCCCCATAAGCAGAACGCGATCCGCGCTGAAGCAGCTGGCAAGATACCAGTCCATGCTCTTGCGAATCCAGCCGTCCATGGTGTCTTCCTTATGGAAGCCGCGCGCCTCGGCGCAGGCTTCGCAGGCACATGCCTGGAACTTGCCGGTCTTGAAAAGCTCTTCAAGAGTCTTATACAGGACCGAATAGTCTTTAAATGCGCGCTGTCCCTTCTTTGAAAGCATGGTCGCATTCGAAGAAACCCAGAAATCTACGGTATGTCCTTTTTGAACAGCAGCTTCGGAAAGTTTCACAGCAAAGTCGAGAGAGAGTGAGCCAACCAGGCCCGGAAAGGCGCCGATTGTGAGTTTACCCATGGTTATTGTCCTCCTTGTTCGTCGAGCTTAGATCCAGACGACCTTTTCGTATTCGTTGAAGAGCAGATCAACCACGTCGCCGTAGCTGACTACCTTCACGTTGGACGGCACCTGTGCTGCCGCAAATCCACGAGCCTCGAGGTCTTCCGCGAGGACGTAAAGATTTGCGTTCTTTTGGAGAACTGGATCCGCTGCTCCGCCATCCTTCGCCGCAACATGATAGATGCCATTGCCGACAAATATGACACCCATTTTCTCTGCGGTCAACCGGTCGAGGATATCCGAACCGGTCCTGTAGTCACTCTTGAATACCGCTAGTTTCATCCATACACCTCCCTATGAGGAAATTGGCTACGTCTCTATGCCGGTTACTCTGAATCTCCGTTAGGTCTTCGCTAATACGGCAGGGCTTCGGCGTGAGTATATATAAAGCCTATGCATACGATACATAACATTAAGTAAATTCGGGGGGGAGGTCAAATAAAAAAAATTTATTTTTGTATTACTTTTACTAACCGGTTGAGTTTCCGGGATATTCCGGAGAGGTGCGAAGACGGCAGGCTCATTAAAACAAACGAAGTGAATCAACGCGTTCTAGGGAGCCCGCCTCAGAAGCAGGGTCCATGTGAGAGGACCGGCGCGGTATCCGGGCATCAGACGTCACGAGGCGGGAAATGCTTGTAAGCAGGGCGAGCGGTTCGGCAGGTTTACAGAGATATTCGTCGGCTCCCTGCTTGCGGCCCCAAAAACGATCGATGTCGGTATTTTTTGTCGACATCATGATTATGGGTATTTTTTTATACTGCGGGTGGGCCTTCATCTCGCGACAGAACTGAAAACCATTCTTGCCCGGCATGACGACATCCAGTATCATTACGTCAACCTCGTGTGTTTCGAGTTTTCTGGAAGCCTCATCGGTATCAAATGCTATCATGGCGGTATGGCCGCCGCTCCGTACAATGGCCTCTATCGATTTTGCAACCGTAAGGCTGTCATCAACAATGAGCACGTTAGCCAATGCGGTTTCTCCCGGAATTCGACATCTCTATTTTTATTATGACCGGAACCTGATGCTTTCGTCAAAAACCTGTGTCCGCGTTGTTACGGCAGCAGGGGGAACAGCATCGCATCGATCGCCGACACTATTTCCTTGAAACGTCCGCCATAACTCTTTGCAGTCCCGAACAAGACGGATCTGAGTTCCTGTACGACTGGGTCTTTACTCATGTCGTACGTCAGCCGCCCTTTCAGGAGCTCCTGGCTTTCGAGGGCGAGCAGATTCTTCGCATCGCGCGAAAAAGCCCTAATCTGTTCGGCTGCAGCTGCCAGCGCAAGAGAGAGGCTCTCCGGTATGTCATCGCCGTATCGCTCTCCGATGCGGTCAGCTAGCGCCGCGTTCATCGCCGCCAAGGCGCAATACTCGAACCCGCGAACGCCGCGGCGCCACTGA
>DATHDH010000038.1:0-5876 GCA_035319145.1 Dissulfurispiraceae bacterium | reverse complement strand
CGGTGCAATCGAAGATCAAGGCGCTTCAGCGACATGACCGCCTCGATACGCTCAAAGACATCCGTACACTCGATTTCGCCTTCAATGAAGCGCCGTTCGTCGGGAAATGGCTCATGGAGGTAAAAGATCTCGCGTTCTCGTATGCAGGCAGCCCTCACCTGCTCATCGACAAGCTCGGTTTTGTCGTCGGCCCGCATGACCGGATCGCAATCATCGGCCCGAACGGGAAAGGGAAAACCACCCTGTTGAGCCTCCTTGCAGGGGAGCTCAAACCTGTTCACGGCGAAATTCTGACGAGCACGAAGACACGATCCGGGTATTTCGGACAGACGAATATCGACCGGCTCACCCCATCCCTGACGGTAGAAGAGGAAACTATGTCGGTGGTTCCGGACGAAAGCCGCCGCGTTGCGCGTGCGATATGCGGGGCGATGATGTTCGAAGGCGATGCCGCGCTCAAGAAAATCAGCGTGCTTTCCGGCGGAGAGCGAAGCAGAGTGCTCCTCGGCAAACTGCTTGCGCAACCCGCAAACCTACTGCTGCTGGATGAACCGACAAATCATCTCGACATGGAGTCTGTCGACTCCCTGCTTGAGGCGATAGATGCCTTCAGCGGGGCAGTTATTATCGTAACGCACAGCGAAATGATCCTGAAGGCGCTTGCAACACGCCTTATCGTGTTCGACTGCGGATCCGTGCGGCTTTTCGAAGGGACCTATGAAGATTTCCTTGAACGGGTCGGCTGGCAGAGCGAACAGACCGCCGAACCGGATCGCACCAAAACCTATGCCGACGAAAAAATAAATAAGCGTGATCTCCGCAAGCTGCGCGCCGATGTGATTACGGAACGCTCCCGCACCACCGGCCCTCTTCAGGCCCGAATAGCCCTGATTGAAGAGGCCATTGTCGGCTTGGAGAAACGCTGCGCGGAATCGGAGAAGAATCTGGTTCTCGTCTCCGCCAAAGGCGACTGGCAGGCGATACATGAACAATCAAGAACACTCAGCGCGGCAAAGAACGAGATTGAGCAGCTCTTTGATGAATTGTCATCCCTGACTGATATCCTTGCATTGAAATCAAAAGAGTTTGAAGAACGTCTCGCTGAAATCGGATCGGGCGCCTAGCTTGAGGATAGTGTGACCTATATTCAGTCGCTTATACAGATCAGCGCCCCTGCTTACTGGTTTGTTTTCCACGGGAATAAAATACTTGTGGAGAACGCAGGGGGCGAGCCGAAGATCCCGCTTCTGAACCCCGTGGAACGCATTCTTGCACTCTCGCCGCATGCGGTATCAATTGGGAACCTGGACGGCGTTCCCTGTTTTACAACTGAAGTGGAGCGAACGACCGACACCCCTGTCGGCATGGAGTATTCCGACCTGCGCCCCTTGCTCACCATGGTTTCAGAGCGCCATTTTTCAATGGCCGGGCGGGCCTTCCAGATTATCGATTGGGAGCGGAAGTCTCGATTCTGCAGCCGTTGCGGAGCGCCGTTGCAGCCCAGGAGCGAAGAACTTGCGAAAGAATGTCCCGCCTGCGGGCTTATCAGGTATCCTCCCGTCGTTCCGGCGATTATCGTGGCGGTTGTGCGTGACGGCAAGATTCTGCTTGCCCACTCCCATCGGTTCAAATTCTCCTTCTACAGCGTTCTTGCCGGATTCGTGGAGCCCGGCGAAACCCTGGAGGAGTGCG
Source organism: Dissulfurispiraceae bacterium (assembly GCA_035319145.1). Classification (GTDB taxonomy): domain Bacteria; phylum Nitrospirota; class Thermodesulfovibrionia; order Thermodesulfovibrionales; family Dissulfurispiraceae; genus JAAYUK01. Next base: position 4,184 of record DATHDH010000038.1, on the reverse strand, counting down.
TCCGCCGAGAGGTGCGCGAGGAGGTCGGTATAGAGGTCGCCGATGTCAAATACTTCGGAAGCCTGCCATGGCCGTTCCCAAATGTCCTGATGATGGGGTTTACCGCCCGTTATGCGGGTGGAGAGATAGTCGTCGATAACACCGAATTGACCGATGCGGCATGGTTCGGATCTGCCGAGCTTCCGCCCATTCCCGGCAAAGGCACCATCGCGAGACAACTTATCGACTGGTTTATTGGTGAGCAGTCGAAGACGTAGATGAAGCAGTCAAGCCACGTCATTATTACTTGTTGATAGGTGCCGTCTTTTTTCGCTGCATCCTCTGCATCAGCTTCCTGATCGCAAAAAGAGCGATCCCAATCACCACCAAACCCGCAAGCAACGGCAATGCTATTGCTAGCATGCTTAACACCGCGGCCGCTACCGCCTCAGCGGTCGCTACCGCAGGATTGCCTATCCCTCCGCTCAGAACGGTCGAAACGCCTCTGGCAAGCATGGTTGTGCTCTGCGTGAGCGCCGCCGCACCGCCTCCGGCAATAATCGCAAGGGTCCACTTCATGAACGGATCCATGTCGGTGATGGAAGATGCCATGGTCAAAGCTCCGGCCACAACCGCGACCGGTCCGGCAATAGTATCCAGCGCGTGATCCAGCCAGGGGATGTGATAGGCCGCAACTTCGACAATGGCCGCGGTGAGAAATGTCCATAGTGCGGGCCACGTTCCAATCCAAGCGAAGCCCGAGGAAAGGTGAAGATACCCGTGCAACGCTGCGAAGCTCATGACGAGAAAAGGGACGAATATACGGAAGCCGCATGCGGCGCTCAGGCCGATGCCGAGGCAGATGCTGAGCAATACGTCGGGATATCCGCTCATGATGCAGGGGACGCGCCGCCGACGATCCGGCGGCGCGTCTTTAAGAATCTACGATCCGAACAACTTGCTCTTCAGCATGCTTAATCCTTGCTGAAGCATATCATTATCCGGAATTTTTCCTTCAGGAGTCAACTTGTCTACCACGTCCGGCAATGCACCGGCAAGGCTGCTTGCGGCATCCTCTTTGCTGACACCGAGTTTTCCCGCTATCTCGGAAATCTTGTCGGCCCCAAGGGCCTGGGTTATTTGGTCCGCCGAGATCGGAAGGTTCTGGCCCGTACCGACCCACGACGACACAACATCTCCCAGTCCTTTTTCGCCAAAACTCTTCACCAGTCCGGCGAGCCCGCCTTCAGACTGGTTGCCGATAAGATTCATCGCTGCCTGCGCAAGCTGGCTTTTTGCATCGCCTCCCCCAAGTAAACTGCCCGCCAGATCCATGAGTCCCATATCATATCCCCCTTTTCTTGCCGGCACTCCCGGCACTGCCGGGCGCCGATATGCAGAGTGTCTGCTATTTTACGACAATATTGTCCTTAATCTGGTCGAACGTCTTCTGCTTGATACCTTTGACCTTCATGACGTCTTCCGGCTTGCTGTATGGCCGACCGCCGATAATCTCTTTGGCCTTTGCAGGTCCGATTTCCGGCAACAGTTCGAGGTCTGCCTGACTGGCTGTATTGATATTGATCTTCTGTCCGGGAGCGAGCTTTGACTTCGTTTCCTTTTCTTTCTTGGCATCCTTTGCGGGCTTCTCTTCCTTGGCAGGGGCTGCCGCCTTTTCAGGCGCCTTTGCCGGTGCAGCCGGTTTTGCTTCTGCTTTCGGCGCTGCGGCCGGTGCCGCGCCGACAACAACCTGCGGCTTCAGCCCGTCGATTTGCTTCTTCGAAAAGCCCGCCTTGGAGAGTTCATCAACCGATTTGTACGGACGGTTTGCGATTATCTTCTTTGCCTTTGCCGCACCGACACCCTTCAATCCTTCAAGATCCTTCTGTGAAGCGCCGTTCAGATCGACCGGCTTTGCAGCCTCTTTTTTGCCGGCCTCTTTCTTTACATCCTTCTTGGCCTCGTCCTTTTTTGCCGGCTCTGCCTTCTGCTCATCTTTGGCCGCCGCAAATCCGCTGCCGACCAAACAAATGCTCAGCAAAAACGAAAGAACAACAATAACTCCCTTTCCCATGCGCAATTTCATGCCGTCCTCCTCGACTGAATTATCCCGGCAACCGGGAAAAACTGTACTGAGTATAGCACAGCGGAATGCCGCGGTATATATAGGGGACCGCCCGTGCCGTCAATCTGCCGCCTTGTTGTCCCTGTGCGAGTCAGCTGACCCAAGCTCAGTATATTTCCGATTTGAGCCTTTCGACTGTGCTACCGGATACTTCTCTTCGTTCTGCTGGATTTTCTGCAGGATGATTTCTTCCACATTGAGGCCGTGTTTGTGGGCAAGCAGCAAGGCAAAAATCAGGACATCGGCCAGTTCCTGGGCAAGTTTGTCCTGATCGGCACATTCGGAACCTTTCCAGAGGAAGAGTTCATTGAGTTCGGCCGCCTCGATGGAGAGCGCAAGCGCAAGGTCTCGCGATGTATGGAACTGCTCCCAATCCCTCTCGTCACGGAATCTGATAAGACGCTCAATGATGGTATCGAATCCTGCGGGCGCCATGCTCACTCCATAACGTCAAAATCTAATCTTATGATGCAAATTAAAGGTAAACAATGTCGTCCGCCAGCACTGTGAGCAACTCCCCGCCGGACTCGGTAACTGCGTACGTATTTTCGATACCGACAACGCCGGTCCCCTTGAACGAGAACTTCGGCTCGACCGCGACAACCTGCCCAGTCTGCAACGGAGAACCAAAGCCCTTTGCGAGCACCGGGAACTCGTCAAGTTCGAGCCCTACGCCGTGCCCGACAAAACGAGCCTGCTCGCCGGCAATGCCCATGAAATGGCTTCCCAAACCGGCTCGCCCCGCCATTTCGAGCGCCTGCCGATATATCTGCTCGCCGGAACCTCCCGGGCGGAGCATGTCGCTGATTCGATGCTGGATATCCAAGGCAACACGAAATGCCGCTTCGAGTTCAGGGGAAAGATGCCCGAACACAAATATCCTCGTCATGTCGACGATATACCCGTCATGGGTCATCGAGTAATCGACGATTATCGGGCTGTTCTCGGCAATAATTGCCGCCGATGGCCCGCACGGCGCCGAACTCGAGAGTCCGCAGCCGGTGACCGGTCCGTCAAAAACACCGGGAGCGGCTGCCTGGGCGCCCGATGAGACCATGCCTATCAGCTCCTGCCCGAACGCGCGCATGCGGATTGCTCCCTCGTTGCCGATTTTCTTGAGCCGATATTCGAATTCGGCGGCCAGGTCCAGTTCGCGCATACCGCGCCGCAGAAACCTCGGAATTTCCAGCAAGCAGGCGGCCAGCATCCGCCCGCTTTCGCGCAGCCGATCGAGTTCCCACGGGGACTTAACGGACCGCACCTCCCGGACCAGCAGGGAAACGTCCGCGATCTCGATGCCCGGTAGTGCCAATTGATAGAAAAAATAATATTGTGCCGGCATGATGTCGAAGGTCATGCCGATGCGGCGGACAGCGGGCCCGATTTGTGTCACAAGGTCGCCCTTTGAGGGAAAAGGCCGCACATCATCGAGCGCGCATTCGGCGCTTGCCCGTGCAAGGCTTTTCCGCACGAAGATCGTCGGAGATCCCGCAGCCGGAATCCAGATGGCGGAATTCTGGCGAGTGCCCGCGAAATAATAAATGTCTGCGGGATGCACAATAACGGCGCCTTCAAGCTGCTTCTCCGCAAGGCGCTTCTGCATGGCAGCAATCCTCTGGGCGCTTTCTGATTTAGGCACCATAGCGGAGTTAGTTTAGCCCATGTCATTCATAATTTTCTGCTGTGGTATGATTTATGCGGAACCGCTGCGCGGCGACGAATGAGGAATCTCAGGAGGACTGTGTGGGCGTCGACGACATCAGACCGGGAACTCCGTTCCCTCTCGGCGCGACAATCCGCCCGGGAGGCGTCAATTTTTCCATCTACTCCGACAGAAGCACAACGATTGAGCTGCTGCTTTTTGAGTCTGCCGACGATGTCCGCCCTTCACGGGTTATCACGCTGGACCCACGCAGCAATAAGACCCAGCAGTATTGGCATGTTTTTGTTCCGGGACTCGCCTCCGGCCAGATTTACGCGTACCGGGCATATGGCCCCTTCGCGCCGCATAAAGGCATGCGCTTCAATCATGAGCGAACCCTTCTCGATCCGTATGCCCGCGGCATTGCAATCCCTGAGC
>DATHDH010000037.1:0-16294 GCA_035319145.1 Dissulfurispiraceae bacterium | reverse complement strand
TCGGGGAGCTTGAATGCGCCTTTTCTGCTGCGGGGAGGGTGACGCCGCACGGGCATCCCGCTCCGAGGTTTCTTGCCGTAACGGGAACAAACGGCAAGTCGACCACAACGACACTTCTCTACGAGATGATGCGGAATGCAGGATATGGGGTATTGCTGTGCGGAAATATAGGAGTTTCGGTCAGCGAGGCGCTTCTAGCAAGTGGCCTCGCTGATGTCGGGGCGGCGTTCCGGCGGGCAATAGACTTTTTTGTCGTCGAGGTGTCGAGTTTTCAACTTGATTCCGTCGAAACGTTCCGGCCTTCCGGTGCGACCATTCTGAATGTTGCACCGGACCATCTTGATCGCTATCGGGGTATGGATGCATACGTAGCTTCGAAAAGCCGCATCTTCGAGAATCAGGGAAGCCCCGACGTGCTGGTTTTGAATGCCGATGATCCGTTCGCCCCGGAGCTTGACCTCAAATGGGAAGGGCTGTCTGAACTGCCGGACGTCTATTATTTCAGCAGAAAGCAAGTGGTGCGCGGTGCATACACCGCCGGGAGCAAGGTTGTTTTATCGTTCGGCGGGACCGAGCACAGTATCGACATATCGACGTTTGGCATCCGGGGTGCGCACAATGTCGAGAATGCCATGGCGGCTTCGCTCCTTGCCTTGACCGCCGGAGCCGGCATCGATGCAGTAGAAAAGGCGCTTCGCGAGTTTCGGGGACTTGAGCATCGCATGGAGCTTGTGCGCGAGGTCGACGGCGTGCAGTACGTGAACGATTCGAAAGGCACAAATGTCGCGGCGGTCATGAAATCCTTGGAGAGCTACACTCAGCCCGTAATTCTCATTGCAGGCGGTCGCGACAAGGATGGGGATTTCAACCTGCTTCGCGAACCTGTCCGGGAGAAGGTCAAGACGCTCATTCTCATCGGAGAGGCGGCACATAAAATAAGCGAAGCGCTCGGCGACATGACGCGAACAGTTTATGCGGATTCTTTAAAGGAAGCAGTCGCCACGGCTCGCGCCCATGCAGTGCCGGGAGACATTGTTCTCCTGTCGCCCGCATGCGCCAGTTTCGACATGTTCCGAAATTATGAGGATCGGGGAGATCAATTCAAAATGCTGGTGAGATCGTTATGATCCGCCGGTATGATCGCATCCTGATCGCGCTGGTGGCGCTGTTGGTGCTTGTCGGCCTGATGGCGGTATACAGTTCCACGTCGGTCGTATCTCCGACGGCCGTCGAAAAACAGAAAGGCAAGGGCGCCGAACCGAGCCAGTTCGGATTTATCCGCAAGCAGCTTATTACCGTCGTGATGGGACTCGCTATTCTAGTCGCCGCATGCCGCATACCGCTCCGGTATCTTCGCGCTGCGGCCATTCCCCTCTTGGTGATATCGCTGATACTGCTCATCCTTGTCTTTACCTCGCTGGGAATGAGCGCAGGCGGCGCCAGACGATGGCTGCGGCTCTGGCCTTCGACCTTCCAGCCGTCCGAACTCGTCAAACTTGCCATGGTGCTCTTTATGGCATGGTTCATGAGCCATCCGTCATATCGGAAAGATCGTATTCTGTATTTTATTATTCCCATCGGGATCATGGCGGTTTTCCAGGGCGTATTCCTCAAACAACCCGACTTCGGCGCAGCTATGAGTCTTGCGGTGCTGACGCTCTCGATGCTTTTTCTCGGTGGTGTCCGTTTGAGCTATCTTGCTTCGCTTGCAGTGCTCGCGGTACCGATAGTCTACAAGCTGGTGTCCGAGCCATATCGCTGGAAACGGGTTGTAGCATTCCTCGATCCATGGAAGGATCCTCAGGGGAGCGGATTTCAGCTCGTTCAATCCTTTATTGCGCTCGGCAGCGGCGGCGTCAAAGGGGTCGGCCTCGGCGAGAGCAAGCAGAAACTCGCCTTTTTGCCGGAAGTCCATACGGATTTTATTTTTTCGCTCATCGGAGAGGAGCTCGGCTTCTTCGGCGCCGTTATCGTCGTTCTGCTGTTCTTTTGTTTTTTCGCGCGCGCAGTCACTATTGCCCGTAAGTGTGACGACCGGTTTGCTCACTATCTCGCATTCGGCATCGCCATCATGATTGCGGTGCAGGCTGTCTTCAATTTCGCCGTCGTCACAGGGATGGTTCCGACGAAAGGGCTCCCCCTGCCGTTCATCAGCTATGGAGGTTCTTCTCTTGTCGTCAACATGCTCGCAGTGGGCATACTGCTGAATATTTCGAAGAATGCATCATTCGGAGATGTGCGGACAAGGCCTCTGGGAAGCCCGACCGGGCACGCAGGAAGCGGGACCGAGTCCAGATGGAGGCACGGCGTCGGATATACGAAGTGGAAGCGCGGGGATGGCGAAGCGCTTTCGGGGGAACGCACGTGACGCGCATTCTGATTGCAGGCGGCGGAACCGGAGGCCACGTATTCCCCGGCCTGGCCATCGCGGAAGCGCTTCTGCAGCATGGCGTCGCCGATGAGGTTGCGTTTGTCGGCACCGAACACGGGATCGAAGCGAGAATCATCCCGCAGGCAGGCTACAAGATTCATTTTCTGAAGGGGCGCGGCTTTGTCGGCAAATCGGCCTTCCAGAAGCTGAAGGCCGGTGCGCTCTTTGCATATTCGCTGATTCAGGCCCGGGCTCTCGTAAAAAGATTGCGGCCCCGCCTTGTTATCGGCGTCGGCGGCTATGCATCTGTTTCGCTGGTGGCCGCGGCGCACTTCAACGGGATCCCGACGATGGTGCATGAGCAGAACGCCGTGCCGGGGCTTGCGAACCGCATACTGGGAAAACTTGTCGATGTGGTCGCAGCCACCTATCAGGAGAGTCTTGCAGCGTTCCCGCAGGGGAAGATCGTCTTGAGCGGCAACCCCGTACGCAAGGCAATGTTGCACTGCGATGAGCGCTCTGCCCGCTCGGCGTTCCAGCTCTCGCCTGATCGCTTCACCATATTCGTCTTCGGCGGGAGCGCAGGGGCGCATCGGATCAATCTGGCGGTTGCTGAGGCGTTGCCGCTGCTGGCCGACCTGCGCGACAGCATCCAATTTATCCACCAGACCGGCGAGGCCGATCACCGAGTGGTTGATAGCGCATACCGTTCCGCCGCCATGCCGGCTGTTGTAGTTCCTTTTGTTTACCGCATGGCGGAAGCCTATGCTCTTGCGGATCTCGTCCTCTGCCGGGCTGGGGCCACGACACTCGCCGAGATTACCGCCATCGGCAAACCCGTTATCCTTGTTCCCTATCCGCACGCTGCAGGCAATCACCAGGTGTTGAATGCGCGGAAGCTTGAAGATATGGGTGCCGCGCGGGTCATCCTCGATCACGAACTATCGGGCGAGCGGGTGGCCGAATCGTTCCGTACGTTATATCTTGATGAAACATTGCGATCAAACATGAGGAAGGCCGCCACTGCATTTGCCCGCGTCGATGCCGCCGATCGGATTGTTCAGCTCGCGCAGAGTCTTATGAGGAAGGGATGATTGTATGTTTACGCACTATAGGGCGCTTCATTTTGTAGGCATCGGCGGGGTCGGCATGAGCGGCATAGCCGAGGTCCTGCATAATCTGGGGTACGATGTTACCGGTTCCGACATGAAGGAATCGGAAACGACGCGCCGTCTCCGAGATCTCGGTATCCGCATTCTTATCGGTCATCACGCCGCCAATATCGGCAGATCCCATGTTGTCGTGATATCATCGGCAGTCTCGGCAGAGAACCCCGAGGTTTCTGCCGCGAGGGCACAAGGGATACCGGTGATTCCCCGCGCAGAGATGCTCGCGGAACTCGGGCGTCTCAAGTACGGAGTGCTTGTGGCGGGCGCCCACGGCAAGACGACTACCACATCGTTGCTTGCAACGATTCTGGGCGAGGGCGGCCTCGACCCGACCGTCGTTATCGGCGGAAAGCTGAAGGCCATCGGCAGCAATGCGAAGCTCGGACAGGGAGAGTTCCTCGTGGCGGAGGCCGATGAGAGCGACGGATCGTTTCTCAAGCTATCGCCGACGATTGCGGTTATCACGAACATCGATCGCGAGCATATGGATTTTTTCCGTGACCTTGAATCGCTGAAGTCGGCGTTCGTGTCGTTCATCAATAAAGTGCCGTTTTACGGGGTGGCGATCGTCTGTCGCGAGAACGCGTTCGTCCGGGAGATACTCCCGCAGATCACAAGGCGCATCGTCACGTACGGACTCTCGGAAGAGGCTGATATCTCCGCGGCGAATATTACGAGCAACGGCCCGCGCATGCAGTACGACGTATCGTATCGCGGTGAAAAACTTGGGACCTTTTCTCTGCCGATGCCCGGCATTCACAACGTCCTGAACAGTCTCAGCACGATAGCCGCTGCCCTTGAACTCAGGATCCCCATCGAGATTATCCGGAGGGCGCTTGCGCATTTCGGGGGAGTCCACAGGCGGTTTGAATGCAAAGGTGAGGTGAGCGGCATCAGTGTCTATGATGACTACGGACATCATCCGACGGAGCTGCAGGCCGTGCTGAGTGCGGCCCGCCGGTGCTTCAACGACCGCCGCATCGTTGTTCTTTTTCAGCCTCACCGGTATACGAGGACGCGAGACCTCATGGGCTCCTTTGCCGACTGTTTTCGAGATGCGGATATTGTGTTCCTGCTCGATATCTATTCGGCCGGAGAACCGGCTATCGAAGGGGTTTCATCGTCAGAGCTGTGCCGCATGATCACGGCAGGCGGATTCGACAATGTGCACTATTTGCCGGACAAAGAGCGCGCCGCTCAAGAACTCTCAGGATTTCTGCGGCCCGGCGACATATTATTCACCCTCGGCGCCGGCGATGTTTTTAAAATAGGAGAACGTGTCCTGAATCTGCTGCTAAGCCGGTCCGGCGGGGGAACTGAAGGCGGATAGCTATGCATTTGAAGCCCGTCATTGCATGGTGCCGCGAGCGAAAGGTCTCCTTTCGATGCAATGAGCTGCTCTCCGGCCGGGTTTACACGGCCATCGGCGGCGCGGCCGATATTCTGCTCATGCCTGACCATAACCAGTTGCCTGAGCTGTTTCTCATGCTCCGGACCGAAGAAATTCCCTACCTGATACTCGGGAAAGGCTCAAATATACTGGTCAGCGACAAAGGGGTCCGCGGAGCAGTCATTTCGACTGAACTGCTCAGGACGGTGAACGTTGATGCGGCACAAGGAATGATACGTGCCGATGCCGGGGTTCCGCTGCAGAGCATGCTTCATCTTGCAGCGGAAGCTGGACTAGGCGGCCTCGAAGGGCTCTCCGGGATTCCGGGGACATTGGGCGGTGCCGTCGCCGGGAATGCAGGATCATTCGGCGTTGAAATGCAAGATGTTCTCAAGTCGGCTACCGTCCTTTCCGCATCGAGTCCTGAAGCATCCTTCGACGCCGTAGCGCTCGGTATGCAGTATCGTAAGACTTCTCTGCCGACGGGAGCGCTGATTGCGTCGGTCGTTCTTCAATTGGGACAGGATTCACCTGATGCGATACGAAAAAGGATGGCAGATTATAAAGCCGAAAAGTCGGCAAGTCAGCCTGTCGGCGAGCGCTCCGCGGGCTGTGTCTTCAGAAATCCTCCTGGAGAAGCAGCGGGGGCGTTGATAGATCGAGCGGGATGCAAAGACATGCGGGTCGGCAATGTCGAGGTGAGTTCTCTGCATGCAAATTTCTTCGTCAATCTTGGCGGCGGACATGCGGCCGATTATCGCAGACTGATGGAGGAAGTTTCACGACGGGTCTTCGAGTGCTTCGGGATTCTCCTTGAGCCGGAGATCCGCCTAATCGGAGACTGGTAAATAGGACATTTCCGGGGCCGTCGATTGGTCTGCTATACTATGGGATTCTATAAGGGGGCCTATGATAACGAAGAAGAAAATCGGGGTGCTCGCGGGGGGGACATCTGCCGAGCGCGATGTCTCGCTCCGGAGCGGCGCAGCCGTCTTTCACGCCCTGAAAGAGCGCGGATACAACGTCCATCATATTGACCCTGACCGCACTGTTGCAGAAACCCTGGTGCGTGAAAAGATCGATGCGGCATTTATCGCCCTGCATGGCGGGCACGGTGAAAACGGTGCCCTGCAAGGCATGCTCGAGGTCATGGAGATCCCTTATACCGGCTCCGGCATACTGGCTTCAGCCCTGGCGATGGACAAGGAAGCATCCAAAGTGCTTTTTCGCGAACACCACCTTCCTGTTGCGCAATATGTACTCGTGAAACAGAAGACGTCGGACATGCCTGCTGTTCCGTTTGCTCTACCGTGGGTGGTAAAGCCGGTTGCACAGGGATCGAGCATCGGCGTTACGATAGTCAAAGACGCGGGTGGCGTGCAAGCCGCTATGAGGGAGGCATTCCGTTACGGCACTACAATTATTATCGAACAATATATTCGAGGCAAAGAGATACAAATCGGCATTCTCGGCTCGCGCATGCTCGGAGGGGTGGAGGTTCGGCCATCCCGCGAATTCTATGATTACGAGGCCAAGTATAAATCAGAGAAGACGAACTATATCCTCCCTCCGGAACTCGTTGCGGTTGTGTATGAACGGGCATGTGAGACCGGGCTCAAGGCGCATCAGGCACTTGGCTGTTGCGGCGCGACGAGGGTGGATCTCATCGTTGCGGAAGACGGCACGCCGTTCGTGCTCGAAGTCAATACTGTTCCCGGATTGACCGAAACGAGCCTTCTTCCGAAGATTGCTGGGCTTGCGGGTTTGTCGTTCGGCGATCTCGTTGAGGAAATGTTGCGGCTGGCTCTGGAGAAGACAACGGCATGATGCGGAATCAGCGCCCTCTTGAAACCCTGAAAGAGCGGAGAACTCTTTTTTACAGCGCAGTTCTCGGATGCATCTGTCTTGCCTGTTTCGTCGGATCTTTTCTGCTGGCAAAAAAAATCGTCGTGGTGCACGATATTGCCATTTCCGGAAGTCATCATTTGAAGGCTGAGGATATCGTGAGCCTTCTGCATCTCAGGCGGGGAGACGAATTGTTTTCCGTGTCGAGCGCTGAATTGAAGGCTCGCGTGCTGAAGTCGCCGTGGGTCAAGGATGCCGCAATCAGGAAGGATCTCGCCGGCCGCGTGTCGGTGCGGGTAGTTGAAGCCGTGCCTCGTGCGTTGCTTGAATTTCAGGGGCATACGTACCTCATCGATCGCGATGGCGTTCTGCTGGAGGACCTGAAAAGCGTCCCAACGCACTTTCTTCCGGTCATTCGTACTATCGATCCGGTGCATATGAAGGACGCCTATTCGGAAGCCCTCGGGTTTATCGAGACGGTGCATGCGAAGCGCGGAGGATTTGCAGGAAACGGTTCCGTCGTCGTAACCGGCACGAGACCCGAGGATATTACGCTGCATCTTGATGACGTATCCATCAAGATAGGGGCAGGGGATTTCGAGCGGAAATTGAACGACCTCCAGTTCGTCAGGGAAGAGATTGCGAAGCGGAATATCAAGGTGGAGTATATCGACCTGCGTTTTGCAAACCGTATTGTGGTAAAACCTGTGAATCAGGATGTTGCGACCGTAGGAACCGATGGGAAGCTGGGAGCGCATGGGCAGGCAAAGAAACACTAACGGAGGCGTCATCGGCCTCGATGTCGGCACGACGAAGATATGCGTCGTTACCGGGCAGACAAGCAATGATGGAGTTTCGGTCACATCTGCCAGGACATTCCCTTCGACCGGTCTGCGCAAAGGTGTTGTGATTGATGCCGATGCAGCTGCCGACGCCATTCGTCGTGCAATATCGGAGACGGTGCAATCCGGAGATCGCTCGCTTTCGGTCTGTGTCGGGATTGCCGGCAGTCATATCAAGAGCATCAGCAGCGAGGGAGGAACGAATCTTAAGGGAAAGAAGGTCACGTCTCAGGATATTGCCATGGCGCTTGATGCGGCCAGCGCTGCATATGTGCCGCAGGATCGGGAGATCCTGCATGTCTTGCCGACGGACTTTATCCTCGACGGCCAGGGCGGCATCAAGGACCCGGTTGGCCTCGCGGGGATGCGACTCGATGTCAAGGTTACCGTTGTAACCGGCGCCGTGGCCGCAGTGCAGAATTTGCTGAAGGCATGCTCGAATGCGGGGATAACGATTTCAGATATTGTTTTGCAGCCGATTGCCTCCGCGGAAGCAACGCTTACTGCCCGGGAGCGCTCCCAAGGCGTTGCGCTTGTCGATATCGGCGGGGGCACGACCGATATCGCGGTCTACCGTGACGGCTGGCTTGTGAAGACTGCGGTGCTTGGCATCGGTGGCAATCACTTTACGAACGACCTTTCTGTCGGGCTCGAAGTTTCCTTCCCAGAGGCCGAGCGCATCAAGAAGATGTTCGGCTCGGTGTCGTGCGATGAGCGGCAGGAAAAACGTCCGATCAAGGTTGCCCTTGCCAATGGCCATGTCAAAACGATCTCTGCCAAAGATATCTCCTCCATTATTCAGCCGCGTGCGGAAGAGACGCTCGAACTCGTCATGAAAGAGATAGATGAGGTGCGCTTTTCCGGAGCCGATATTTCACAGACGGTTCTGACCGGCGGCAGTTCGCTGCTTTCAGGACTGGAGCCTTATGCAGCCGCAGTGCTCCGCATGCCGGTACGCATCGGATATCCGGAGGTCTCGGTTCCGGATCCGTCGGTTGTTGCGAGGTCATCGGAACGCCGGCGTGTCCGCTCGCAGGCGCCTGAGTTGAGTCATCCCATGTATGCGACCGGCATCGGCCTGGTCTTGTACACGGCTGAATCACAGGAGCAGACGGCTGAGCTCGGCGATCCGTCGCAGATGTTTCAACGCATTGCGGCGACGATGAGCGGATGGTTCAAGAATTTCCTGGGGAAAAGGTAGGAGGCATCACCATGTTTGAATTGCAGGAAGTGGACAGACCCGTTGCCAAGCTGAAGGTCGTTGGGGTCGGCGGCGGGGGCGGCAATGCCATCAACAGCATGATTGCGGCGAATATATACGGCGTGGAATTCATTGCCGTCAATACCGACCGGCAGCATCTTGATGCCTCGCTTGCGCCGGTCAAGATACAGATCGGCGGTCAGGTAACACGCGGCCTCGGCGCCGGGGCTGACCCCGAACTCGGACGGCAGGCCGCAGCCGAAGACAAAGATGCCATAGCAGCCGCTCTGGAAGGCGCCGATATGGTTTTCATCACTGCCGGCATGGGCGGCGGGACCGGCACGGGCGCATCGCCGATTATTGCAGGCATAGCCAGGGCGCTCGGCATTATAGCGGTCGGTGTAGTCACGCGGCCCTTCTTTTATGAAGGGAAGAAGCGCGCTATGCGGGCCGACGAAGGAATACGCGAACTCAGGCCGAATGTCGACACGCTGATCGTCATCCCGAACGACCGTATTATTGCCGTTGCCGGCAAAGGCGCGCCGCTGCTGAAATCGTTTTCCATCGCGAACGATGTCCTGCGCCAGGCGATACAGGGCATATCCGACCTTATCCTCATCCCGGGGCTCATTAACCTTGATTTCGCGGATGTGAAATCGGTGATGCAGAACGGCGGCCGCGCTGTTATCGGCGTCGGCAGCGGCAAGGGCGAGGGCGGTGCTTTCGAGGCGGCCAAGCGCGCCATTTCGAACCAGCTGCTCGAAGACTCTTCAATCGACGGTTCCCGCGGCATTCTGATTAACATCACCGGAGGCATCAACATGCCGCTCGATGCGGTGCAGGAAGCTGCATCGCTTATTCATGACGCATCGGCAGAGGATGCAAATATCATACTCGGCGCCGTCATCAATCCGGATATGGAAGACGAGGTCCGGGTGACGGTCATCGCAACCGGATTCGAGGAGCGGACGGATAAGGCGGTCCTGCCGAATGTGAGGCAGTGGACGCCGACGAAAGAACCTCTTGCGCTGGGCGCGACCGATCGGATCCTCGCAAAGACGGTTCCTGTCGCGCGCGAAACACCGCGGCCTGCCGTGCTTCCAGCGTCGTCCGTCAGGCCGGTGGTTCAGATCCATGCTGTCGCGTCGCCCTCTGTTGCGGTTGCACCTGCGCCGGCGGCAGAAGCGGCGCCTGTTCAGACATTACAGCCGGAGAGGGCGATTGTTGCACATGCGGGCGCTGAACCGACGGAAAAGAAACCGGAACCGAGCAAGCCGAAAGAGTCGCTCTTTGATGTGGATGACGAATATGATATTCCGGCCTTTCTGCGCAAAAGGATTTAGGAGCTGAGCCATGTTGATGACAGACGATGAAGCACATTCCAAGAAATGCATTCTGCTCTTTCAGTCTGCGCTTTCCAACCACACGCTCGTGGATGCCGGCGGACGCATGAAGCGCAGCGTATGGGACGGCTGCAAGTGCATCGGTTCTTCGTGCATGACCGGCTGGCGATGGGCGGAGCCGGCGGGGGAACACCGGCGTGGCTACTGCGGCTTTGCGTCACGCCCGGAGTTTTGAGACTTGACAGAGATCCGGTGAGAAGCTATTAACCGACGCCTGATTGCGGAAGCGGATCGCTTGCTGGCCGCCGAGCGCGGCACTATCAGAACGGCTCGGGGCGGGCAAAGAACTGTCTGCCTCGTCTATCCGAATCAGTACGGTGTGGGGATGGCGAGTCTGGGGTTTCAAGGTATTTACCGCTATCTCAACAGCCGGGCCGACATAATCTGCGAGCGCGCTTTTTTCCCCGGAGACAGTGTATTTGAGGAGTATGTCCGCTCAGGAACACCGATCTTTTCTCTAGAGTCGAAACGTCCGCTTGCCGAATTCGACATCATAGCCTTTTCAGTCGCCTTCGAAAACGACTATCCCAATATCGCCCGCATTCTGCGGCAGTCGCGCATTCCACTTCTGTCCGCAGAACGAACCGTACGTCACCCGGTCGTTATGGGCGGAGGTGTCTGCGCTACAATAAATCCTGAGCCGTTTGCCCCTTTTTTCGATCTGCTCTTCGTCGGCGATGCAGAAGAGTCGCTTCCGGCGTTTCTCAATATTTATGCTGCCGAAGGAAAAGCGGCAGTCGGTGCTGCTTCGGGCATTCCGGGCATCTATATTCCGGCGAATTACGAAGTCAGGTATGGTGTGGAGCACTCCCTATCATCACGTGCAGCGAAGGCCGGAGCCCCCACGAGGATTAGTAGGCAAGTCTGCGAATTTTCTGATGATTCCCCTATCAGAACGGCGGTTGTTTCTGCGGAGAGCGAATTTTCGGATATGTATCTGGTGGAGGCGATGCGTGGCTGTCCATGGGGCTGCAGGTTCTGCATGGTCGGGAATCTTTACCGCCCGGTTCGCCATAAATCCGTTGATGCCGTGGCTTCTGAAATCGCTGAGGCGAGACGGCTCGGGTGCCGGGTCGGTCTCGTCGGGCCGTCATTGACCGACTATCGCTTCATTGACGATGTGCTGGCCGTTGCCGGTGTGGAGTTTTCGCTGACATCACTTCGGGCCGACGAGCGGAGCGCGCATTTGCTGAAACGGCTTGCAGGGGCGAGGAGCATATCGATTGCCCCTGAGGCGGGTACCGAGCGGCTGCGAAAGGTTATCAACAAAAGAATCACCGAGCGCGGAATCATTGAAACGGCCCGGCTTGTCCTTGAGCACGGCGTGCGCAACCTCCGGCTTTATTTCATGATCGGCTTGCCTAGCGAGCAGGATGATGATATCGATGGCCTCGTTGCACTTGTCCGGGCGATACGCAGCCAGTCGCCGCGCGGCATGGTTACTGCCGGAGTCGGTACTTTCGTTCCGAAACCGTTTACGCCGTTTCAATGGTGCGCGATGGACACCATGCAATCGGTGAAGGAAAAACTGCGCAGGATAAAATCCGCGTTTCGCGCGGTACCGAATGTGCGCGTTGTTCATGATGTGCCGAAATACGCATATCTGCAGGGTTTTTTTGCACGCGGAGACAGGCGATTGGCGGATGTGCTGCGCGGGATGGCGGACGGCCTCGACCACATCGCGGCGTCGGAAAAGGCGGACATCGACACGCCTTGGTTTCTCTTTCGGGAGCGTGAGCATGATGAAGTTCTTCCGTGGGACTTTATTGATGCGGGCGTGCCGAAAGAATGGCTGTGGAATGAGTACCGGCATGCACTCCTTGCTGAATGACACGGCGTAATATGTCGTGAAACGTCCGGCTGTTTCGCACCGCTTCTCTTCCTGCCTGAAATGGCGTATTATTTGAATAGACCATCAAAAATCAGAGGAGGATATCATGGCACGTCTTCTTTATATCGAAGCTTCTCCGCGCAAGGACCGCTCGACATCCATAGAGGTTGCGGAGGCGTTTCTGGAGTCGTATCGCGCATCTCATCCGGCTGACGAGGTCGAGGTTATCGATCTCTGGAGCACTGTGTTGCCGGCATTTGACGGCGACGTCATCAATGCGAAATATGCCATATTGATGAGCAAAATGCATACGGATCAGCAAAAACTGGCGTGGAAGCCCGTGGAAGACATCATCGCCGGCTTCAAGGCTGCCGACAAATATCTCATATCGACGCCGATGTGGAACTTCAGCATCCCCTATAAGCTGAAACATTATATCGACCTCCTGGTGCAGCCGGGCTACACGTTCAGTTATACTCCGATTGAAGGATACAAAGGCCTTGTGACCGGAAAGCCGCTCATGGCCATTTATGCGAGAGGCGGGGCATACGGCGCTGAAACGGGCGCTCAGGGCTATGATCTGCAGACCGCATATATGAACCTTATCCTCGGGTTTATCGGTTTTACCGACATTCGTCAAATCTTGGTCGAGCCGATGCTAATGGCCGAAGTCAATGAGAAGGCGCGTATCATCGCGGAAGCAAAGCGTCAAGCGGAGATAATGGCTAAAGGGTTCTGATTGATAATATGTTGATGATATAGAGAAAAGGGAGGATTCATTATGAATTGCAGATTGAAAAGCGCAGTGCAATCTTTTGTAATCATGTTTCTCGTATGCTTTATGATTTCCTTGTCTTTTGCCTCGCACACGGACATCCCGCGCGCAAAATCGGTCCTCGCTGCATGGAACGAGCGTCCGCAGGTGGGCACCCCCCCGGCAGGTTGTGAAAAATGTAATGATTTGTACAACCGCATTGCAGAGGCGGATGGTCAGGGGCAAAAACTTGCCGGTGAAAGCCGCGGAATAATGGCTGCCCTAGAGGCGCCGAATGCTGATCAGTCTCAGCGCGCAAAGATGATGGCACGTCTTGATGAGGTTACGAATGCCATCGAAGAGATCCTGATAAACCGCAAGGCGAGTTTCCTGCAGTATGACAGGGCGGTAGCAGAGTTCCGGATGCTGAAGCAGCGGCCCGATGACAAGCGGGTACGTGAAGAGTCGGTCTACGATAATCCCATGCGGGCCAGGTAAGACTACTCCGGCGCGATCTCGAAAATAAAGTCGATCTCGACCGGCGCGTCGAGCGGCAAAGATGCGACGCCAAGCGCCGCACGCGCGTGACGACCCGCCTCGCCGAATACCTCGAACAACAGGTCGGAACAGCCGTTCAGAACTTTCGGGTGGTCGGAGAAGGACGGCGCTGAGGCAATGTAACCGTTTACCTTCACGCACTGCTTTATTCTGTCGAGGCTGCCCAGATGGGATTTCAGCACCGATAAGGCATTGATGGCCGACTGGCGGGCAGCCTGTCGGCCATCTTCGAGCGTGAGTGCATCTCCGACTTTACCCGCCCATATGAGTTTTCCGTCGCACAGGGGCAGCACCCCGCTGAGAAAAAGCAGAGCGCCGCTCTGCACGCAGGGAACGTATGAGCCGAGTGGTTTCGGCGTTTCCGTCAGGTAAATACCGAGCGCGGTCAGTTTTTCTTCAATGTTCAAGGAATCCTCCTCCGGAAGCGCTATGCCGGACTTTCTGGATTTTCTCCGGGCGCAAGCGCGCGAAAGCCTGCGGGAAGCCGCTGCGGACGACCATTTCCATCAACGCATGCAATAGTAACATCGGCTTCAACAAGAAGGGCGCCGTCACGCTCAATGCGGTTTTTGACAATCAGGCTTGCACTTCTCATCGAAGTGACTTCCGATGTGATTGAAACGATCTCGCCCAGCCGGGCGGGCCGACGGTAATGAATATCAACGTGCGTGATGACAAAAAAGAGGCCCGACATATGAAATGCTGCAACGCTGATGCCGCTCGCTTCGAGAAACTCTGTCCGTGCCCTCTCCAGTAGGCTGAGATAGCGGCCATAATAGACGACTCCGCCCGCATCGGTGTCGTCATAATAAATTCGTGTCTTGTAGAGGTGCGCCATGGATTTATGATAGCGGCCTTATAGCAGCAAGCGCAAGGATCAGCATGCTCATATCCTGGTTGATGAGTGAATGGATATCATGTCGTACTGATGTCAGGGGAGGTCGGATCCGACAGTATTTCCGGCTTCTCTTTGCGGAGGTGCCTGCTTTTTCTTCGCTGCTTCTGCTTGCGAATGCGCTGCCGCTGTTTTTCTTCCGCAGTCGGCATGCCTTTCAGCTCCTTTATTTTTTCGATCAGTTCCCTTCGGGCCAGAAAGCGGTTGATTGACTGGCTGCGGTCCCGCATGCATTTGATCTCAATACCGGTGGGCTTGTGAATCAGGTAGACACAGCTTGATGTCTTGTTGACGTGCTGTCCGCCTTTGCCCGATGAGCGAATAAAAATTTCCTCGATATCGGCTTCGCTGATGCCGAGGCTTTGCATATCTGCGAGGAGCTGGCGGTTTTTCTCATCACTCACGGCAAACAAGGGAATGTGCAAAGGGCTTCTCCCAGCTTGTGAAAATGCAACTACCTTATTTTATTATACCGGACACTGCAGTGCACTATGAGTGTGAACCTTTGAGAAACAAAACAGGGCCGGGATTCCCCGACCCTGTTCACCCCATCCCCCCCTTGAGGTTACTTGACGCTTGATGGAGTTGCCGGCGGCACGACCTGATTGTCGTGCTTTTCTTTATATATCTTCTGGCTGGCTTTATTCTGCTCCTTGGTCAGCTTTGCGCGTTCCTTCTTCGTAAGCTTGCCGTCGGACTTCATGCGGGCTTCTTTCTTCTTGATGCGCTGCTGCTGCTTGTCGAGCTTCTTCTCTTCCTTCGGCGTTATCTGTCCGCTCTGACCGCCTTGATCAATGCGCTTCTGCTGGATGTCCATGCGCTTCTGAATGCCCGGGTCATCAGTCGCTGAGGCGGCCAGGACCGGTGCAGCCGCGAGCATACATGCCACTCCGGTTGTGAGCATCGAAACAAAGATCTTTTTCACGTACGTACCCTCCGTTTTTCTTGTTGATAATTATTTATGAGGAGTTTCCTCATGTTCATCGGTATTAGCAACTCGCATGCCAAAAAGCTCCGTCAGCGTAACCGGTTGTTTTTCAGAAGGGCGGGATTCGCGTCCGCAGTCGGATCCGCCGGGAGTATTCCTCAAATCGGGAACGTGTTCTGGTTTCGGGCATCTCTTGCCGGATGTCAGGCGCTTGCCGAAAAACTTCCATTAGGGGAAAATAAAAGAATGAGGCAGTCATCACTGCGTATGCCTTATCAGGTTCTCGATGCGGCGGGAGATGCCGGCATTTCCGCCGAAGGGGCCAGCTGCGGCGAAGCACTCCAAAATGCCGGGATGGCTCTCTTCAGTCTGATTACGGACCCGGGCCGGGTGCGCGAAGAAGAATCGATAGCTTTTCATGTTGATGCTGAATCGCGAGACGTCCTGCTCGTGCGAGTCCTCAATGAGTTGATATTCTTGTTTGATACCGAAGATATTGTTGCTTCTAGAATTGAAATGGATGATGCCGGAGCTTGTACGAAACAGGACGGCGTATTCCATGCGAGCGGACGCATTTGGGGAGAACGCTTCTCATCCGACCGGCACGAGCGACGATTGTTAGTAAAGGCTGCCACCTATCATAACCTCGTCTTCGCACCTTGTGGTAATCTGTGGCGGGTAGAGGTCATATTCGACATTTGAACCCGAGAGGATGGCTTCGATGAGAGACAAACTGCAGCGAATTGATCAGAATCGTCTCCTGATCCCTCGATCGTTCAAGCCGGGCATGCGGACCGACGGCTTGATTTATGTTGACGAACGTCTTGAAGAATATCTTGAAGACAGTTCAATCGAACAGGTCGCAAATGTCGCTTCGCTGCCGGGCATTGTCGGCTGTTCCCTGGCAATGCCCGATGTGCATTCAGGGTACGGCTTTTCTATCGGCGGTGTCGCCGCATTTGATTTGAAGGAAGGCGTTATTTCACCCGGCGGCGTCGGCTATGATATCAATTGCGGCGTTCGGCTCCTCAGAAGCAATTTTACGAAGGATGCCGTTTCCGCCAAGATGCAGCAACTTGCGGATATGCTGTATAACACTATTCCGTC
>DATHDH010000036.1:0-5994 GCA_035319145.1 Dissulfurispiraceae bacterium | reverse complement strand
GCAAGGCCGACTAGCAGCCACGCGGTCAGTGCACGAAACCCCGCCTGCCGTTGCACGGCACGCCAGAAAAGAAAGAGCCCCAAAATCCAGCAGAAAAGAAAGGGGGAGTCGATCGTCAGGATGATGCCGAAAGGCGCGAAGAGCGGCACAATCTGAAGCATCAGCGCACCCCATAAGGCGCTGTTCTGTGCCGACTCCCGACCCTTGGCATCAGCCGCATCCTGCGGCATATACATGCCGACCATAAGACGATAGAGCAGAATACTGCCGAATGCGGAAAAGATTAGCGCAAAGAATCTTACGCCGAATACGGTATCGCCGAAAAGCGCGGTCCCGGCGGCTATGATATAAGCAACAGCAGGCCCCTTGGAGTAGTAGCTGAGATCAAGCCTTCTGGCCCATTCCCAATAGTGCGCCTCATCCGGACTGAGGTCGAGCGGACCGTGCAAAACATAATAGATACGGATGAGGCTGAGAGACATCAATACGGCGGCCAAAATGGTTTCATGAGGTTTCTTGGCGAAACAAGATTGAAACAGGCGGAACGCTCCATAAAGCATGAAGGCCACCGCGCTTCCCAGCACGGTGCCCGCCAGCACGTCGGAAGGATAATGCACGCCGACAGAGACGCGCGAAAAGGCGATCAGGGCTGCCGGCGCAAGAGGGTACCACCACAGAATCCCGTTGAGCTGCTGCCGCGTAAACAGCAGCAGTGCGACTGCCGCCGCAAACGAGTTCGTCGCGTGATTCGAAGGCATGGACGCGGATTTCGTGCAGCCCACTAACAGGTGAACACCGTCGAGTGCTTCGCACGGGCGCATACGCGCCGTGGCTGCCTTCAGCTCATTGGAGGCCCAGTCTCCCAGCAAAACCGCGGCTACACAGAAGAAGATCGCCCAAATTGCCTGCTGCACGTCTTCTTTTCTTCGTTCCGCGCCGAATGCCTTGAAGAAAAGAACAAATAAATACGGGATCAAGAGAAGGTAGCCTCTTGAGGTAATAAACGGCATGATCATATCGAACAGCGTGTTGGCGCAACCCTGATTGATCAAAAAAAAGAGCTGATTGTCGAGCACCGAAGGCCCCATAGTCAGAATATTATACCTGTTCGCCGCCTTTCATCTTGCGCGCCGACCGTCGCTCGCGCTATTATGATATGTCATGTGGTTCGTTGTAGTGCTCTCGGCCCTTTTTATATTTGGAACATGCTCATTTGTTCACGCCTCCGTTATCGGCGGCGAGTCCGTCTACACCGTTGTGAAAGGCGACACGCTGGATCGTGTGGCGGCCAAACTCGGAGTGCCTGCGAAACGTATTGCGGAAATCAATGGGCTCGATCCAAAAAAACGACTATCGCCCGGCCTCCAACTCAAGATTCTCGATCGCAAAATTATTCCCGCCACCCTTGACGAAGGTATTGTTATTAATATCCCGGAACGCCGTCTTTATCTCTTCAAGGACAGGCGTTTGGTCGACACCTTCCCGGTAGCGCTCGGGCTGTCGCACAAGTCAAACGGCTTTGATTGGCGCACGCCGACCGGCAAGTTTGTTATTCTGGCGAAACAGAAGGATCCGACCTGGTTTGTGCCGCCGTCGATTCAGGAAGAGATGGAGAAAGAAGGGAAAGAGGTCGTCACCTCTGTTCCTCCCGGGCCCGCAAACCCGCTCGGTAAATATGCGCTGAAGACCTCGATTCCGGGTATTCTTATCCACGAAACAAATAAGCCCGCGTCAATCAGCCGGTTTGCAAGCCATGGCTGCATTCGTGTGCATCCGGCGCATATGGAGAAATTTTTCCCCGAGGTAACCCGCAATACTCCGGGCGAAATTCTTTACATGCCGGTAAAGGTTGCGGTCACCGACGGCAACCGCGTATTTCTGGAAGTGAACGGCGACGCTTACGGGAAGTTCAAGAATCTACGCTCCGAGGCAGAGCTCAAGATACAGGAAGCGGGAGCAGCGCAGAGGGTCGATTGGACAAAGGTCGAACGTATGCTTACGGAACGCAACGGCATAGCCGAGGACGTCTCACTCTGACATTTGCGGTTTATTCCACTTTATTCACAAAGATGTATCAAGAACGCAGCTTGAATATTGACGCCGCGTTCTTCAACCCCTCGGACACCTCGGCAAGTGTATTGACTTCGCCCGCAACATCGCGCGAAAGCTGTTCGATCTCTGAAGCTATGTGCGACGTCCTGCTTATATTGCCGGCAACCTCTTCAGCCGCAGCTGATTGTTCGTCCACGGCAGTAGCTATCTGGCCTATCTGCCCCTGCACCCTTCCGACGGCTTCGACAATCGAGTCAAGCGTCTCACCCACCTGCCGGATATAGTCGGTCGCCTTCGTGACCTCTTCCGAAGCATCACCCATGGAACGCGTTGTCTGCTCCGTTTCGCGCTGAACTGCTGCAATCTTCTGGGTTATCTCCGCCGTGGCCTTCATGGTACGCTCCGCCAGCCGCCTGACCTCGTCCGCAACAACCGCAAATCCACGCCCTTGCTCACCGGCGCGCGCCGCTTCAATGGCTGCATTGAGGGCGAGCAGGTTAGTCTGGTCGGCAATATCATTTATTACGGTAATGATATCCCCGATTTCACCGACACGGCCGTTTAATTTGTCAATCATCGTCGAGAGTTCAATGGTCGAACTATAAACCTTGCCGACGGTCTCCACGGCGCCCGATGCCACATCTTTCCCCTGCTCGGCAGTACCCAGCGCGTCAGCCGACGTCTCCGACACGACGGCTGTGTTCCGGGAGATATCGGTAATCGTCTGGCTCATCTGTTCCGCAGCGGTCGCAATCTGGGTGGCCTGCTCAGCCTGGTTCTTCGCCCCTTCGTTGGCTCGCTCCGCTTTCGTCCGCAGCACCTCGACGGAACTGACGGTCCGGGCCGATGCATTGACCATATTTTTCAGGGTCCCGTTGAACGAGGAGACCATTTTTTCCATGCCGTAGCCGAGACGGGCTATTTCATCATTGCCGGCGGCATTGATTTCCACGGCGAGGTTTCCGGATGCGATCTCCTCGACCTTTGCCGTAAAGACACCCAGCGGTTTGAGAATATGCGAAATAAGCACAAAAAGCAGGACGACGATGACAGCGGTTCCGATGAGGCTCACCGCAATCTGCGTGTAGACGACCGAGGCGCTTTGGCGTTCAATCTCATCGATATAGCCACCCGCCGCAATCACCCAGTTCCAGCTCTTGAAGAATGTGTACACGACGATTTTGTCGCGAGGAGAAGTCTCTCCGAGCTCTTTATTAAGCCAAGGATAGATTACCTCCCCTTCTTTCTTTTCGATGATTTCCTTGATGAACTGCCGGTCCGAGGCGTCTTTCGCCTCGTAGATATTCTTGCCTTCCTGCGCCGGATGTACCACCAGCGTCCCTTTGTTTTTGGTCTCAGCAGCGTCAAGCACATAGAAGTATCCGGTCTCTCCGACCTTGATCTTCTTGATCGTCTCGCTCATGGCCTTCATGCTGTCGGAGATGTCGAAGCCGATAAAATAACTTCCGATGACCTTCCCGTGACTATCTTGAATCGGCGTATATTTCGTCATGTATTCCTTGCCGAAAAGCCGTGCCTTGCCGAGGTATTCTTCTCCGGCCAGCAGCTTCTGATAGCCGGGATGAGAGCGGTCAAGCAAGGTGCCGACTGCCCTGGAGCCGTCTTCTTTTTTGAGTGATGTGGTAATGCGGACAAAATCGTCTCCGCGGCGGGCAAATATGGTAGCGACCGATCCCTTGGTGATCTGCGTAAAGCGATCCACCTGAGAGAAATTCATGTTGAGGACTGCCCCGCCGGCTCGGACCGTCGGTGTCTCTTCCGTTCCGATACGAATCGTCTTTTCGGCCGACACCGAAATATCTGCCGGGACTAACGAAATAAAAATCGAAGAAAACCGTTCAGCGCTGTTTCTGGCACTGGCGTCAAACACCGAAACCATCCCCTTTACGCTGTCGAGTTCCGTCTTCAATGCCCGTATCTCATTCGCGTAGAGAGCCGATTTGGTTTTGTAATAGGTGACGCCGAGAATGACTGCCATCACGAAAAGCACGACGAGGGCACTTAATACCGAAATGCGCTTACTGATCGAGCAATTTTGCAATAAAGACGGCAACTTCATATTCGCTTCCTCCCCATCGGCGGTCTGCGCTCATGCGCACCGAGCCGGACGTTCCTGGAGCGCCGAGGGGCCTTCCGATGCCGGACTCCTGTTGATATTCCGGCTATTTGGTCGGCGCAGCGCTTCGGAGACAGGTTTTCCCCTTGTTCTTTATGATCTTATCGACCTGTCTGCGATGCGACTTAACCCACAATGTCAAAAAGTGCCTAGTTTTCTGCGATAATGTAAGCTATATGTCCTTCACCCGTTTAAGAATCTCGCTCTTGTCGGCCTTTGAGAGGTTGGCGGGTATCGTTCCGGCAAGCATGCCCCGGACGGAAGGGTCGAGCGCTTCCTGCAGCTGAGACGCGATGGATTTTTCTGCCGCGAGTATCCAGGAGCCGGCCTTCTCCTGCTTCAGGACATCTGCCGCTGCGTCGGCTAACGATTTGATCAAACGCCGCTCTTCTTCAAGCCGCACGGTATGCTCCTCGCCGTAGCCCTTTGCTGTATGGCTGGGCGCCCCTTTCCGCCCGAACCTGCCGGCGCTGTCGGAGACCTTTTCAGACAGCTTTTTGTGGGCACTGATGAGATCGAATACTCCAATCAGCTCAAGCCGCGGTGTAGCCTTGTCGGTCCTGGTAAATCTGTAAGCCTCAAAACGCCCGCGAGCCGCAACAATGACGATTTTAGACATGGTCTTACCTCCTGCCGGGACTCTTTTCTCAAAGTATAGAGCTTTTCGGAAAATAGTCCAATGCAGAAGCGGTGATGAAAACCTGCATGATACACAAACCCAGAACTGCCATGGCAAAATGAGCAAAGTATGATAGGTCGGGAAGGAGAGCGGCTTTATTCGCTCGGCGCCTACTGGGATGTAAGCGCCGAGCGAATACCTCGGAGGACGGCCGGATGCCGTCCGAGAATGAGCGATACTGCCCGGCCTGTCATACTGACGATAAAACTATGGACTAACCGATGCGTTTTGCCTCGGCTTCGTTGAGTGCGATGCGGGCGCGGAGCAGCCTGCTGTATTTGCCGGTTGTCTTCTGCATGTCGCCATTGGCAAGGGCTTTGACGAGATCGCCTTCCAGCTCGGCCACCTCAAGGAGTTTGTAATAATCGAGAGACTCCATGAAATGGGCCATAACTATCTTGGCCGTCAGGAGAGGATGATTGTTGGTCACATTGAATTGCTTGAAAACGATGCCGTGTTCCAGCTCCACCGCAAGGCCCGCCCGGAAGTCTTCGATGTCGATGCCCAAGCCCTTTGTCGAAAAAACGCCGAAGATGATTGCGGCCTCTTCGATCGTGACCTCCGGCTTCCTCTTCTTTGTCCAATCTGAAATGCCAAGCTCTGTGCAGACGCGCCGGACTTCTTCCTTGGTCACATATTCGGGCATCTTCATATGGCCTCCCATATGCATTATTTAATTTATTAACCAGCAACAGTCTTGCCGATCATGAACTCCTTGATGCGAAGCTTCTCCATGGCGGCCTTCAGGTCGTCGACAGAACCGAATCCATGAACACGGACCGTATAGAACATCCCGTCCTTGCTGAGTGTGACCTTATTGGTACGGCCAATCTTCTTTTCCACTTCCTTTTTCAAGGTTACCGCAAGCTCTTTCTTCTTAAAAGAACAGATGCGGGCATGATAGACGGCATCTTTGGCCTTATCGGGCGAAACTGTAGTATCCTTGCCCGCCGGAGCCGGAGCCGAAGATGCGCTTTGTACGACTGGTTTCTGCACTTCGTCGACAGGCTGAGACCGCTGCGGTTCGCCTGTTTCTTTCACCGGCCGCTCGGCATGTGCGCTGCTTTTTTTCGACGCCGCGCTCGGCTGCTGAAGAGACATTCCGGCTTCGAGCTTCGACGCAATG
>DATHDH010000035.1:0-6051 GCA_035319145.1 Dissulfurispiraceae bacterium | reverse complement strand
AATGTGAAGCGTTCTCCTCATGCCAACGCGCCGCTCATGAAGTCCTTGAGTCTCACGAAGCTATCATTGCGCTTGTGCCGTTCATTGCCGCAGCCCCGGCAATTTCAATAAATGCGCCAAAATAGCCTATTGTCCTGCCGTAATCGGAAAGCTCCGGGACCAGCGAACACGAGACCTTTTTCAGCCCGCCCCGCGCCAGGTCCAGTATCATGAATGAGCAGGCAAATGCCTTTTTCTTCATAATCGACAGATACCATTCTTTGCAGACCCTGTCCCGATCGTCGCAGGTCACTGTCTGGAGCCAGACCCTGCCGATCATCTCTTCGGACCTGCCCCCTGTAATATCAAGAAAGCGGCTGTGGACCCTGTCGATAACCCCCAAGACATCCATATGGAAGGTGCCTATTCTGCTGTCGGTCGATGCCAGAGGCATCCCCTCCGTCGCTTCCAACTCGGCCAATGAGCCGAACATTTGTTTTTGAATCCTTTTCATGTTCATTCCCGCTCCCCCCCTCCATGACATTCGCTGCGCAGCATTCACGCCCAAAGGCATCAATAGTCGGCAGCTTTTCTTTTTGTGAGACGACCATATATCTCGCATTCTTCATACACGCCCGAGCAATATTTAAGGACCTTCGGGATCGCCTGACTCGACATTTGAGTTATATAGCACTCCTCATATTTCTTGCCGACAAAGGGGCAGATAGCCCCCTTATTAAACATCGTTTCCTGCAGGTCCATCGCTCTCATTTCCGCAATGATACTCACGGGGGCAATTTCTACGGGGAACTGCCAAGCCTTTTCCTGCGTCTGACATTAATATCACGCTATAGGCTAACCAAGAAACATGCCATGTTCAAGGGGGGTGTCCGCCGACAGGCGGAAAGAACAAACCAAGCAAGAAGAGCGCCGCGGCAGTTTGCGGCACGCTGTTTTCTCAAGGAAGTTTTTTTATGTGCAGGCAGACAGGAAAACTTGGTCGTATGTATCATGAGACAGCGAGTGTCTCAGGCTTGTGTCTCACCTCAAAAGCAAGGCTGTTACTGTTCGCTCTTCACAGACTCATCGGCATCGATATGGAACTCTTTCAATTTGCGATAAAACGTCGCCCTGCTGATGCCGAGGAGTTGCGCAGCACGCATCTTGTTCCCGGCGGTCTTCTCAAGCGCGCCGAGAATGCCCGCTGCAGTGCAATCGGTCTGGGGCTCCCGAGGACCGGCCGTCCCGACAAAGTCGTTGGGAAGGTCCTCGACGGTTATCACATCGCCACGGGAGAGCACGCACGCATGCTCAAGCACATGCTCCAGTTCCCTGACATTCCCGGGCCACGAGTTTTGCAGCAATAACCGCTCGACGTCCGACGATACGCCGACCGCCCGACGGCCGAGCGTCGCACTGTGTTTTTCGAGGAAATGCGCCACGAGAAGCGGCACGTCATCCGCACGCTCCCGCAAGGGCGGGAGGTGCAGTTCGACGACCTTGAGCCGGTAATACAGATCCTCCCTGAACTGCCCGTCGTTCACCCGTTTCCTGAGATCCCGGTTCGTCGCGGCAATGACGCGCACGTCAGTATGGACCGGCGTCGATTCGCCTACCCGTTCGAATACCTTGTCCTGCAGCACCCGCAGGAGGCTGAGCTGGATTCTCGGAGAGATGTCGCCTATCTCATCAAGAAATATCGTGCCGCCGTCCGCCAGCTGGAATCTGCCGGTTCGATCCTGCAACGCGCCGGTAAAAGCCCCCTTCTTGTGTCCGAAGAGTTCGCTTTCGAGCAGATTCTCGTTGAGCGCAGAGCAGTTTACCTTCACCAGCGGTTTGTTGCCGCGTGCTCCGGATGCATGGATAGCCTCAGCAACCAGCTCTTTGCCCGTTCCGCTTTCTCCTGTGATGAGCACCGTTGTCGGGACCTCCGCCAAGGCTTCGATGAGAGAATACATCTTTTGCATTTTGGGAGACTGCCCGACGATGGAATGGAAGCGCGTCCGTTTCGCCATGTCGGACTCAAGCTCTCGGAGCCGCGTCTCATCGCGGACGACCAGGACAGCCCCAGACTGCTTGCCGCTCGGCTCCAGCAGGGGATGAGCGACGGCGGCCAGAAGCAGCGGCGACCGAGAAACCCTGCGGCAATCAATATGCCGAACATGAGAGGACTTCCCTTTTTTCATGGCAAACTCAAGCACCCCGCGGCACACGCTTTCACAGTTGCATAAGAGATCGGTAAATTTCATACCGATCCCGTCCGCAGGGAATCCGCAGATCGTACGGGCAGCATCGTTCATTTCACGGACGACCATCTCGTTATCGACCGAAATAATGGCCTCCTGAATGCTCTTGAAGACAGTGTCGAGATGATATCGATACCGCTCTTTTTCATCGACAAGGGTCTTGTAACGCAACGCTTGGCTGGCCGCACGCACAAGGGTCTGCTGAACAACGGGCTTGGGCAGGTAGTCGAATGCCCCGAAACGCACGGCCTCCGATGCAGTCTCGATATTCGGGAATCCGGTGATGAGAATAACCGGGCAGGCAGGATTCTTTTCCTTTACCGCCCTGAGCATGTCGAGGCCGGTCTTATTGCCCATGATTATGTCGGAGATTACGAGATCAAAATCCTGCTTTGCCAGCTCCTGGAGCGCCGTTGAAAAATCTTCCGCCGTGACGACATCATACCCCTCATCGCCGAGAAAGCTTTGAAATGTGAGACGCAGGCCCCTTTCATCATCGACAATAAGAATTTTCGATCGTGCACAGAGAGTCACTGAGATCCTCCCATCGCCGGCAGGAGAATCGATATCTCCGTAAAGCGCCCTTCTTCACTGGTTATTGTCAACGAGCCTCCATGCTTCATAACAATATTATTACATATGCTGAGACCCAAGCCGGTTCCCTGCCGGGCAGGCTTCGTCGTAAAGAACGCCTCTGTTGCTTTTTCGGCGATCGACGGCGACATGCCGATGCCGGTATCGAGAAGCGAAACTCGTATCATGTTGTCCTCGTGCAGGGAGACCGAATCCGCCCGTATTTCAAGTGTTTTGCCGTCATCGGACGCTGCATATTTTTGATTCAGGGCATACCTGGCATTGCTGATGACGTTCAGGAAGACCTGCTGAAGCTGCTGACCGATGGCCATGACATAGGGAAGATGCTCGGGAATATCGACGTGCAGGTGAATGCCGTCTTTCTGCAGTTGCGCGGCGGTGAGGGCCAGGGTCGAATTCAAAATCTCCTGTACGCTGACAGGATGTTTGACTTCACTCGGCTTGCGGGAAAAAGAAAGCAGGCTGCTGACGATGGTCGCTATTCTTTCTCCTTCTCTGATGATCTCGGCAGGGAATTCGTTGCCGGGGCGCGATGTATCGGCCTTGTTCG
Source organism: Dissulfurispiraceae bacterium (assembly GCA_035319145.1). GTDB lineage: Bacteria > Nitrospirota > Thermodesulfovibrionia > Thermodesulfovibrionales > Dissulfurispiraceae > JAAYUK01. The sequence continues at coordinate 2,682 of DATHDH010000035.1, read as the reverse complement.
CGAGGATTTGGGCGTAATTGATGATTGAATTTATCGGATTGTTGATTTCGTGCGCAACGCCGGCGGCAAGCTCGCCAATGGACGCAAGATGCGCTGCGCGCACCGCCTCTTTTTCGGCCTTCCGGCGTTCCGATATGTCAAATACGGACGAACGTGTCATAACAAAATTGCCGTCGGCATCCTTGACCGCCGTCGCATTGATAAGCACCGGCAGGAGAGAACCGTCTTTGCGCATCAGGTCATACTCAAGATCCCTTGCCTCGCCGGTTTCCTTCAGCCGCAGAAAACTCTTGCTGAAGAATGTCCTCCCCTCCTCGGTAAGGAGGTCTTCGAAGTTCAGCCTCCCGATGACTTCGTCCCTCCGGTATCCGAGCCAGCGGAGTTCGGTGTCATTCATTCGGATAAAGACACCGTTCTTATCCAACGAATGGTATCCGCAAGGCGCACTCTCGTACAGGTCATGTATTTCATCCAGATATGCAATCAGTCTCTCTTCCGCCGCTTGCCGCTCGCTGATTTCAAGTTGAAGCCGGCGGTTTGTTTGCAGGAGCGCTGCCGTTCTTCCCTCGACTTCGCGCTCGAGTTCATCCCGCGACTTCTTCAGCTCCAGTTCGTCAGCCTTGCGTTGCGTAATATCCAGCATGACCCCGTAATTACGCATCTTTTCCCTTCGGGCGTTCCTCTCAAAGCGGCTGATGGATTCAATCCAGTGCTCCGAGCCATCGGGCCAGACCGCGCGGAATTCAGCACGATATTCTCCCCCCGCATTCATAGCATTTTGCAGGGCCGCTTCAACAGCCGGGAAGTCGTCCGGATGCACCCTGGCCGTCCATGCCCGATAGCTGGGATTGACCTCATTGATCGCGTAGCCGAGCATACGGTAATGTGCGTCGTTCCAGACGACGTCGCCGGTAGCGAGATTCCATTCCCACGTTGCCATCTTGGCAGCGTCAATCGCGAGCCGCAACCGCTCCTCGCTTTCAAGCAGCGCATCTTCATAGAATTTCCGCTTGCTGATGTCGATTCCGTAAATATTGACGTATGATTCTCCTTCCGGTCTGATAACGTAAAAGAGCATTGTTATGCCGGTCGGAAGTTTGATTTCACTGGACAGCACGTGACTTAATGCCGCCGCTTCAGTGACGATCTGTTCGAGAATAATCCGCATGGAGTCTTCACCCTGCATTTCAGCGGACTTCAGCAAGTCCCGGGCCGGTCTGTTTGCATAAAGAATGACGCCGTTCACCGACAACCGCATGACGACGTTTGGATTCTCTTCGGGGAATTGTGCCAGACGCCGCACCGCGAGCTCGGTCTGTTTACGCCCGGTAATGTCCTGGGTGATGCCGAAGCCCCCGCGGAGTGTGCCGCTCTCGTCGAATTCAAGATACGCCTTTTCGCGCACCCACTTGATCTGCGCATCCGCAATGATTCGGTGCTCAAAGTCGTACGGCTCACCGCGCAGTCCGGCTTTCCATTTCGTGTCAACAAACTCACGGTCGTCGGGATGCACGACGGCGAGAAATGATTCATAGGTCAGCGGCGTCCCCTTGGGAATGTCGAAGATACGATGGTTCTCGTCGGACCAGGTCAGCACATTGCGCTGAACATCCAAACGCCAGCTCCCAATTTGTCCGACCTCCTGTGCACGTGCGAAGTCCTCTTTGTTCTGCCGCAGTGATTCGGCCACCACCTCGATTTTTTTACGGTCGGCCACCGCATCTTCCATGAGATTGAGCGCGGCGATACGGGAGGCACGGAGTGCCTCTTCGGCCCGCTTGCGGTTGGCAATGTCCACGCAGAATTCCACGCAGTTGTTATTGCCGAGCGAGCTGCCGGCAAAAAGCAGCCAATGCCGTTTGCCGTCCTTGCACAAGTACTCTTTCTCGTAAGGACCAACTCGTCCGGTCTCCTGAAACTTCCTGATCTCCGCGAGGCTCGCGTTCACATATTCCGGCGGGGTGAGCCTTTTCCAGGTCAGCTCGCCGGCTTCCACGTCACTGCGGCTGTAGCCCATCATATTCAGGAAGGTGTTGTTGGCGTCCGTCATGCAACCCGTCGTCAAATCCCAAAACATCACGCCGACCGTCTCGACCTCCAGCACCTTCTTCAATCGTTCATGGCTCTCGTACAGGCCCTCCTCAGCTTTTTTGCGATCGGTGATCTCCTCTTCAAGCAAGCACATAGACTTATGCAACTTTGCCGTCATTGCATCAAACGATGCCGAAAGCACCGCAAACTCGTCGTCGCCCTTCAGCCCTATCCTGTGCTCATAATTCCCTTCACCAATTGCGGAAGCGCCGTCGTTCAGCTTTTTGATCCGACCGGTGATAGATCGGCTCATTGTCCAGGAGTTTGCAAATGTCGAGATGCCGGCGAGGACGAGGATGAACAGTATACCGCCGGCCGCCTTCAAGAGTGCCGCAACGAGATTCGCGTTGCTGGACGCCTGCAATCTATCGCTCAGCATTATCGCCTCGTAGACTCTCATATCCAGCTGGCTGAGCAGCCTGTCTTCTATCTCTCGCGCAATCTCACCGGTGTCGCCAAGCTGTTTTTCCTGCCGATTCTCGACTATTGCCCTGAATAGCTTCCCGATCGACTCATGTCCTTCAATCACGGCGGCCACCGTCTTTTTGTCTTCGGAGTCCGTGAACACCGCAGACGCCCGTTTCAGGATGT
>DATHDH010000034.1:0-10239 GCA_035319145.1 Dissulfurispiraceae bacterium | reverse complement strand
TTATGCTCTTGATGACGACTTCCTCTTGTCCGAGCAATTCATCGACGGCGATGCAGAAGCGCCTGTCTGCAACGGAAGCCACAAGCACATAACTGTTTTCCTGCTGAATGCCTGATTGTGATCGAACGCCCAGCACCTCCGACATGACAAAAAGAGGCAGAACCTTGCCGCGTATCGTGAGGACCTGCTGTCCGGTAACATCCTTGATTTCATCACGCCTTACCCTGAGCGTCTCTTCAATCATGGACTGTGGAAGGGCATAGTACTCATCACCGATGCGGATCATCATCGCCTGAATAATCGCCAGCGTCAGCGGCAGGCTGATACGGAACGTGCTGCCGATATCTTTTTTGGTGACAACCTCGACATATCCGTTGAGCTTGGCAACGTTCGTCTTCACGACATCCATGCCGACACCGCGCCCGCTTAATTCGGTCGAGACTTCTTTGGTAGAAAAACCAGGGAGGAAAATCAGATTTATTGCGGCTTCCTCGGGCATCTTCTCTGCTTCCTCTTCCGATACGAGGCCGTTGCGAACAGCCTTGCGTTTGACCGCACCGATATCGATTCCCCGCCCGTCATCCGTCACTTCAATGACAATCTGGGTGCCGTGCTGGGTCGCGCTGATAATGATCCGCCCGTTACGCGGCTTGCCCTTTGCGATACGCTCGGCATTTTCCTCCAGTCCGTGGTCAATGGAGTTGCGAATGATATGCACCATCGGATCCCCGATATTTTCGATGACGCTCTTGTCCACCTCAGTGTCTTCACCGAAAATCTCGAGATCGATATCCTTCCCGAGGGTTCTCGACAGATCGCGCACCATACGGGGAAATTTAGAAAAAACCTTCTGAATCGGCTGCATGCGTATCTTCATGACGGCCAGCTGCAGATCCGACGTCACGCGATCCAGAAAACCCGTCGTCTCGACAAGGCTTTCGATTGCATCATTGCCGCCATGCGTCTGCTCAAGACGGGCGGCAAGATTCAGCAGACGGTTGCGGGCAAGGACTATTTCGCCGGCAAGGTCCATCACCTTATCGATGCGATCGACATCGACGCGCAGCGTCTGAACGACTTCACGCTCCTTCGGAACCTGCGAGGCCGGTTCGTCGGCAACACTCTGCACGCCCTTCGGCGCAGCAGGCACATCGGCCGCTCGTTCGACAGCTTCAGGCTGTACAACGTCTGCCTGGGTAATCTCATCAACCGCTGCCGCAACCGTCACCTCTTCGGCCGGATGAACTTGCGCCTTCGAAGCCGGCAGCACGTATGCAACTGTTTGCGGGGATTCATCGAGCGGGCTGTCCATGGCAACGTCAAGCCTTTTCAGGAGTTCAGAGATATTCTCCTCAACCCCGTCTCGTATTTTGACATGCCCGATAAGGACTCGTAACATATCGACGGTCGTGAGAATAATATCCATCAGCCCCCGGGACGGGGCAATGCCATTGTCGCGAAGCCGTTTCATGATACTTTCGGCGCGGTGTGCAACGTCGACGATCTGTTGAAAACCGAGGAATCCTGCGGCGCCCTTCAGGGTATGCATACCGCGGAATATCTCGTTCAGCATCTCCTTGTCATATCCGCGGTTCTCGAGCTCGACAAATAACGGGTCAATACGATCAAGCGTCTCCTCTGCTTCGGTGACGAACTCGGTTATGATTTCATCCATTTCATCGGCCATATTAGCCTCCTGCCTTCAGCGACGGTTTCCTTTCCGCTATTTTTTCAAGCTTTTCCTTGAGCACTTCGGCAGTAAACGGCTTGACGATATAGTTGTCTACCCCGGCCTTGATCGCTTCGATAACCTTCTCTTTTTCGGCCTCGGCAGTAACCAGAAGGAACGGAATGTCCTTAAGAGGAGCCGCCGAGGCGCGAACTCCGCGCAACAGATCGATGCCCTCCATGTTCGGCATATTCCAATCCGACACGACGAGACCGTAACCGCCGGCCTGTAATTTCGTCAGCGCAGCAGCGCCGTCTTCAGCTTCGTCGATATTTTCGAAGCCGAGCTGCTTCAGCAGGTTCTTGACGATTCGCCGCATTGTCGGGAAATCGTCGACAACCATGACCTTAATTCTCGAGTCAAACACCGGTATCACCTCCCCCGGCGAACATCCGTTTCAAGATCTTCTTGACACTGTTCGAGATCTGCTCAGCATTGGCCGGCTTCACCAGATAGTCGTCCACCCCCGCCGCCGCAGCACGTTTTTTTTCTTCTTCATCCGCCTCGGTCGTAACCATGAGTATGGGTATGTGCCCCCACGTCGGATCGGCCTTCAGGGTCTTCGTCAGCTCAATACCGTCCATGAACGGCATGTTCATGTCGGAAACGACGAGATTGATATTTTCGGTACCCATCTTTTCCAGGGCATCGAGTCCGTTCTCGGCAGTGGCAACCTCATATCCTTTCCCCTTCAGATAGAGACTCAGTATCTTTCGGGTTGTCTTGTCATCATCAACAACAAGTATCTTCATAGTTTGTTCCTCACCTTATCCTTAATAAGTTCTTAAACCTTTTGATAGATAACGACACGGTTGATGACCACCGGTCGAAATGCACGCGTAATGTTGTGCAGGCTCTCGGAAGTTCCGACAATGAGCGAGCCGCCCGGCCGCAACGCGTCATACATGAGGGCGAGTGCCTTCTGCTTCGCCTTCTCGTCGAAGTAAATAAGCACGTTTCTGCAGAAGATAATGTCCACGCTGCGAATCGCGCGGACATCTTTGTCGTTGACAAGGTTCACCTTCATAAATCGCACGTTGGACTTGACCGATTCCGCCAGTTTGAAGTTCTGGTCGCTGGGAGCAAAATATTTGCCCATAAATGCCGGGGGGACGTTTCTGACTGCATAAGAGCCGTAGACCGCATTCTTTGCGGAGGCAAGAACAGACTCACTGATGTCGGATGCGATGATTTCCTTGCGGAACGAGGCAAGTTCGGGCCGCTCCATGAAGAGCATTGATATGGTATAAGGCTCCTCGCCGGTCGAACTCGCGGCGGACCAGACCTTGATATCGCGGCGGCCCGACTTCGTATTTTCCTCGATAACCTTCTTCAGCAGATCTCCGCAGAGAACGTCGAACTGCTGCGGCTCACGGAAAAAGAAGGTTTCGTTCGTCGTAACGAGGTCGAAGAGCTTGGTCAGCTCGGCCTTGTCATTCCCGTATCGGACGAGATAAAGATACTCATCATACGCCTTGAAGTTCTTTTCCTGCACCCTTCTGCCCAGGCGGTTTTCAAGAAAATACTTCTTATTGTCGGGAATGAAAATGCCGCTCTGCTCATAGATGAAATCGCGCATCTGTTTAAAGACATCATCACTCAGCGGAGCTATCATAGCGACGAAAGCACCTCCTCTATCCTGCCCCTGACATCACCGTTCGGATGCTCCCGGTGCTGCGAGAGGAGTTCGTAGGCTTCCTGCCCGCCGATATCGCGAACAACATCGAGTGCGGACATCACAACGGGGACAAAATCGTCTTCAAGGACCCTGCCTATCTGCAGGAGCGCTGCTTCGGGATCACACGCCAGGGCTATCGCCTTGACCGTGTAAAAACGGACCCACGGATCGTCGTCGCCGAGACCATGGAACAGCGCCTCAGAACAGACCCTTGCCTCGCCGAGCGACATAACGGCAGTCTTTCTGACATCAACATCCGTATCGGCAATGAATTCGGTCAGTTTGTCGATTGCCTCGGACGAGCCCAGCCTCCCCAGACCCTTGATGGCCTCATATTTGACGGTCTGTTCAGGATCTTCCACGAGTTTCAGGAGAAGTGATACATCGGTCACGATGCGGGCTGCGGTTTTGCGAATCAGCCCGGAATAGGAGCCGAGGTTCTCCAGAAAACGGCTTTCATCTATGTGAATAAGTGCCTCAACGATCTTTTCGATGATATCTGCATACTTTTCGACGCCGATTAGAGCGAGCAACGGTTCAAAAGCCTGAGACGCACGGATTTTGCCGAGGGCTTCGATGGCAGCCTTTCTCACATGTGCATCGACATCCTTCTGGGATGTTTCTAGCAATGGAGCCACGGTCTCCGCTTCGCCGATTTCGCCGAGCGCCTCTGCCGAGGCCCGTCTCAGGTCGCGGCTGAGCGCTTTCAGGTGCTCCATAAGCAACGGCACCGCTTTGGAACTTTTCAATTCTCCCAGCAGTTCAATCGCGAATGCCCTACCACGGTACTTGAGATCTGGCGCGGCAAGCAGTTTCATGAGCTCCGACTCTGCATCAATAGACAGTATGGTACGGCTCATGATTGCATGGCGTTCTTCAGTATCAGGCATAGCCGGATCGAGTTCGCCAATCATATTCACCAGTACCGGCACCGCAGCCTTGGCGTTGAGCACCTCGATGCCTCTCAGGGCTATTGCCTTGTCTTCCCAATCGCTCTCTTTAAGCATGCGAATCAGGTGTTCGGTCAGACCTACCATCGCCGGAGTAATGCCAATCTGGACAAGGCTTTTAACTATGGCGGCCCGTTCGTCGTCGGTGGCGCTCAGGAGATATGAAATCAGGGTTTCGCTCACATCCGCGGTTCCGATGCGCCCCAGAGTTTCTATAGCCGAGAAGCGCACGACTTCGGAGGGACTTTTCAATAGTTCGACGATATGCGGCGCCGCAATCCTTGCCCCCAGTTCCCCCAGCGACTGGAGCGCATAGAAAGCAACCCACTCATCATCACCCAGCGCTTCGATCAACGCAGGAATCGCCTCTTGAAAGTCGAGTTCGCCAGCCGCTTTTGCGGTAGCGGCACGCACATTCGCATTTTCATCCTGTAAAAGCGGAAGCAGGCGATCACGATCGACGTCAACCTTAATGTCTGAAAGCAGGTCTATGGCGAACTTTCTGATGTCGGCATCTTTATCGCTGAGGAGGGAATACAGGAGCGGCACCGTCACTCCTCCGAGGCGAGTGAGAATTATGAGCGCGGTATTCCTGAGGTACGTGCCTTCGCGCAGGAGTGGAAGCACCATATATGCGGTCACTTCACTTCCAATCGCAATAAGGGAACGCATGGCCGCGTCCTGAACCCCCGCACTCGGATCGCTGAGCGCTTTAATAAGGGGATAAATGACCCGATCCTCACCGTCTGCAAGCTGCTCTGCCGCTTCTCGTCGAACGGCGGGGTCATGAGCATGCAGCCTTTTGACGACTTTTGGCAGATTTTTCAGCATGTCTACCTCCAAAAGTGCTGGCTGTAATAATTATATATCGTGATATTCGGGAAAAACTTTCGGGGGGGGGAAATCAGGAATCAGTCAGGGCAGCGGTACTGCTAGTTATGCATGCAAGGATTCAAGACGGCTTCTGAGCTTCATGAGAGCCTTGCCGTGCAGCTGACAGACACGAGATTCCGTAACCGAAAGAACTTTACCTATTTCTTTCATCGTCAGTTCCTCGTAATAATAAAGTGTCAGCACGGTCCGCTCCTTTTCGGGCAGTTCTTCTATTGCGGTTCCAAGCTCCCGGACTACGTGTTTCAGATTCAGACGCTCAAGGATGTCCGGCTCATCCCTATTGGGCAGACACTGCAGGATATCGAGCTGTTCGCCATCCTGATTGACGCCCAGACTGTCGAGGCTTATCATGTTGAAAGTATTGACCATTGACTGCGTTTTGTAGAGTTCGTCGAGCGTGATGTCGAGGCGCTCAGCCACTTCTTCATCCGTCACCGAACGTTCGAGTTCGCGCTGCAGTTCGTCATGAGCGCGACGCACCTCCTCGACCTTGCGACGGGCGTCTTTCGATGCCCACTGCATCGTACGAATTTCGTCAATCATCGCCCCCCTGATGCGAAAATCGGCAAAGGTACTGAGCGAGGCGTTTCTCTTCGGGTCATAGCGCTCTATCGCCTCCAGCAGACCGACAATGCCCGCAGAAACAAGATCATCCGACGTCAGGCCGGCAGGGAGGGCAAATGAGTATTTCGACGCGTAATACTTAACGCGGGGAAGAAATTTCTGGACAAGATCATCCTTTTGTTCCTGCGTCACAGACCAAACCATTAACTCCCTGAGTCCCCCTTATCCGATACGCAGTGCGCGCCGCAAAAAGAACTGCAGCGAGCCGGCGGCATCAGCCGGCGGCAGATCTGCCAACCGTTTTGCAACCTGCGCCAGTTTCTTCGCAAAGAGGCTGTTCGGATGCATCACTATGTGGCTTTTCTGCGCCATAATGGAATCCTTCACATTCTGATCGTACGGCAGAAATCCCAGATAATCGATAGGAATACCAAGGAACTTGTCTGCCACAAGCGAAAGCTTGCTGAACGTATCGAATGCCTCCTTTTCGGTGCGCGCCATATTCACGATGAGACGGAAATTCCGCGTTCTGAAATCATTCTTCAGCACCTTGATAATAGCATAAGCGTCTGCTATAGATGTAGGTTCCGGGGTAACCAGGATTACGACCTCCTGGGCGGCGCTGCAAAAAAACAGCACATTGTCCGATATGCCGGCCCCCGTGTCTATGAGAAAAACGTCAAAATCGACATCCGCTTCTTCGAGTTCACCCACGAGCATCAGTTTCTGCTCCTCGGTCAGCCTCGTCAATTCCCGAACGCCCGAACCCGCGGGAATTATCGTAATACCGAGCGGACCCTGAACAATAATGTCTTTCAGCCGCTTCTGGCCGCTGAGCACATGCCGCAGGTTGAACTTCGGAGCAATCCCCAGAATAACGTCGATATTGCTCAGCCCGACATCGGCATCCATAACGAGGACTTTCTTGTTTATGCTGGCATAAAAGAGCGCTAGATTGGCGACGAAATTCGTTTTTCCGACACCGCCCTTGCCGCTCGAAACCGCGATAATTTTCGGCTGTTCAGTTGGCACACGCACCTCCTACAACCAGGCCTGCAACGTAGTCGGAAGACGGCACCCTGATGTCGTCCGGCACTGCCGGGCCGTTCGTGATGAACGATACCGGCCGTCCGCTCAGCAGGCTGAGGTTGTACAACGATCCGAATTGAGCAGCGATATCGATCTTGGTAAAACCGATAGTATCAATCAGATCGGTATCGATATTCTGCCATATGCGCTCTGCCGCATGCGACTCCATGGATGCTTCCATAAGCAGGCAGCGCTTCAGGGGAAACCCCGACGAGAAAACATCGTCTATTTCATCAAGCAACTCACGATAGCTGTACCCCGGCGTATCTACAAGAACCGGTCCCCGCTCCATATCTCGATAAATCAACCGCGGCAGTTCGCTGACGCTGCGAACCACTCTGAGGTCGCAGTTCAACTCCTGAGAAAGCTCCTTCATATGGGCGTATGCGCTGATCCGGTCCGCGTCGAATGTGAAGAGGCTTAATTTTCGATGACGGCCGCGAAGCATGTGCGCAACCTTCGAGAGCGTGGAGGTCTTGCCGACCCCTGGCGTCCCAAGGAAAAGGATTCCCCTATCATCGGAAGCGGAGAAGTCATGAACCTTAACATCCTCCGAAATGGCCGCCTTCAGGCTCTCGACCGTTTCCCTGCAGCGCTCCAGAAGAACGACCGCGAATTGGGGGTCGACGCCATGCTTTACCAGGAGATTAAAGAGACCCTTTTTTTCCTTGCCGATGCGCAGGCCCGGCACTATCGACGCCAGTGATTCCTTGAGGAAAACCATGTCCTCGCGCACTGTTTTCATTTCGCGCATGAGCGAAGACATATCGGACGAAGCCGGAGCCTCCGCTTCGGCCGCATCCACTGCGGCAGTCACTTCGAACATCGGCTTGTTCAGAAGGCCGAAACCGGCGCCCTTGATGCTCCTGCTCGATAATATCATGGCCTGCGCCCCAAGCTCCGATTTCACCTGCTCAAGGGCCTCCTTGAAGCTGTTGCCGGTGAACTTCCGTATCATCATATCCACGACCTCCTGCGCTTGCGTCGCGTCGTTATTTAGTCAAGCCGAATCGTGCCAAGCGAGAGTATTTTCGTATTCGGTGCAATCTCGCTGTTGGAAACTACGATAATGCTTGCAGAAATGCGATCCACCAGGCGCTTTACAAAGCGCCGGATTGTCTGGGAACAAAGCACCACCGGTTGATATCCCCTGGCGATGCCCTCTTCAAAACCCTTCTTGATCTTGTCGGCTATCCTGTCGGCCATCAGCGGATCAAGAGACAGATAGGTAACCCCCTGAGGAGTCGCCTGTATGGACTCGATGATGAGGCGTTCAACCTTGGGATCCATAAGAAGGACCGACACGGACCCGTCATAGTTCTGGACCTGACGGGTTATATTGCGCGCCAAGGCCTGCCTGACATATTCGGTGAGAAGTTCCGGGTCCTTGCCGATAGCTCCATACTCCGAGAGGGCCTCGAGTATCGACTGGAGGTCCCGAATCGATACGCGCTCTTTCAGCAGATTCTGCAAAACCCTCTGGACAACGCTCAGCGACAGCAGCGAAGGAACCAGATCGTCGACAACTTTGGGGTGAGTCTTCGCAAGATTATCGAGCAATCGCTGGACGTCCTGTTTGCCGAGCAGTTCTGCTGCATGCATCTTCACAAGTTCCGTCAGGTGCGTCGTTATGACCGATGGCACATCGACCACAGTATAGCCGGCCACTTGTGCTCGCTCGACATCGCGTTCGTCTATCCAGACAGCATCGAGTCCGAATGCGGGATCCTTTACCCGAATGCCGTCCAGCCGCTCGCTATCGACTCCCGGGGAAATCGCAAGGTGCTTGTTGAGAATGACTTCACCTGATGCAACCTCGACCCCTTTTACAAGGACGGCATACGACGTCGGCTTCAGCGTAAGATTATCCTTGATATGCACCGGAGGCACGATGAACCCCATGTCCGTCACCATCTGCTTGCGAATTGCCTTAATCCGGGCGAGCAGCGCCCCGCCCTCTTCGACAAGGGGTATCAAACCATACCCGATTTCGAGGGAAATAGGGTCAATCGGGAGGAGCGATTCGAGCGTCTCGACCGGTTTCGGGGGTTCTGCGGCAGCAAGTCCCCCGGCCGCAGCAGTAATTTCGGCCTCAGCCTGCGCCCGCGTCAGGTAATACGCCCCTGCCCCTGACACCGCAGCAAGCGTGAGGAACGGCAGGTGCGGGAGCCCCGGGATAATACCGAGCAGTCCCAGTATGCCGGCTGTCGTCCCGAGCGCCTTCGGATTGATGATCACCTGCCGGACCATGTCTTCTCCAAGGTTTGCCTCGCCGGCCGCGCGCGTTACAATAAGGCCCGACGCCGTAGATATGAGCAGCGCAGGGATCTGCGCAACCAGGCCTTCACCGACAGTCAATATGGTATATGTTGTAACGGCATCGTTGACCGTCATACCCTTCTGCAGAATCCCGATGAGGAATCCGCCGACAATATTGACGACCATGATGACGATAGCGGCCACCGCATCACCGCGGACGAATTTGCTTGCACCGTCCATGGAACCGTAGAAATCTGCCTCGCGGCTGATCTCCTGCCGCCGTCTCCGGGCCTCTTTGTCATCTATCAAGCCTGCATTCAAATCCGCATCGATACTCATCTGTTTGCCGGGCATAGCATCGAGAGTAAACCTGGCCGAGACCTCGGCGATACGACCCGCGCCCTTCGTGATAACGACGAAATTGATGACGACGAGGATGAGAAACACGACAAAACCGACAAGGAAATTGCCGCCGATGACGAATTCTCCGAACGCCTTGATAACATTGCCTGCCGCCGCCGTGCCCGTGTCGCCGTGCGTCAGGATGAGACGGGTCGAGGCAATGTTCAGCGAGAGCCGCAACAGAGTCGTGATGAGCAAGACCGACGGGAACACCGAAAAATCGAGCGGTTTCTTCGTATACGCGGATACGAGGATGACGACGATGGCCACCGTAATGCTGAACGACAGCGAAAGGTCGAGCAGAAACGGCGGCATCGGGACGATCATAAATATGAGTATCGCTACAATACCGAGGGCAAGGAGAAAATCGCTCTGCCGCAATAGACGATCAAGCATCTGTTATGGCATGCCCCCTTTCACCCGATACACATGGGCAAGGATGGTAGCAACAGCCTTATAAAACGCCTCGGGAACTTCCTGTCCGATATCGAGAGGAAAAAGCGACCGCGCAAGCGGCTTGTCTTCAAAGAGCGGGATACCGTTCGTCCGCGCCACTTCTTTGATCTTCTCGGCAATGAGGTTCTGTCCCTTCGCGATGACGCGCGGTGCGCCCATCGCCTTCGGATCGTATTTGAGACAAACTGCATAGTGAGTCGGGTTCGTTATGACGACAT
>DATHDH010000033.1:0-15674 GCA_035319145.1 Dissulfurispiraceae bacterium | reverse complement strand
CTCTTCGTGAAAAAGGTCTGAAACGAATGCCATGCCGACCGGCAGAAACGCCGCCGTCGCGAATCCGTGCAGGAAACGCACAACGGCGAGCTGCCATATCTGTGAAACCGCCGGATAGAGAAAGGGAACCGAGGCGAAAATCGCCGCCGAAAAAAGCAGTATTTTCCTTCGGCCGAACCGGTCGGCCATCAGACCTGCGGGGATGCTGAAGATCACGCCGGTCAGGGCCGAAATTGCCGCAACCATGCCGACCTGAGACGGATTCGCTCCCAGGTGGGCCGCAAAGAGCGGAAGCACCGGGCTCTTCGAAAGCGTCGAGCTGAAGATCGCGAAGAATCCGATTATGCAAAGTATGCGGAAAGGGCTCATATGTTTACTTATATTCTATTCCGGCAGTGTCCGTTTTGTAGCGCGAGGCCTGGGTTTTCAGGGGCCGCGAAGAGCGGCCAGAGCAAACCGCCCGTGCGACTACTACCCTGCAATTTCGTACCGAACGTTCCGTCACCTCACAGGGACTAATCAGTGCGCAAGAAATGGATGCTGGCGGAATAGAGCGGAAACATTATGCTCAACCTTGTATCAAGCCCTGAATCTCGCGGTGGTAGCCGAGATAGCGCTCATAGGTCGCCTGGGTCTTATGATACTTCGGCACGTCATGAATGAACTCCTCGAAGCGTGCTTCCGCTTCATGCTCGGAGCCTATCTTCACAACGCCGTCGGTAATGATGTCCACAAGTCGATCTGCATAAATGATGATCTTCTCCTCCAGCGAACTCAGCGCGTAATCCTTGACCGGCAGATTCAGCTCTTTTGCCTCGGCCTCGGTCATGCCGCCGCGGATATGCTTTTCCATAATGTCCGTGAGGGTCTTCGGCAGTCCGATAGCCGCGCCGAGTTCTGCTCCGACCTTGCCGTGGTCCATCTCGTGCGACTTGGTCTTGCCGAGGTCGTGAAAGAATGCGCCACGCCCGACCAGCTCAAGATCGAGCCGCACGCCGGTCCGCTGCGCTATCTCAATGGCCTTGCCCGCGACTTTCAGGCAATGGGCAAGGTCGGCGTCGCTCAGCCCCGCCTTTCTCATGATGTCGATATCGGGCTGCTGAACTGTGTAGTTCAGGGCGCTTCCTTTCCTGACGCCGAAGTAGGCGAGGATGTCGTCGGTCATCTTCTCGACATCATGTTGGAGATGTTCGAACTTTGCGGCAACATCGTCATGAATATGCTGGAGGTACTCGTTCAGCCCTTCTTGCCCGTATTGCTTTTCGATGCGGCGGCCGAATACGAATATCCTAGTGAAGTCGTGGCGCTCGGCCTTGACCTTCGGGTCGGCATCATCAATCCATGTGTGCAGTTCCCGGTACTCCTTGCCGGTCCGCTGCCGGCTGACAACAACATGTTTTTCAATGGGCGGCATAGTTTTGTCCTCCTTTACCGCATCGTATAATGTAGCTACTGATTCAAATGTAGCAACTGTTACAAGGCTTGTCAAGATATTTTTTGAGGAGGCTCTCGATGGGCGCTGGTGTTCAGCCGACGATTGTTTTTGTCTTGCGGGCTGCGGTGAGGATATTCATCGTCTCTACGAATCCGGAAAACCCCATCGCAAAATAGACATACCCTTTCGGAATATGTAGGGTAAGCCCTTCGGCGATAAGGGTGACGCCAATCATGAGGAGAAAACTGAGTGCAAGCATTTTCAGTGAAGGATGTTTTTCGATGAAGGCACTGATCGGGCCTGACGCGAGGAGCATCAGCAGCATGGCGATAATGACGGCGGCAATCATGACGCCGATCTGCTGTGCCATGCCGATGGCGGTAATGACCGAGTCGAGAGAGAAGATGATGTCGAAGATCATTATCTGCATCACCACTGCACTGAAGCCGGCGAGAACTCTCGGTCTGCGTTCTTCGGCAGCAATTTCCATAATGTCGTGAATTTCGTGCGTAGCCTTATAAAGCAAAAAGAGGCCTCCGCCGATAAGAACGAGATCGCGCATTGAGATTGTGTGTCCGAATGCTGTCCCAAGCGGTGTTGTAAGGCTCGATAGCCAGAAGAGGCTGAGCAGAAAGAGGATGCGCGTCACTATCGCAAGTCCGATGCCGAGCTGTCTGGCCTTCGGCTGCTGCTGGGCGGGCAGTTTGCCGGTCAGTATCGAAATAACGACGATGTTGTCTATGCCGAGGATGATTTCAAGGACAGTAAGGGTAATGAGCGCCGTCCAGATGTGAGCGTCAAACAGCCATTCCATATAAACCCCCTACAAAGAGCAAAAGCTCAGAAGTCGGTAATCAAAATATAAAGCCGCTGAGTATGGATCAAAAGAACAGAGCAATTACGGTTCAGGTTCATCAGTCGACGCCTGCCGCTGCCTCCGGTTTATGCGGACAATAAATCCGACAGCCCCGGCAACGGCAGCCAGGAGCCCTATTACCAGCGGCGCCCGCAGATATTCACGCGGAACCGTTTCATAAAGTCCGAAAATCCCGAAAGCGATGAAGATCAGCGCGGCAAACCATTTGACGGCATTTTCCGGAATCCTCCTGCCCATGACCACACCGAAAATAATGCCTATCGCATCAGCAATCATCATGCCCGCGGTAGTGCCGAGCCAAACCGGCAGCACGGTGTTATATTGGGCCGCCAGCGCCACTGTCGCAAGCTGAGTTTTGTCGCCGCACTCCGCAATGAAGAATGATATGGTCACCACCCAGAACGGGCTCCGGCCTGAATGATCGTCGGCGCAATTGAGCGTATCCCCGCGGATAGTCCAGAGGCCGAAGATGATAAAAGAGACCGAGGCTGCAATGTTCACCCACGACATCGGAACAAACGTGGTAAGAAAAGTCCCGAGAAGCACAGCAAGCAGATGGTTTGCCGCAGTGGCCGCAAATACGCCCCACATGACCGTCTGCCAGCGGTATTTCATTGCAAAGCACATAGCCAGCAGTTGGGTTTTATCGCCCATTTCCGCCAGCACTACGAACACTAAAGATGTTATAAAAGCGACCATACGCCTCCCACAAAAAAGAGACAATTCAGCATGACACAAGGCCATACTGAAAGTCTCGCTTATTGGTTCCCACCAATAATGTCTCAGCTAAGCGCACGCGCCAGGATGTTTGCTGAGCCCGGAAGCCCGTACAGTTCCGGGAAGGGCGGCCTACTGGAACTTTGTGCGGAACGTGATGCTGCTGATGCGATCGATTTTCACGACCGAATCGAAGAATTCCCTTCCGCCGAGTTTCTCGAGGTAGACGAACTGCCCGGCCACCTTTGCGACGATGCCGTCAATCGTTTCATTCGCATCAGTTCGAACAGCAACTCTCTTGCCGATGAATTGCTGCAAGACATCTTGCGTGGATGTCGATTCATTCAGCGCGATCTTCGGCTCCTCTGCATAGGCCGCTTGGACGAAAAAAAGTGTAATAAGAAAAAGAACAACAGCGGCGATACGTTTCATCGGAATCATGTCAGGCCTCCTGCATATTATTGAAAAGGATAGCATGTTTCGGATGGCGCAATGTACTGTCGCCAGGCAGTTCATCAGCAATCGAGATGGGCCGCCTGCATTCTTTTCAGGAAGAGCCCGAAGAGCCGAATGCGCTGAAGCATGCCTTAGTGTTCTTCCAGCGCCAGTTTGGCGCCGAGCGCCGCGAAGACAACGGCGAAGCTGCGCTGCAACCATATGAGGATCTTCGGGGAATCGTGCACGTACTGACGGACGCTGTGGGACAACAGGCCGTAGACAATAAATACCACAAGCGTCATGAGCATGAAAACCGCGCTGAGGCTCAGCAGCTCCAAGAGCGGGGATTCAGCGTCAGCGGAAATGAACTGCGGCATGAAGGCGAGGAAGAATATCGAGAGCTTGGGGTTCAGGATATTCATGAGAAAACCGCGAAATGCAATGTGCCGGCCCCGGCCTGCAGGTCCGGAGCCGCTCAGCTGAAGAGATCCTTTCTCTCTCCACATGGTCCAGGCAAGATAAAAGAGATAGGCTACGCCGGCATATTTCACAATCTGAAATGCAAGGGCGCTTGTGTGGAAGATCGCGGCAAGTCCTAAAATGCTTGCAATCAGGCTGGGAATAATGCCCAGGGTGCATCCTATCGAGGCGTAGAAACCGCCTCGCCGGCCTGCAAAGAGCCCCGACGAAATGGTGTAGATTACCCCTGTTCCCGGAATCAGCACTACGATAAACGATGTGATAAGAAATTCTGCGCTTAGCATAGCACACCTCTCCCACGCATGCTTTAATCATCCTGACTCATTATGGACTGAATCACGATCTGTCCCGATACCCGTGTCTGAAGTTTTTATTATACAGCTTCGATTCTTTGCCCAGTTGAGTCTCCGAGGCTTTCAGTGCGTTGCCGACATAGATAAGGGCCGTCTTCTTAATACCCGCATCAGTAACCAGCCGAGCTAGATTACGGAGCCGTCCGCGAA
Organism: Dissulfurispiraceae bacterium; assembly: GCA_035319145.1. GTDB lineage: Bacteria > Nitrospirota > Thermodesulfovibrionia > Thermodesulfovibrionales > Dissulfurispiraceae > JAAYUK01. The sequence continues at coordinate 11,224 of DATHDH010000033.1, read as the reverse complement.
TGACACGCTGATCAGGCCATGACGCCTTTTCAACGATTGCGATCGGAGTCTCGGGTGCATACGCGGTGAGCAGCTCGTCCTGTACCTGCTCCGCCATGCCGACGCTCAAAAAAATGACCATGGTAGAACGATGCTGCGCAAGCGCCCTGAGTGATTCGCTCAGGGGAACCGGCGTGCGGCCTTCCATGCGCGTGAGTATTACGGTCTGAGACACTTCCGGTATCGTAAGCTCCTGCCCGAGTGCTGCTGCGCCGGCAAACGCGGATGAAACGCCGGGGACAATTGCTGTCGAAATGCCGAGGGCATGCAGGCGGTCGATCTGTTCGGTAATGGCGCCATACAACGCAGGGTCTCCTGTATGCAGGCGGACAATCGTCTTTCCCGCCTTGACCGCCGAGCTGATATGTTCGACAATCTCATCAAGATTCATGGCGGCGGAATCGAGCACTGCTCCCTGCAGATCCTCAAGCAATGCAGGATTTACCAGGCTCCCCGCATAAATGACGAGGTCCGCGGCGTCGAGCAGTCTTCTGCCTTTCATGGTGATGAGTTCGGGATCACCGGGTCCGGCGCCGATGAAATAGACGTCAGCCATTGGTTATGCGCTCCTCCATATAGCTGAGTACCGAATCGACCGCAGCATCTATCTCGCGGGTCCGCGGCAAATGCACTGCGATGCGTCGTGGATAGTCACGCGTTTTCATGATGCGAAGCGATTCCGCGAAATTCAGGTCGAATATCCATGACAGCTGCAGCAGCCTGAAGTCGTGGATGGAGCGCAGCTGCTTGAGCGTGAATATTTTTCGTGCGGCGATGCAGCGTAATGCCTCATCGGAGTATGTGTCGGTCTCTTCAAGCCCGAGGTCAATCGCCGACGCGCGTTCCCCGCTTTCATCGGCATCGATAAAGACACGGAGAATGTCTATCTTGTCTGCATCTCGAACCATCTTCAGATAGAGGACTGTTTTTTCATCCGGAAGGTCCGGAATCGTGAAGGCATTATGGAAACGAATCGCCGCGGTAATGAGTTCCTGTTCTTCTTTCGGCAGAGGTGTGAGGACGTCATGTTCGGCAAGGACAGCGATGCTCAGTAATGCATGGTTTTCGGAGCGGTCGTCCCGAAAGGTTTTGTATTTGATATATTGCGGGAAGCGCCCGACATCGTGAAACAGCGCGATGGCTTCGGCGATCATCGCCTCCTCATGCGAGAGGCCTATTGAAGCTCCGATGGCGAGCATATTCTCGCAGACATTACGGGTGTGCAGTTCTTTCAGGTCGAGATTGGCCTGTTCAGCGGGGTCCGCCAGCGAATGATCCTTGCAGAAGGCGGCAAACCATGTCTTCATTTGATCCAGTTCACGCTGACGCACGCCGTCTCCCTGCGCGGATAATGAGGATGGAGAAGTAGTCGAGATCATCGTCCGATATCATGCTGATATCGAAGACGATGTTCTCGCTGGGCATGCCTGCGCGGGCAATATAGATGCAGTCTTGTTCAAGATGCAGTTCCTTGAGGATCGGCAGTATGCTCCGGAAAACCGAATGAACTTTCATGAGCACAACCGTATCGAATTCGGCCAGAACCGTTCCGATGTCATTAATGTATGTTGCCGGAAGAATCGCGATCTTTTCGTTGCCGAGGCCGAGTGATATCCCCGCGCGTGCAGCTGCTGCGGTTACGGAGGAGACGCCCGGGACGAACTCGACGCTCAATCCAGGCAGGTGCTTCAGAACGGCATCGTGAAGATAGAAGTAGGTGCTGTATATCGACGGGTCGCCGAGGGTGATAAATGCGACATCTTTCCCCCGTTCAAGCCGACTTGTTATTTCCCGGGCGGCTGCATCCCATTTCCGGTGCAGGTCTTCCCCGTCATTATTCCGGCCTTCCTGCCCTCGCGTTTTGGTCATCGGGAAATGCACCTCGATAATCTCGGTGCTCACAAGCTTTACCGCCTGCTTGACAATGGAGAGGGCGAGGCTTGTTCCTTCTTCCCGTCCCTTGGGAACGCAGAGGACCGGTACGCTCTCCAGTATTCTGACCGCCTTTAGCGTGAGGAGTTCGGGGTCTCCGGGGCCGATGCCGATCACATAGAGCGTGCCCGATGTCACGACCCGTACAGCTCCATATGCACCCGCTCCGTATCATATTCCGCATCCGTATGCGGCGTCGGAACAGCGGCAGGATAGCCAACGGGCATCAGGCAGAGAACGCGGACGCCGGCGGGAATCCCGAGGAGGTTTTTCACATAGGTCTCAGGATCGCCCGCATCGGCCTCTGTCCCGTCGCAGATCTGGACATAGCAGGTTCCAAGTCCCTGGTTCGTCGCTTCGAGGTAGATGTTCTCGGATGCTATGGCGCAATCCTCCCGGAACCGGCGCCCCTTGCCCTCGTTATAGCAGATCACGATTATGAGCGGAGCGTCCTTCGCAAATGAGGAATACGGCGTTGCGAGCGAGAGGTGTTCGATCATCTGAATATTCTGGACTACGATAAATTCGCAGAGCCGGAGATTCTTCGCGGTCGGCGCGAAAAATGCGGCCTTCAGTATTTCGAGGAGCTTCTCTGCTTCGACCCGCCGCTCTTCGAATCGGCGGACGCTTCTGCGGGTCAGTATCGCATCAAGCATGGCGTTCTCCTTTGATAATGAATACCGGATTCTGTGGCACGAAGCGCGCACCGTCGGCTATCGGCGCGAGCCGTGCCACGCTGATCTGGCCGGACTCGACCTCATACCCCCTTGCGGCGAGGGCATCGCGTGCAGCGGCGAGCGATTCGATCTGCACCGCAGCGGTCACAATAATGCCGGCCACCATCCGCGAAGATACAGCATCGAGGATCTGGGGCAGCCTGCCGCCGCTCCCGCCGATAAAGACGCGATCCGGAGCGGGCAGGGTCGCAAGGGCTTCCGGGGCAGTGCCGCGCACAGGCTCTATATTTGTCGCACCGAAGGCTGCGCGATTGGCCCTGATATGGGCAATCTGCTCGTCATCCTTTTCGATGGCATAGATTGCAAGCCCCGCGGCAAGGCGTGCGATTTCGAGCGATACCGAGCCCGAACCCGCGCCGATATCCCATACAATTCCGGATGACGGCAATGATAATTTGTGCAGCACCACCGCCCTGATCTCATCTTTGGTGATCAGGCCGCGGCTATGTGCTATTTCCGCTTCCTTCAGCCCGAAGACAGGAACCGGCACTGGCGCAGGACTTCCCACGCAGCAGGCCGCAACAATATTCGGCTCGCGATAGACCTTCCCCGCAAGTTCCGCCGGGCTGCCCGAAATAACCCGCTCGGACGGGTATCCGAGCTGCTCGCAAACATGCATGGCGATGGTCATGCCTTTACAGGCCGCCAATATATCCGCAATGCGCGAAGGCGTGTTCTCGCGGTCCGTCAGAATAAAGAGTTTGCGGTGACGCATGAGCAGATGCGGCAGATCTCCGGGCAGATACGGGAGCTTTCTTCGTTTTGCGGGATTCGGTCCGCCGTGGAGGCTGACGAGCAGCGCATCGTCCCACGACTCTTTTATTGCAGCGCTTGCCAGCTGCACGCAGGAAAGGTCCGGCAGGATTTCGACGACCTCGGACCCGAACCGGTCGAGCGTTCTTTTGCCGATGCCGTGAAACATCGGATCACCCGAGGCAATAAGTCCGATGACGACATTCGGATCAGCCGCGAGAGATGCAGCCATGAAATCCATTACCTCATCGACATTGTTGATGATCCTGATGCGGTCTTTCACCAAGTCGTGTTCGGGATAGGAAGGAAAAACCTCCATAAGTCGGCCGGAGGCGAGCACGACATGCGACTTCAGCAGGGCAGTCCTGGCCTTCTGATCGAGCGGACGGTAACCGATACCTATGACATAAATTGTTGGCATGAGAAGGTTGAACCTCACCGATCTGCAGTGGTTCTGCCATTATAGCACAAGCCGCTCTTCCGCCTTGCCGAGCATGCTTTAGCTTTATTGTCAACGGCGATTACGGCTTGAATCACGCGGGCAAAGAAAAAGGGACGCGCGCATCTCAATATGTTCTTCCCGTCACTTCAGCACAGTATACCGACAGCAGCAACATTGCCCATTGGACAGATTATGTCCATACTGGTGATAACCTTTTCGCTATCATGAGAAAGACGGTCGGAAGCAGTATGACCGAGGCGAGATTCATAAGAGCGGGGTTTTTGCCGATACAGGAAAGAGACGGCAGCAATGCCGTCATCAGAGAATACACCTGGGGATTGAATATGGGCGGAGGGATCGGAGGATTGCTCGGTCTTCGTCAGAACAGCAGTGATTTTTTTTACCTCTATGACGGCAAGGGCAACGTGACGAGCCTCATCGACTCGACTCAGGCAACCTTAGGATGCGGACGAATAACCCATTGGAGCGCATCATGCGGGAGATCCGAAGGAGAAATCGAGTAGTCGGCTGCTTTCCTGACGGCAATTCGGCACTGATGCTTGCTGCAGCACGACTGAGACACATTGCATCAACCAAATGGGGAACGAAGCAGTCTCTGAAGATTGACCGAATCGAGGTGCAGTTCAGAGAACAAACGGCAGCGTGATGAGATGTGCCATTTGAGACCCCCAGATCAATTGCGAAAAATTGTTGACACTACCTCAAAGAGGGCTGTCACCGATCCCAAAGGCATTGTCGCTAGGATCGGTGACAAGAGCATTCTCGAAATTAATAGTGATAGCTCACTCCGATAAAACCGACATGAGCTTGGTAATTAGGATTGGCATATGCGCCTGTCAGGTATGCTCGATTTGAAGCAGCCGGGGCATTTGCAATGGCGGCAATATCATAGCCATCATATTGAGCATCATTATAACGATAGCGCTCATAGGCATAACCTGCTGTGAGCGTTAAAGCCTTTATCGGCCAATACCGTAGCTTCGCCGTATATGACATCTTGCTATAGTCATCCCAATTGTTAATGTCGATGTTGTCATTTGTTCTTCCCCCCGTGAGTGCGCTTGCATTAAAATAGCTGAAATCGGCCAGCCCGTTTGATTTGATGTAATCATGCTGAAGAATGAGGGTCAGTTTCTTCGGCACAAGATAGACTTCCGCGCCAATTCCATAACCAATACTGGTATCTTTCAGCCGCAGGCCCCAGTTATTTGCTGCTGTAGGAAGCTGAAATTGATATGACTTGATACGTTCATAGTCCATATAGGCACTCAATTGAGCGAAAGTGCCAACCGTATAACCGGCACTGAAATCTATGCCGTCAGATTGGGTAGATTGCAGTCCTTCCGGCGAATTTGTATACTTGTCTTTTTTGTACTTATATTCGATGTCAAAGTTAAGATTAGCGAGCGGATAAATCTCAACCCCGGCTTTAAACATATTCTGATGCTTCGCCGCAACATCAAATGTATAATTCACAACCTCTAAACCACTGCCAGGGGCTTGATCAGAATTTCGACGCAGATATTCATAGGTTATCTTTGGGACTATAAAGTCCACACCGTTCCACTTCAGCGTAAGCCTCGTGATATTGTCTCGTGTTTCCGGGATGTCGGCACGATCCCGCGATGTGTCAATACGGGTATACGCAGCACCAAGAGTCAAGTTAGCAGGCAGCTTAAACAAGAAATCTGCGCCATACGTGTTCTTGTGATAACTAAACAGATCGTTTGAGACAATCGCACCGCCAGACGTGTTTTGGTATGAAATCTCATCAGATTTGTTGTGCCTATTATAATATTTATAAAATATCTTGCCAGTTACAAACTGCAGCGGATTTGATGTTAATGCAATGTTCAAATTCGTTGTATCGACTCGCCCGTTGAATATGGAATCTGAAAGATTAAAAACAGTGGCTGTTGCAAGCTTGGTATCAAGCAGATTTGTGTCTGACTTGGCTCGCGATTCTGACAGATTCGCCGACAATTTGGAATTTAACGGTAACTGAACACTGCCTTTGAAACCAACCTTGTAATATGTGTTATCTGGAGGAAGTGAATAGATGTCGGTTACTCCTGCAGGCGTGCCAAGTGGATTCCTAAAAAAAAGCATGTCATTGGCATTTTCAAAAGTACTATAGATGAAATAGACGGCTGCAAAAAGAGGTCGCTGCGCATATCCAGCCTCAATGTTGAATATGTTTGTAGTATAATCAACAGGTTCAGGTATTTCAATAAAGGCTGAGCCCGGTGATACACCCGCCCAGTTGGGCTTTATCCCGTCACGCTTTTCTTGTGAAAAAGACGTCGTCAGATAGAAAGGCTTCAGGGCGTCAACTTTCAAACCGGTCTCGAAGGTTTTCCTTTTTATCTCGTAATCAAATGTCGAAGGCCATGTATTGGGGTTTACTGGGATGGTTATTGGACCAGTAGGGCTTCCTGAATAGGTCAAATTATTGGTCCCGACTCCCCGATAGAAGCTTTTCGCACTATCTGTAAAATTATGTGGCAGTTCATCATATGAAAAATAGGCTTTGAAGTACCCGTAGGCTCCCCCTTCAAGTCGATAATTCTGCGTATCATAGCCAAGGTCGGACGCCTTAAACCTGAGAAACCATAGATCGGAATCATAGCGAAGCCGCACATTACCATAAACACCAGTCTTCAAATCTCCATATTCGTTGAATTTCGCCCGGTTGCCATTAATGTCGGCAACGACGCCAGTCAGGCCGAGGTCTCCTTCGAAACTGCTTTCAGCACAGTAAGCGGAGACAGAAGACAGAAGGATTAAACTAAAGGTCAATATTGACACTCTGTTGATCATCGCTTCCTCCTACCGAATATCTCTCTGACCGCGCGTGCCCTGAATACTATTGCTTCCGTGCACATTGGAGTGGCAATTGACGCAGCCTCTTATCATCATACGATTCTTGCTTGCGGTTGCAGCGCCCTGTATTGTTTCAAATGACGTGTAAGGAGTGGCAGGATGCCCGCTTAATGCATGGCAGCTTTGACAAAGCTGTGGTGGCTTTCTCACCAAAAGCTTATTGTGGTTGCTTCCATGGGGGACATGGCAATTGAGACAATTCTCCTCAACAGGGGGATGCTCCCACATATAGGGCCCGCGTTTCTCGGCATGACATTTATAACATAGCTCATTAATCGAATCAGCCTTAATCATTTTTGAGCCGAACTCACCGTGTGGATCGTGACAAGCACTACATGTAATTTTGCCTTCTTTAATTGGATGATGCGATTGTCTATTAGCTTGGGAGCGTATACTTAAATGGCAGGTGTAGCAGAGCTCAGGTTCCTTCATTTTAAGATTTTTTATGCCTTGTGAATGGACTGAATGACAATCATTGCACACGACGTCAGCGGCGCTGTGACGGCTAAGGTTCCAGTTTGCAAGATGAGGCGTTTCATCATGGCACGACAAACATTTGGCTGCCCGTGATTTCGGATCAACTTTCTTGCCGAAATCGAAAATATCTACACCTCGACCACCACCCTTTTCAACATGCTTGGCACCTGCGCCATGGCATGTTTCGCAAGCTTCCTTATATTCAGGCCCTTTTACTGCCTTCTTAGAATGAATGGATTTACTATAAGTTTCAAATTGTGTCTCATGGCATCCTTTGCATGTCTCAGCTCCGATATATCCTTTTTTTGTTGGATCATCAGGTGCTTCGCTTGCTGAAAAGGCAATGCCTACCGCAGCAATGATGAAGAGTAAAAGCAACAATATTAGGTTCTTCTTTGTCATAAAGATCCTCCGACTGGCTATCGTCGTACGCAATATACAAAAGTTCAGAAAAAATTACTGCACCTTTACAAGACGAAATCCTAATGCATGATGGCCAAACGTCGGCGTGAGACCGACGCGATGCGAACAACGAATACCCATGGGGCCGTTACTCCAACCGCCTCCTCTCATCACTCTGTATTCGCCACTTCCTTCATATATAGGATTGTTCCTCGGAAGACTCTGATATGCTGTGCTATTGTATACATCTTGTGTCCATTCCCAGACGTTTCCGAGCATATCATAGAGCCCGAAGGCATTAGGTTTGAAGCTTCCGACAGGGGCGGCTACCACAAATTTATCGTCGCAGAAAAAGGTCGTCCATTTTGGCCAGAACTTCTTGGCGGTCAAGTCTGCTACATTCGCATATTGACAGGCATCGTCAGATGAATTGCCCCAAAACCTGATTGTTTTAGTTCCAGCGCGAGCAGCGTATTCCCATTCTGCCTCTGTAGGAAGCCGATATTTTTCTCCGGTCTTCTGAGATAACCACTTCGCATACGCATTTGCATCTTCCCACGAGACATTGACCACAGGCTGCCTCGGCTCATTGAGATCTTTCCCTTCATATTTTCCACTATAATGAGTAGGTCTAAATTGGCGGAATTGTTCGTTCGTGACTTCATATTTGCCCATCATGAAGGCACTTAAGCAGACTTCGTGTACAGGTCTCTCATTAGGATCGCCATCCCCCGCCAAATCCCCCATTTCAAAGCACCCTCCCTTTAGTGCCATCATTTCAAGTTCACTGTCAGCAAAAGCATATGGGGGGCAGACAATAATTGTGAATATCATAAATACGAAGAGCACCAATCCCGCATGATAAAAGATGAATTTCATGTGCACCTCCTTGTGATATTGCAGTTGCCTCAATGATAGCACATTATTAGTGATAATAATATCAACTATTAACAATTGAGATATCAACCGTGATTGTTTACCGAGGCGTTTTGGTAGATCGAATTCATTCGGAGGCCATCTGGATATCCCGGAGAAAAAGCGACGTTTCTAATTAATTTTTCCCGCAGGCGAATGCCCCAATACGGGCGAGCCCATTAGCATCATTCGCATAAGAGTAGTAGTAGTGCAAATCGGACTGTGCAAGTGAAATTCATCATTTCTGAACTATTTCTTTTTCTACGCTCTTGGCAAGCAAGAGGCGTATAAGCGTTATATGATATCCCTCTCTTGTTTGCCAGCATCTTCAGTTTATTCAGAACAAGCGGGTCGAATTTCAATGTAACGGGGGGCAGTTTCGGCCGTTTAAACGTATAGCTACTTTCAGGGAGTTCTTCCCAGCACTCCGATACCGAATGGTTTTCCTAAAAAAGTATCTCTTCTTTCTGTGACTTGAAAGTCGGCAATTGCTTCATTATTTTCTTCTTCTCCTGTAGAGCTTTCGTTTTTTTGTCCATATCCGTTGCTGATATTGCCCGAGCTCTTCGAGTTTATGACGAAGCTGTTTCATATAAACGCAAAGATACTGGATTTCATTTATATAGGGTTGTCCCATTTAATTTCATGAAGAAAAGGGGCTCGCATCAGCAATGCAAGCCCCTTAAGATATTCTTTAAATTACTGCTGTTGTGCTGCTGCTACTTCTTAGCTTCTACGTGGCACTTGTCGCAGTCCGTGGCCGCGAAGGCGCCGCCCTTTTCGCTGTGGCAGACGCCGCAGAGCTTGCCTTCGTACATCGGATCCATCTTCATCGGGCCGCCGCGCTTCATCGGCCAGATCTTCGTATGGCATTCCTTGCATTCAAACGCACTGCCGTGGAAGTCGTGGCTGAACTTGACCGGCGCGGCGTCGCTTGGCTTGTAGGTGATGTCCTTCGGCATCGGGACCTTTGCATGACATTTCGTACAGTTGGACCAGTCCGACGCCTTCTTGCCGTTATGGCAGATGAAGCACGCCTTGTCCTTGCCATGATCTGCAAAGGCAACCCTTGTCGCACCCGATTTCATGGGGAATACCTTTGTGTGGCAATCGCCGCATTTGGCCTTGGCAGTATGTGTCTCATGCTTGAAGCGGACGGCTGTATCGCCCTTGCCGAAGGTAACGGGTTTCGGTCCGGTCATGCCGGTATGGCAATGCTTGCAGTTGGACCAGTCTGTCGCCTTTTTGCCGTTATGGCATGGGAAGCAGGCCTTGTCGGTTCCATGGTCCGCAAAGCCGATCTTCGTCGATCCGGCCTTCATCTGGAATAACCCATTATGGCAAATGCCGCATTGCGCAACAGCAGTATGCGTCTTGTGCGAGAAGTTCACGGCATTCGCGCCCTTGCCGAAGGTGATCGGCTTTTCAGGAGTAACGCGGTCAGCCTTCCGGTGGCACGCGATGCAGTTTTCGTTCTTCGGCGGATTCTTCTGTTTTTCGCGCATCTTGTCGTGGCACGTGAAGCAGGTCTCCATGTTGCTCTTGTACCCGACGATGCCGCTATGCGCTATCTTCAGATGGCAGTCGACACAGTTGAGGCCCATGTCGAAATGCTTGCCATGTTTCGGGTCAACGTCTGTCGTCGACCGAACGCCTTCGGTCAGGATATCCGGCAGGCCGACGGATTTGCGGAAGTCCGGGTTCTTTACGCCGTCCAGTTTGCGGAACTCGTGTCCGAGAAGCGTCATGATGCGCTCGGATCGTGTCTTCTGGTTTGCCGCATCGGTATGACAGAATAGACAGGTCTCGTTCCTGACGAGATCGGCGGCATAAACCGAATCGCCCGCCTGTGTCAGGACATGCATTTTGTGCTTCTCGTCCTTCATGAATTCGCCGTATACATCGCGGAGCGAGGCTACCTTTGTAACGAAGTAATTCAGCAATCCGGGCTTAGCATGGCAATCAAGGCAGGAAACCTTTGCCTGCGCATGTTTGGACTTCTCCCACGAAGCGACTTCACCGCCTATGCCGGACTCCTTCGGATGGCAGTATCTGCAGAATGCGGGGGAACTCGTCATGTGGAGCGCCTGGACGCTGACGATGACCACTATCCCTATGCCGGCCAACAGAACGAGGATGGTAAGCTTCGGGTTTGCTACGATAAACGAGCGGACTCGTTCAGCCAGAGCGGCAATTGTTGCTTTGAGGCCCATGTATTCCTCCATAGAAAGCAGAACGGTATAGATGTTGCCTGCGGTAATTCATTGCTACTTTATATCGTTGCTATTTTATAGGTATTACGTTAAATTGTGTACTTAAATGATTAAATAGCGTGATTAGGAATTTTTATTTCGCGGCGCAGACGCCGAGCTGAGCAATTCGCCGTTGTATCCGATAAGATGCGCCGTGGTCGGAATCCCGCTGCCGAGGGCAGAAACATACCGGGCGGCGACCCCGCAAATCCGCCTGAAGAGCGGCTTAGGTTTTTCATGCGTTTCGAGCAGCAGGTCGAAGATCTCGCGTGCGGTGTTGAACGGAGTATCCAGGGACACCGGGATACCCATATTATGAAGGAATAAGGCGGCGGAGGTCGGGTTGAGCGCGCCGAATTTCACATGGGTCT
>DATHDH010000032.1:0-16213 GCA_035319145.1 Dissulfurispiraceae bacterium | reverse complement strand
GCTCGGTGACGATCCAATCAGATGTGACGGACGGAACCGATCTCTGGCTCGTGCGTCGAGACAAGGATCTCATCAGGGAAGGGCTTCAGACGATCTTCCGGCAGATGCGCGAGCAAGGCGGAACAGAAAAGCCGAAATTCGTCCTTCATTTCGAATGCGTCGGAAGGGGCAAGGTGGTCTTCCGCGAACATGAGAAAATCGAATTGATCACGACCCTGCAGAAGGGGGTTGGGGAAGGCGTCCCATGGCTCGGCTTTTACACCTACGGTGAAATTGCGCCGATCCGGGAACATTCCTGCTTCCATAACTTTACATCCGTTGTCGCAGCCATATACTGAGCGGCATTTATCGAAAACAATGCGCACGGGAGAATCATTGAACGACGCCGAGCTTATCGAAAACCTGAAACGCGAAAAGGCGCTGCTATCCCATCAGGTCAGCCAGCTCATCAAAGCGGAAGGAAAAATTTATCGCTATCAGGAACAGCTCGACGCCCAGCTGAAGGAATACAAAGACCTCTATGACTTGAGCCGCAGAATCGGCACCCTTTTTTCGATCGAGAAGGTCTGTGAAGAAGCGGTCAGATACGTCATCCACAATCTTGAATATGAACGGGTCGTCATTTTCGGCTTGGATGCAGGGACCGGCGACTATTCCGTCTGCGCGTTCGACGGCTATTATGATGGCGATGCCGCTTCCCGCATCGATCAGCTGGTCGTGAAGAAAGACGCCGAGATGATCCGCCGTTTATCGCAGAGCGCCGAACCGCTTATCTGCCTGATCGCCTCGCAGGATGCATTGCATGAAATTTTTCGCTGCCGACTCCTAATGGATGAATATCTGCTCTACCCGCTCGGTCCGCACGAACAGCCCCTCGCGCTCATGGCGATAGGGAATTCCATGGAAAATGCAGCATTCCACCGAAGGATCGCGAGCAACCAAAGCGAACTGCTGAGCACCGGCAATCTCGCAGGCCTGCTCTCATCGGCAATCGAAGCACAGACCATGTATGCGAATATGGAGGAGGCCCTGGAGCAGGAGCGGCTGGCGGAGGAGAAATACCGCGGCATTTTCGAAAATGCCCTCGAAGGCATCCTCCAGACTGCCGGCGACGGAAGAATTCTCAGCTGCAATCCTGCCGCTGCCGTAATGTTCGGATATGACTCCCCGAAAGAGTTTATCAGAAGCGTTGAATCGGTAGAGCATCTATATGTCTCTTCGGAGCGTCGCAGAGAACTCTACGAATTGATGCAGCGGAAGGGGGATGTAAAGAATTTCGAGATACAGGGGTACCACAAAGACGGCAGCATCCATTGGGCTCTCATCAGCACTCATCCGGTAAAAAATGAAGGCATGATAGTCACCGTCGAATCAATGATTCAAGATATAACCGAACGTAAAGAGTCGGAGGCTAACATATGTAAACTGAATGAAGAACTTGAGCAGCGCGTGAAAGACCGCACGAGCGAGCTCGAAAAGGCAAATACCGACCTGAAAGCGGTCATGCAACAACTCGAAAGTGCCTATCTTGAGGTGCGCGAAGCGCAATCACGAATCCTCCAGCAGGAAAAAATGGCCTCCATCGGCCAGCTGGCAGCCGGCGTGGCCCATGAAATAAACAACCCCATCGGATTCATCATAAGCAACCTCAACTCGCTCAAGAAATATATCGACAAGATTTCTCATTTCGTCGAGTTTCAGTCTTCATCGTTCAAAAAAAATGCTGTTGGGGAGGGCGACTCCCTGCAGGCAACGATTGAAACGGTTCGATCACAGCGACAGACGCTCAAGATTGACTTCATTCTCGGCGACCTCAACAACATCATCACGGAGTCTCTTTCAGGCGCTGATCGGGTAAAGAAGATTGTTCAGGACCTGAAGTCTTTTTCGCATGTCGATGAGACCGAATTCAAGCCGGCGGATATCAACAACGGACTGGATACTACCATCAATATCATCTGGAACGAACTGAAATATAAGGCGACCTTGCACAAGGAATATGGAGATCTTCCTCATGTTGTTTGCAATCTCGGCCAGCTTAACCAGGTCTTTCTGAATATCCTCATGAACGCAGCACATGCTATAGAGCAGCACGGCATTATCACTATAAGAACCTGGAAAGAAAACGAAAAAATCATCATAGCGATCTCCGATACCGGCTCGGGCATTCCTCCGGCTAAAATCGGCCGCATCTTCGAGCCCTTCTTCACGACCAAGGAGGTCGGCAAGGGAACCGGCCTCGGGCTGAGCATCGCCTACGACATCATCAAGAAGCATCGCGGCGAAATAAAGGTCGACAGCACAATCGGAGAGGGCACCACCTTCACCATATCGATTCCGATTACGACATGAAGCTTTGCAAACAAGTTATACCGGCTTCATTCATATAGTCAGGGGAAACGCTGGTGCAGGATCCGACCATAAATAGTGTTGGTTAACCAGCTTATGCTCAACATTCCGCGGGACGACTGTCAGAGCTTCACCCCGACTTTCAGCATCTGCTCACGTACCGCCTTGATTTTGTCGCGCACTTCAGCCGCCTTTTCGAACTCCAGCTTCTTGGCGTACTCCTTCATTTCCGCCTCCAGAGCCTTGATGGCATCTTCGCTGATGTCATAGCCGGCGGTCTCTTCAGCGGCCATTGGGACTGTGTAATAGTCCGCTTCGTAAATGGAGCCGAGGATATCCTTAATCTGGCTCTTTACGGTTTCGGGCCGGATATTCATCTCTTTGTTATACGCCGCCTGAATGGCACGGCGTCGTTCGGTCTCGTCAATCGCGCGCTGCATTGAGCCCGTCACGGTGTCGGCATAAAAGATGACCTCGCCGTTGACGTTGCGCGCAGCGCGACCCGAGGTCTGGATAAGCGAGCGCTCCGATCGGAGAAACCCTTCCTTGTCAGCATCGAATATGGCAACAAGCGACACCTCCGGCAGGTCGAGCCCTTCGCGCAATAGATTCACCCCGATGAGGACATCAAACGCGCCGAGTCGGAGGTCGCGCAGGATCTCGACCCTCTCAAGCGTATCGATGTCGGAATGAAGATAGCGTGCCCGAATGCTGAGTTCCTTGTAAAAATCAGTCACGTCTTCCGCCATTTTCTTGGTAAGGGTTGTGATAAGCACGCGCTCGCCGCGCGCGGCACGGAGACGGATTTCGGCAAGGAGGTCTTCGACCTGGCCTCGCACAGGACGAATGCTGATCTTCGGGTCCATCAGTCCGGTCGGCCGGATGACCTGTTCAACGATGCTGCCTTGCGACCGGTTCCGCTCATACTCTGCAGGGGTCGCCGAAACATAGATGACCTGCCGCGCACGCTCCTCGAACTCGGCGAAGCGAAGCGGCCGGTTGTCAAGTGCCGAAGGAAGCCGGAACCCGAAGTCTATCAGCGTCTGCTTCCGCGAGCGATCGCCTTCGTACATGCCGCCGATTTGGGGCACCGTGGCATGCGATTCATCAATCACCATCAGAAAATCTCCGTTTGACGGTCCGCTGATAAGATAATCGATGAGCGTATAGGGCGGATCTCCCTTATTGCGTCCGCTGAGGTGGCGCGAATAGTTCTCGATGCCGTGGCAGTATCCGAACTCGCGGAGCATTTCCAGGTCGAACCGGGTACGTTGTTCAAGTCGTTGCGCGAAAACAATCTCTCCGCGATTGCGGAAATATCGGCAGCGATCTTCCAGCTCAGCCCTGATCGTCGCAAATGCCCGCTCGATCTTCGACTTCGGGGTAATCCAGTGGCTGTTGGGATAAAGCACAAGGCGCGGCATTCGGCCCTTCTTCGACCCGGTCAGGGGATCAAACTCGCTGATGCTGTCCACATCGTCGCCGAAGAGTTCGATCCGGACGGCCTTATCCTGCGCAAACGCCGGGTAAACCTCGATGACATCGCCGCGCACGCGGAATGCGCCGCGCTTGAAGTCGGCGTCGGAGCGGATATAGAGCATGTCGACGAGCGAACGGATGATTGCGTCGCGTTTGATGCGCGCTCCTTCCTCCAGAAAAAGGTGCATGCCGAGATAGTCCTCCGGCGCGCCTATGCCGTAAATGCACGAAACGGAAGCAACGACAATGACGTCGGTCCGTTCAAGGATTGACATAGTCGCGGAGTGGCGCAACCGGTCTATATCGTCGTTAACCATGGCATCTTTTTCGATATAGGTGTCGGTCGTCGGGAGATATGCTTCAGGCTGGTAATAATCGTAGTAACTGACGAAAAACTCAACGGCATTGTCGGGGAAAAGTTCTTTGAACTCGCCGTAGAGCTGCGCGGCCAGAGCCTTATTGTGAGCAATGACAAGCGTCGGTTTTTGTACGTGCTGAATGACGTTGGCGACGGTGAACGTCTTGCCGGACCCGGTCACCCCAAGCAGAACCTGATGGCCTCGGTCCAGCCTGATACCTTCAGTGAGGTCGGCAATAGCCTTCGGCTGATCGCCGCTCGGTTTGAAATCTGAACGAAGTGCAAATGGCCTCATCTGTTTATGCTACAATAAATGGAGTCAGGTTGAACACGGACGCAATCGCAGAAAAAGTTTGATTTGTCTTAAGAAACATAGAGATGAACCCCTCACATCGTAAACCGCTTCCGCGGATGATGCCCCAATGCACGCGGCGTCGCCTTCCAATCTTCGACATTCATGAAGAGTGCGGAGTTTGCGGAGTGTTCGGCCATCCTGAAGCCGCAAACCTTACGTATTTGGGTCTTTATGCATTGCAGCACCGCGGACAGGAAGGCGCCGGAATCTGCTCATCGGACGGCAAAACGCTCCATCTCGAAAAGTCGATAGGCCTTGTCGCCGACATCTTCTCGGAAAAACGCCTGAAACGGCTGCCCGGACATATTGCAGTCGGCCATAACCGTTACTCCACCGCCGGCGGCGGCGGTCTGAAGAATGTCCAACCCCTCCTCGCTAACTACGCCCTCGGTTCAATCGCTGTAGCCCACAATGGCAATCTCGTAGATGCAGAACTGCTCCGCCAGCGTCTGGAGCAAAAGGGCGCCATATTCCAGTCCTCTTCCGACAGCGAGGTGATTCTTCACTACATCGCGCGGTCCAAAGAGTGCGATATTTATGAGCGTATCGCAGAGTCGCTCCGCAAGGTTGCAGGGGCATTCAGCCTGCTGTTCGCAACCGAAAAAGAACTTATCGCCGTCCGCGACCCTTACGGAGTTCGGCCGCTCGCGCTCGGAAAGGTCGATGGTGCTTATATAGTCGCTTCCGAAACGTGCGCATTCGACATCGTCAGCGCGGAATACATCCGCGACATAGAGCCGGGCGAAATGCTGATTATCAACGAGAACGGTATTACATCGCGGAAGATACTCTCTGCGGAACGGCGCGCGTTCTGCGTCTTTGAATTCATTTACTTTTCCCGGCCCGACAGCTACATTTTCAACCGGCTCAACGTCAACAAGCTCCGCAAGGCATTCGGCCATGAACTCGCAAAAGTCAGTCCTGTCGATGCGGATATTGTCATCCCGGTGCCGGACTCCGGTGTGCCGGCAGCTATAGGATTCGCGGAAGAGAGCCAGCTTCCGTTCGATTTCGGCCTTATCCGGAATCATTATGTCGGACGTACTTTTATTGAGCCCAAGCAGAGCATCCGCCATTTCGGCGTCAAGATCAAGCTCAATCCGGTTCGCCATATCCTGCGGAACAAGCGCGTCGTCGTTGTTGATGACTCGATTGTTCGCGGAACGACATCGAAAAAGATTGTGAAGATGATACGAGAGGTAGGCGAGGCCAAAGAGGTTCACATGCGCATCAGCTCGCCGCCTACCGTTTCGCCCTGTTTTTACGGTATCGATACGCCGACACGCCATGAACTCATCGCCTCATCACATATGGTCGAAGAAATCAGGAAATACATTACCGCGGACAGCCTTGCCTATCTTCCGATCCCGTCGATCAAGGCGCTGCTGCCGAATCCGCAGGATTACTGCTTCGCCTGTTTTGATAACCAATACCCCATCCATTTCCCGGGCGAAGAGAAAGAACAGATGGAATTAGTGTTTTAGGAGTTGACACCAGATGCAGCGGGAACGGAAGGCACTATGCCACGCCGATGAAATCAGGAGGCCGCTCGCATGTATTCAACAGTCATTCGTTCAATATATACCACTAATTTCGGCGTCAAGCCGAATGAAGCAATCCTTGTTTTTACCGATCTTACCCCCCCTGACGAAATTCTGACTGATTCCGAGCGCTGCCGCCGCCTCCGGTTGCGTGACATTGCGATGCTGACCGCCGAAGTCGGACGGTCTTTCAGCCGCAAGGTCTGCTATTTGGAATATGCAGCAACCGGCAGCCACGGCGTAGAACCCCCTCTTGAGCTTTGGCATGCCGCCTTCGGCCCAAAGGCTGTCGCTGCCCTTGCCAAATCAGGGCTCCTTCAGCCGGTACTGAACAAAACCGCTCCTTCTGAATTGTTGCTCGAAGCAGCTTCTATTATTAGAAAACATGCCTCTTCTGCGGTAAATATCGTAATTGCCCTGGCGAACTATTCGACAAGCCATACTCGTTTTCGAGAATTCCTCACCCGATGCTGTGGAGCACGATATGCCAGCATGCCCCTCTTCGACGCATCTATGCTCGAAGGCGCCCTACAGGTGAACTGGAAAAATCTTGCGCGCAGAACGCGCGCTATTGCAAAGACTGTAAATGAGGCCGAGTCGGTCGAGGTGACTACCCCCTTCGGCACACGCATATCTTTCTCCAAAGCCGGGAGAAAGGCCCTTCCGGATACTGGCATTCTGACAAGGCCGGACAGTTTCAGCAATCTGCCTGCAGGCGAGGTCTTTTTTGCCCCGGTGGAGGGGACTGCGAAGGGAACGCTCGTGCTTTTTTGGGGTCCGACCCGAGAATTCTCGACCCCTGTAACACTAACCGTGAAAGATGGAAGAGTGGTGGAGATATCGGGAACCGATCCTTACGCCGATATTCTCAGGGCCAAACTTGACGAGCGGCCGGAAAACCGCAATATTGCCGAACTCGGCATTGGAACCAACGAGCGTGCCGTCAGACCGGACAACATCCTGGAGTCAGAAAAAATTCTTGGGACAATTCACATTGCCCTCGGCGACAACAGTTCGTTCGGCGGCACGGTGAAGGCCCCGTATCATCAGGATTTTGTTTTTTTCAGGCCGACAGTCACTCTCATCAGCCAGTCCGGAGCTAAATCGTTGCTGATGAAGAACGGCCTTTTCTGCGAGGCTTACCCATGATACACATGCCCCGCCGGCTGAAGAAAGACATCCTGATTGTTGTGGGCGTTATCGCGATGGTTTGGGGCTACAACCAGCTTTTTACCCCAGAATCGGCGCACAACTATCTCGACCTGTCGGTCGGGGCATATGCCCCCGACGGGGCGCGAATTAACGGCGTAGTCACGGCGGCCGACCCCGAGACCCTGACAATTCAATCCACCGCAAAGGCGGTTACCATTGCAAGAAAGCAGATCGTCGAGGTCGAGGGGAAAACGCTCCACGCCTTTGAAACAGCGCGCGCGGTGCGGGCGGTCATCGCAACAATTCTTGGAGGCCTGGTCTTCTGGCTCGGGTTGTTCGGCATTAAGTCTTGATGCTGTTCATGTAATGCTATATCAAGCGAGGGGCATCCGATGGACTACCTTGTTGTGTATGTGACAGCGCCGAATGAAGATGAGGCGGCAAAAATCGCTAAAATACTTATTGAAGAAAGACTTGCCGGATGTGTGAACATTGTGCGGTCATTGCGGTCGATATATCGATGGCAGGGGGCTATCGAAGACGAAAGCGAGGTGCTCATGATTTGCAAAACACGGCGCACCCTTTTTGAAGCGCTGGAGGCTCGTGTCAAGACCTTGCACAGCTATTCGGTCCCCGAAGTCATCGCCCTGCCGATAGTGGCGGGGTCCCGAGAATACCTGGCGTGGCTTGACGAGACCACACAATGACGCCCTCAGTAGCAACAATGCTCATCTGCAGGGAATCGTGCGCTTTTTACAAACCAGGCAGAAAAAAGACCATGCGCTGCGGAGGATACCTTTTTTTGGTTCAGAATTTTACCATTTCAGAAATCAGGGGGATGACGGCGTATCCACGTCCTCCTTCGCCTTCTGCCCGAACGTTCAGCCATCTGCAAAACCCTGCCCTTGCATCCCTCATATGCTCCAGGTGCGATTTCCGCATAGATGGTTGCGATTTCAAAGAAAACATGTCGGGCCCGCCGTGCGGCGGCTACATGTTAGCGCTATGTAACATATCGGATTTAGACCGGGAGATGTCGTAATCGGCGAGAAACGTTTGGCCCGGTGAAGGACCGAAAAAACGGTCTGTTTTGGTCTGCAGCAAGGGAGAGCCGCAGCATAAAACAGACCGTTCACTGAGGCGTCAGCGAGAGCGGCCCAGGAGTTTATCCCTATAGGGAGCTGGCAGTTCATGTGATTGGTACATGCCGAGGGCATCCACGCTCACCCAGGCCATGGCATGAGTGCCATACGCAAGCTTTATCTTTTCATCGCCGTTCCCTTGTTTAAAATACTCAAAGTGCAGTTCAAGCCCTCGTTCGTACAGTCTTTTCAAGCGCATGGTTACAACGATGCGATCAAAAGGCATGCCCTCACGCAGATGTTTTACATCACACCTGATGCATGCAAGCCGTCCGTTAAGATCCATAGCCCGATAGAACTCCGGACTCAGGGAATAAAGATATCTATCGCGCACCTGCCCCTGCCAGATGAAATAGTTAGAAAAATAGATATTCTGGGCAAGGTTCGAATGCTGCAATGTCGTATCAATCATGCTTTCCGCCAGGATATTGTCTTCCCGAAGGATATTTCCTTCGAGTATGACATTGCCGAGGTCCACTCCTGATCTGTTCAGTCCATCCGAAAAAGAGTGTCCTGCACCTTCGCTTTTCCCCTGCGGCAGGCGCCCATCACGAAGGAATTCCATAAAATATGGAGGGCAGGGAACCGGCTCAACAATGCCGTGGCCGATGACCTTAATCCACGAGACTTCGTGACGAGTGAAGGCTACGGGCAGAATTACGCCGCTGTTCATAAGCTTTCGCCATTCAAAATAAAGTGATAGTGCGGAATTATTTTGTCCAAATAAATTATGGATCCACATGCGAGCATCCACCGTCTGATCATTGGCTATCTGACCAATAATCTCAGTTGAGCTATAGTTTGTTACCATGAAATGACCGCTTGTAAATTCCTCGGCTATGTAGGATCCTATTGGTTTCAATCCGATCTCTCTTACCTTGCCAAGCCATTCAAAATATTTAGCAAAATAAATGCCTCCTCCCACTCCGGCGCTGTCTTGCAAAATAAGCGGGAATCGATAGGAGAACACATCCTGTCCTTGCGGACCGTCACCTTCAACGCGTTGACCAGCCCACATATCAACATCGGGGCTTTCCTTGTGTATCAATACATCGGCGCTTTCTGGCCCGTCGCCATTCATGTGTGAGAAAGCGAAGGCCATCATGCGCTCTCGACCACGAAGCAATTTCATCGAGAACGTCACAATAAACAGCCCGCCACCATGAAGCACCAAGTAATCGTCAATCCACTTCTCAACGCTCAACTCCCCTGCTTGCATATTTGTCGCTTTTCGTAGTGCCTCGAGGGCACACCATATCCGACTGCCTGCGCTGTCGATTGATACGTCTTTGGCACTGACCGCATGAAGAAGTCCGACCCTGGAATCGCCGAGCAGGGACAACCACTCCGCCTCGCTCCGGGCAGTTAAGATCTCAACATCACATCCCTGCCCGCCCTTCCCCGCCACGCACATGCAGAGCCTTGCATCATGGCTGCACGACAGACCGATATCAACAGCCCCGATTGCAAGGGGCTTCCCTTCTTCGCTCCATTCTACTGAGATATCTTTCGGCCAGGTGGCATCCATTTGTCGCAGCCGATGATATGCCCTTTGAAGCAGATCTCTTTGAACCACATGCCGCAAGTCGCGAACCATGTCATGCATGGTATTATTATGTTTGAGTGTAACAACAGGCGCAGGCTGTTTTAGTTTTGCAAAGATTTGTTCGATTATATTCCTAATGCGTTTTTCATCCCAATCGTCCGGATCTACCAGATCTTCAGCACGAAACGCATTCGGGATCATTTCAATAAACTTCACCTTGTATTTCTGCAATTGTTCTATTATCTTTCCGTTTTTATCAATAACCATAACGTTCGCTGTAACATCGGTTTCTGTTCTTTCGACTAATTCGGTAATGACCGTGCAGACGCTTTGCTCCGATGATGCAGGCCAGACATCCAGCCGCGCAATCCCTACCGGCAATGCAACCGCGTCGGGGAGGACAATCTGAATCGACTGCAAAAGGGTGTCGCGGAAGAATGGATCCCCTGCGCCTGTCGCTCCCAAGAAACCGCTGAACGGGTCATAGCCCGGATTTCGTTCCGATTCGAATATACAGCGGGCTGAGTTCAGAGACCTGATTGCTCGTATGCGCTGAAACACCTTGCCCTGAAAGAGGATGCCGCCGTATAGATCTTCCTCGGGGATAATCTCCAGAGCGGTCTGAGGCAGTTCTCCATCATAAGTAGCCGTTTCCCTCTGCTTGCCGAAAATAAAAGTTGCCTCAAAATGATTAGACGAAAACCTTGTTTGATCAACTCCAATGCCGACCGTAACGCGCGTTTCTTCCTCCGCACCCCGAGGCTCTTCGACCAGCGCCCTGATGCGGATTTC
The DNA here is from genome assembly GCA_035319145.1 of Dissulfurispiraceae bacterium. Taxonomy (GTDB): domain Bacteria; phylum Nitrospirota; class Thermodesulfovibrionia; order Thermodesulfovibrionales; family Dissulfurispiraceae; genus JAAYUK01. The sequence continues at coordinate 5,499 of DATHDH010000032.1, read as the reverse complement.
TGTCGCGCCGCCTCGATCAACCACAATGGGACGGCTTAGTTGAATGTTTTCGATAGTGAATTGGCTCATATCCGAAATCCCGGCAACCATCGTCGCCGCCTGCGCCATCGCCTCGATGCCGAAGACCGCAGGGAACAGATACATGCCGCGGAAGAGATGATCCTTCAGATAAGGGTCTTTATCCAGGGTCAGCAACGCCCTGATGTCTGTTTCCACGCCCTGTTCGAAGAAAAGTATCTCTTCGAGAAAACGTCTATGTCCCCTCTCAGGCATAGGGTGGCGCATAATGCCAAGGGTGCCCATTCTGCTCGTAACGACGATCTGATCATCGGGAGCCCGATACTCGACCAGGCGCATGAAATGTTCCACGCCCTGTTCCCTTGGAATCGGCAAAATGCCGAGTCTCGACAGGAACGCGAGGCTCCCCATGCGCACGCCCATGCCGACCTCATCCCAAATGCTGAATGCGCAGGTAATTACCTCTGTCTTTCTGGTTATCCGGGCAAAGCGCTGAAGCACAAGATTCAGCATCTCGTTCGAAAAACCGTACCATGCGTTGCCTGCCATACCGGTTATCCCGATGACAGAGCCAAGCCCGACGAATAACTTCGGCGGCTTTTTTCTGAGCGCTTCGCAAATATTCAAAGCGCCGAGAAGCTTCGGCCCGATTTCCTGCAGAGCCTGTTCAAGAACAACCTGATCGGCCCTGCGAGGACGGTTCAGACCGGCCCCGTGGATGACGCCGGTTATCGCACCCAGTTCCTTCTTTATACGTTTATATACTTGCTCGAAACCGCATCTATCGGAAATATCGCATGCGTAGTAGGCATGGACAATTCCCGACTGCCGGTACCGCTGCAAGGTATTTTGAATTTCTTCGTCCGCGCCGATATCGACCGTGCTGCCGACCAAGGCAAGTTGAACGCCTGTCTTCTGCGCAAAGGCGAGGGCACATTCAGCTGTAATGCCCTTTGCGCCGCCGGTCACGAGTACTACATCCTTGGCGGTCCAGCGAAGTGTTCTCCTCGGAGCGTTCTCCCAATTCACCGCCTCCATTACCGGCACGCGGCGCTCAAATGCCGTGTCGTATCCGGCTACAACAAGTTCGTCTTCAGAGCGGAGTTCCTGCAGTGCAGCTTCGAGAATAGCGGAGGGATCCCCTGCCGCCGGAAACTCCAGCACCCGAATTAGTTCCCCGGGGATTTCGAGATAAACGCTGCACAGATACGCCGACGCGCCCTTGGCGGTAAGCGACGCAGCAGGGTCACATGCATGCAGAATGCCGCTTCCAAACTGCAGAACGGCATACGACGCCTTTGGCTCATGCGTCTTTCTGGATGCAATGATCGTGCTGATCGCGTGAAGTCGCTGCGCCATTTCATAGAGCTGCTTGCCGGATAAGAGTCCGGCTTCATCCTGTTTTCCGGCCGGCAGAAGGAACAGCAGATAATCACACGGATCGAGAACAGCAGGAGCGCCTATTGCACCGTTATACGTAGTCCCGAGAGCGTGTACTCCATTGGCGGTCAGGATATCTTTCATTGCGAGAGATGCAGCGTCTGCTTCCCCGTCGGAGACAATTGCCACGTGTTTTTTCTCATTCTCAAGCAGAGCGGTCAGTTCATCCAGAGAACGGCGGTGCAGAAACGGTTTCTTCACATAAGTGATTCTGAAATCGCGCACCCAGTTCGCACCCTGCGGCACGACCGATGCGTAAGAACCGCCCCCTTCGTGCAGCTGATCGCCATCGCCGGAGGAAATCAAGAGCGCGATGCTGTCGTATATCTCCTGCAGCGAGCTGTTGACCATGGTCGACGGGTCCAGACTTCCCGATGCACCGAATGCCTTGACCGCCTTGCCGACAAATACGGCGGCCTTGATGGAATCGAGGTTCAGGTTGTCGAGCAGCCGGTGTTGCAGCGTTATCGCATCCTTCGGAAAGCCGGTCGTTTCTGCTGCAAGATCGATCAGGAACTCCGGACCGCGCACTGTGACTGTTAGCGGCTGATTGGAGACTTCCGGAACCGGCGGGGCTGTCGGCAAAGAACTTTGCACTTCAGGCTGAACAACAATATCCCCTCCTTTGCCCTGCAGCTCGGATCTGATGAGGCGCCTCATGTACTCAATTTGCTGTCCCGAAAAAAGCCCATTCGATTCTTCCGGCGAGAGAACTGCGGTATCATCAACAAAGGGGGCTTCGATGTGCAAAACAGACTGCAGCAATGCGGCTGCATCGGGTCTAAAAGGCCGCTCGCATGGATTGTCGATAAAAAGGCGCTCGCCGGCAGGAACAAACGGTCTCACAAGACGATTGGCGAACAATTCCGGCCATTCTATTTTCATCCCGTGCACATAGCATGCAGCGAGCAGTACGTTCAGCGAACGATCATCTCCGGCTCTTGCCTCGACCGGCAAGCAGAGTGGCCCCCCCCCGCCCTGGATGCCCCAAACAAGGTCAGACAGGACACGTCCCGGCCCGACTTCCACCAGAATGTCGCACTCCTTCTGCATGGCGCGGATCAGCGCGATATAATCGACCTGGCTGACGACCTGTCGTGCAAAATGAGCCCTGAGATCCGCTCCGGGCTTGATCTCTGTGCCGTCTATACAGGTGAAGAGTCTGCAGACCATAGTGCCGAAGAACTCGGGGATGGGAGCGTGCTGACCGATCTCTTCTGCCGCCCGCTTCATGAATCGCGAATGAAAGGCGTTCGCGACAGGAAGATATTTTGTCTTGATCCCGGAAAATAAAGCCAGCTGAACGGCACGCTCGACCGAGGCCCTGTCACCAGACACAATTGTCTGCTCCGGACTGTTGATGTTTGCAATGACAGCATACCCGTCAACCTGCTTGAGGAGTGACACGGTCCGCTCCTGAGAACAGGCGAAGCTTGCCATGATCCCGACATTGTCATTACGTGCCGAGGTTGCCCGGCCTCGAAACGCGGAGAACACCATAAGACCCTTTTCGTTAAAAGCGCCTGCGGCATGGAATGCAGTCAGTTCGCCAAGGCTGTGCCCGCCGACAATACCGGGCCGTATGCCGAGGCGATCAAGACGCTTCATCCAGAGCAACGACGCCAGGCAAATGGCGGGTTGAGCGACTTCGACCTGGGATAATGACTGCATCCACTCATCGATCTGCTTTTTATTCAGCGCTCGATCAAGCGGGCGATAGATGGAGTCCACCACCTGATCAAAACCGCCCTCATGAAGCCACGAATCTGCCGACTCCCCGAATTCTCGAACCCATGGATACCGCTCGCGAAGCACCCTTGCCATATTCAGTTGTTGGGAGCCCTGCCCCGGGAAAAGAAAGCCGATACGACGCGCCGAGCCTTCATTGCCAGCCCAGACATCGCGCTGCGGATCCGATCGGTAGCCGCCTACCGGAATTTCATTGCTTTTCAGCAACTGCTCTGACCGATTAATGCAGTCAAACAGTCCGTCCGGGCTCCCGGCAATCATCGCCAAACGGAAAGTCGCATCTGCCGGGTTAGAGTCTGCAAGATGGCTGGAAAGGTCGACCATTTCGCCGATACTGATGCCGTCTACCATGCCGCGTAGCCGATCCAGTTCTTCAAGCATCTTCTGCTGCGACTGCGCCGTCAGCATGAAGAGCTCACTCTCCTGACTTGAAACCATCAACTCCCGCTCGCCGATAGCCGGCTGCAGGCCCCTCGCCGGCTCACCCGCGGATTCTATCGTGACGTGGCAGTTGATCCCTCCGAATCCCATCCCCGAGACCCCGGCCTTAAGCAGATCGTCATCTTCGTACTGTTGACCCTGAATGACGGGATATACATTTTGCGCCTTCTCCTCGAATACCGGATTCGGTTCTTTGCAGCTTGCGGTGGGCGGGATGCACCGCCGGTTGACTGCCATAACGGCCTTTATGAACCCGCCGATGCCTGAAGCGGCTTTGGTATGTCCGATGAGGGATTTGAGTGAGGTTATGCCGCAGGAGCGAAGAGAGGCGGCTTCATGGCCGTTCATCGCGTCCGCAATGCCTTCCAGTTCGGCTTTGTCGCCAGCAACGGTCCCTGTCCCGTGACCTTCTATGAAATCGACCTCGTCAAGACCGTATCCGGCCTTTCCATAAGCCCGACGCATGGCAAGCGCCTGGGTTTCCGGCTTCGGAGCAGTTAGTCCGCCTTTGCCGTCTGATGATATACCCCAGCCTTTCAAAACCGCATAAATATAATTGTTGTGGGCAAGTGCAGTCTGAAGCCGCTTGAGAACAACAATGCCGGCGCCTTCGCCCGGAAGAAATCCGCTGGCATTGCGATCGTAGACCTTCATGTCTGCCTTCGTTAGCGCGTTCGTCTTCGCAAACCCGACCAGTTCGAAGGTATCGAGGCTGATGTCGACACCGCCCACGATGGCTACATCAAGCGTTCCGTTCGACAAGGCTCCGGCTGCGGTAGCAACCGCAATGAGCGATGAAGAACAGGCTCCGTCAACGGTATAGCCGCCCCCGTGCAGGTCGAGATAATTGCAGATGCGGCCGGCTATGGTATTGGAAAGGTTTCCGGCAAGCGTGTCTTCCGTAATCGGTGCAAATGCGGATTTATAATAGACCTCCATGGTGTCGACGAGATCGTCGATGGTATCCGACGGAAGCCTCTTGTGCTGTGCCGCAGTCTTCAGCACCTTTTTGACATAAGGCCAACGCAGGCGCATGTATTGAGATCGGGCGTGTTCGCCGGTCAGCGTATTGCCGAGAATAACGCCGGTGCGGTCACGCGGGATCTCCTGACGTGTGTAGCCGGCATCATCAAGCGCACGCAGAGCGACATCCAGCGCGAGCCAATGCACAATATCCGAAGATTCTACAACCGCTTTGGGAATGCCGCGCTTTATCCAGTCAAACTGAAATCCGTCTATCAATGCCGCTCTATCGGCATATGTTTTATCCGGCATGTAAGGATCCGGGTCATAATACTCCGCGAGCGGCAGTCTTTGATCCGGAAAGCGGCGGAACTCGCGGCGACGGGCAAGGATGTTTTCCCAGAAGGTCTTCAGATCCCCTGCGCCGGGGTAGTGACATGCCATGCCGATGACCGCTATCGCGTCGTGAGAGGTCTCCTTTTTTGCTTTGAAGTAGGCGTTCCTGTAGAGTTCGCCGAAGGCAGGCGGCGGCGAAGAGATCTCGAGTCCGATCTTGCGGGCCGAATGCTCGGAAGCGGTGGTATCGGCCCAGATTTCTCTGCATTGCAGCTGCAAGATGTCGCCATCAGGCGTTCTAAGGCTTACTTCAACGGATTCCTTGTCACGCAATGCGAAATGCCTTCCGCCCGGCGGTGCAATGAGGTAGAGCCCATTCTCGGAGAGCTCTGTTACTACAGTCTCAAAAGTCGCATGGCTCCAGGTCAGCTTCGCCTCCAGCTTTATCGGAACCCTTACGCTTGCTCTTTTTTCTACCATTCGCCTCCAAGCCCCCATGCACCTCGCATGATTACGGCAAAACTGCGCGTTGAAATAATCAGACAATCATGG
>DATHDH010000031.1:0-5547 GCA_035319145.1 Dissulfurispiraceae bacterium | reverse complement strand
TACCTGCCGCAGATAGTCGGCAGAGGGGACTTGAATCCCGCCTTCACCTTGTATGGGCTCGAGAATAATCGCACACGTCTTCGCCGTCACGGCAGATGAGAGCGCCGCGATATCGTCAAAAGGCACGTAGGAAAACCCTGGGACAAGCGGCTCAAACCCCTTCTGGAACTTCACCTGGCCTGTAGCCGTAAGGGCCGCAAGCGTCCGACCGTGGAAAGAGTTAAGGGCCGAAATGATCTCGTTCTTTTCCGGGCCATAGGTATCGGCGGCATACTTGCGAGCCAGCTTGATTGCAGCCTCATTGGCCTCAGCACCGGAGTTGCAGAAAAAGACCTTGTCTGCAAAGGAATTCATACAGAGCAGCTTCGCCAGCTTTATCTGGGGCTCGATATGATAGAGGTTCGAGACATGAATAAGCCGCTGTGCCTGTTTCTGCAGGGAAACAACGACCTTAGGATGGCAGTGGCCGAGGACATTGACGGCGATTCCGCCGATAAAATCGAGATATTCCTTCCCGGCCGTGCTCCAGACCCGCATCCCCCTGCCCTTGCGAAGCACAATAGGAAAACGGCTATATGTATGCATAATATAGTCATCGGCATCTTCGAGAAACTTTTTCGATTCCATCCGACATGATAGCATAAAGGTCGCGGGGCTGCAAAGTATGGTATGGATCTTGATAGCGCATTGTGTATACTAGGCAAATGAGTCTCGTATCAGCCCATCAAAACCTTCCGGCGCTTGTCCGGTGCCGCCCGTTGATATCCTGAAACAGAAGGCGGAATTACGCGCTCACATGCGCGGCCTTCGCGATTCCATCTCTCCGGAGAAGCGGCATGAGAAGTCTTCGGCGATTGCTCGCCTCCTGGTATTACTTCCCGCTTATCGGGAAGCAGCCTCGATTCTCTTGTATGCATCGTTCGGGGCGGAAGCGGAAACGTGGCAACTGATACAGGACAGCTTTGCCATGGGCAAGCGAGTTGCCCTGCCGCGCGTCGACAAAGCGCAAAAAAAGCTGCTAGTCTATCAAATTCAGGATGTTGCAGACTTGGTTCCAGGCTCATTCGGCATACGCGAACCTTCTCCTGCGGTGAATGTACCGCTGATGCCTGAAGAGATTGATCTTGTGCTGGTTCCCGGCATTGCGTTCGATGTGACCGGCCTGCGCATAGGATTCGGCGGCGGCTTTTACGACCGTCTTCTGGCAGAGTTCGCGGCGCCTTCCGCCGGTTTGTGTTATGAGGAGCAAATCGTCGCCCATATCCCACGGGAGGCGCACGATCACAATGTACAGTATCTTGTAACCGACAAGAGGATTATTAATTGCCATGGATACAAAAAAGATTGAAGCAGGTGTTCGACTCATCCTTGAAGGCGTCGGCGAAGACCCAGAACGGCCGGGACTGAAAGATACGCCGAAACGCGTGGCTGCAATGTACGCCGAAATTTTCTCGGGGCTGAATACGCGGATTGAAGACCTCCTGAAACCGATTGCCGGAGAATCACACGATGAAATGGTCATGCTGAAGGATATTCCGTTTTATTCCATCTGTGAGCACCATCTATTGCCATTTATCGGCCGCGCCCATATCGCTTATATTCCGTCCGGAAACATTGCAGGGTTGAGCGAACTCGCCAAAGCGCTTGAGCACCTTGCCAATCGCCCGCAGGTGCAGGAGCGGCTGACGACGCAGCTTGCCGATGTGATTATGGAACGCCTGAAGCCGAAGGGATGCATGGTCATTATCGATGCTGAGCATCTCTGCATGAGCATGCGGGGCATCAAAAAACCGGGCTCGCGCACCGTTACTTCGGCAGTGCGCGGCTCATTCCGCAGCCGCCAGAGCACGCGGGAAGAGATGCTTTCTCTGCTAAATAACAGACCTCAATAAATCCGTGGAAGGGAACGAATGTGCCTGCCGCAATCATCGATGGAAAGAAGATCGCAGCCACCATCCGGGAGTCGCTTCAAAACGAAGTGCAGGAGCTCAGGCAACGGGGCATCGAGCCCTGTCTTGCTGCTGTGCTCGTCGGTGACGACCCGGCTTCGCATAAATATGTAGCAGCCAAAGAGAGAACCTGTACCCAACTCGGCATGCGCGGTATCGTGCATCGCCTGTCGGCGGGAACGACGCAGGCCGAACTCCGGCAGCTTGTAGAAGAGTTGAATGCAGACCGTTCCGTTCATGGAATCCTTGTTCAGTTGCCGTTGCCGCGCGGGCTCGATGCAAAGGAAATAATGCATCTGATATCCCCCGAAAAAGATGTTGACGGCTTCGGCCCTGCATCGCTCGGCGATCTTATGCTCGACGTGCCGGGATTTCTTCCCTGCACGCCTCATGGAGTAATGAAAATATTTGATCATTGCGGTGTTGAACTTGCCGGAAAACAGGCCGTTGTGGTCGGCAGAAGCATCATCGTCGGGAAGCCGCTTGCACTCTTGTTGCTCCAGCGGAATGCGACCGTTACGATTTGCCATAGCAAAACAGCGGATTTGGCGGCAGTCTGCCGGACAGCCGATATCCTCTGCGTGGCTGCGGGCAGGGTCGGTCTTGTCACTGCCGATATGGTGAAGCCCGGCGCCGTCGTTATTGATATTGGCACGAATGTCACGGCGGAGGGTAAATTAATCGGAGACGTCGATTTCGCCGTGCGTGAACAGGCTTCGATGATCACTCCTGTTCCGGGCGGCGTCGGTCCGCTTACCATCGCGATGCTGATGCATAACACGATGCGCGCGGCTAAGCTGCAATGCGTCGCCGGTCAAGTCTGATGAGCCGCTCAATAGCGCAAGAAATACTTTATGGTTTCTATCACAACTCATTTATTTAAAATGATTAAGAGCGAATTTCAATGATTATTACGAGACAAAAGGATTTCGAAAGTATCCTGCGCAACCTCAAAGATTCCCGCCGGGTCTTTCTTGTCGGCTGCGGCGAATGCGCCGCCCTCTGCGGTACGGGAGGGCTTGAACAACTCGCAGGAATGAAGCGTCGCCTTGTCGAACGCGGTGTTGAAGTAACAGGTATGCACCTCGCTAAGACCGGATGTCAGGTACTCGGCACCAAGATTGAATTGAAGCAGCATGCCGAAGCTATCCGCAATGCGGATTGCATGATCTCCATGTCGTGCGGCGCCGGAACCCAGACAATTGTCGAGCTCCAGGACGATAAGCCGGTCCTTTCTGCCAATGACAGCCTCTTTCTCGGCAACATGACGCGCCATCAGATGTTCGATGAACGCTGCTCCATGTGCGGCGAATGTATCCTCGACCAGACGGGTGGCATCTGCCCGATTACCGGCTGCCCGAAGGGCATTCTGGTGGGCCCGTGCGGAGGATGCGATGACGGCATGTGCGAAATTAATCGCGATCTCGCCTGCATCTGGATTAAGATTTATGAACGGATGAAGAAGCTAAACCGACTTGGCGAGTTCGGCGCTGCTACACCCAAACCCAAGGATTGGTCAAAAAACGCCCGACCGCACCACAGGATTACGCGGGCACCAGGGAAGAAGCCGTGACGCTGCGGCAGGCCTTTGAGAGCGGAGCCTTTGTCGTCACCGCTGAAATCGGCCCGCCCAAGGGGACCGACCTGGATGAAATCAAGCGGTTAATCGAGATATACCGCGGCAGCGTGCATGCCGTCAACGCCACAGATAATCAGTCTGCCGTCATGCGTATGAGCTCACTGGCTGTAGCGAAAATTGTTCTGGAGCAAGGTGTTGAGCCTATCTTGCAGATGACGTGCCGCGACAGGAACCGCATCGCGCTTCAGTCAGACCTTCTCGGCGCACATGCGCTCGGCGTCCGGAATGTGGTGGTTATGACCGGAGATCATGTTCTTTTAGGGGATCACAAGCAGGCAAGACCGGTCTACGATGTCGAATCCGTACAATTGCTCGAAATCATCAAGTCCTTAAACGGCGGAACCGATATGACGGGAAACGCCTTGAAAGGAAAGACTGATTTCTTTTCCGGCGCAGTGGTAACACCCGAAGCAAATCCGCTTGAGCCACAACTCATGAAATTTGCAAAGAAGGTAAGTGCAGGGGCTAAGTTCTTCCAAACACAGGCAATTTATGATATAACTATGTTCAGCGTTTTCATGGAGCATGCCAAAAGATTCGATGCAAAGGTATTGGCGGGCATCGTCGTTCTGAAGAATGAACGAATGGCGCAGTATCTGAACGACAGGGTCGCAGGCATCCGGGTTCCTGAAGAATTAGTAAAGGAATTGGCGGTTGCGCCGACAAAGGAAGATAAGCAGAATGTCGGCATAGCGATAGCAGCCCGATTGATACGACAGCTTCATGAAAAACGGATTTGTTCGGGCGTGCATATCATGGCAATCGGCATGGAAGATAAGGTGCCAGTAATTATGAAACAGGCCGGACTACTCTAGAGAGGATTCAGGGGAGACGATGGCGACAAAGTTTGTCTGGACGGCACAGGATGCAGCAAACACGCAGCAGAAAGGTGAGGTGAGCGCTGCATCTCGCGAAGAGGCGTTTAGTTCACTGGCACGCAAAGGATACACAAACATCTCGTTGCAGGAGAAAAAAGCCGGTGCGTTCGCGAAGCAGAGGAGCAAGCGAATAACCGAGAAGGACATTGTCGTCTTTACCCGCCAGTTTGCGACCTTGTTTAATTCAGGCATCCCGATTGTCCAGGGGCTGGACATCCTTGCAAAACAGACTGAAAATAAATCGTTTGGAGCCGTAATCGGACAAATTAAGACTGATGTCGAAACGGGCTCCACCCTGTCGGATGCCATGGCGCGCCACCCGAAGCTGTTTGACGACCTTTTTGTAAACCTTGTAGCCGCCGGTGAAACAGGCGGTGTTCTTGACGATATCCTGCAGCGGCTTGCGACGTATATTGAAAAGATGATGAAGTTAAAAAAGAAGGTTAAGGGAGCGCTTATCTATCCTTCGATAGTCATAGCCGTTGCCGTTTTGGTTATATTGCTCATCATGGTTTTTGTCATTCCCGTATTTGCCAGCATATTCGGAGAAATGGGCGTCGCCCTTCCTTTACCCACGAGAATTGTAGTCGGAGCCAGTAATTTTTTAGGGGGAATCGGAGGGCTAATCGTATTATTTATTTTAGTCGGTACAGCTTACGCAATTCTCCATTATAGAAGAACCGAACAAGGCAGAAAAGTGACAGATAGATTGTTTCTTCAGATGCCCCTCGTCGGGCCTCTTCTTCGAAAAGTTGCGGTTTCCCGTTTTTCGAGAACGCTAGGAACGCTCATTCAGAGCGGTGTGCCCATCCTGGATGCTCTGGAAATTTGCGCCAAATCGTCAGGGAATAGAATAGTTGAAGAGGTTATATACGATGTACGCAAAGATGTTGCATCGGGCCGGACATTGGCAGAACCTTTGGCAAAAACGCCCTCCATTTTTTCGACTATGGTTGTGCAGATGGTCAACGTCGGTGAATCAACCGGCGCACTTGATCAGATGCTGATAAAAGTGGCGGACTTTTTCGACGATGAAGTGGATAACACTGTCGCGAATCTTATGACTATGCTCGAACCGCTG
>DATHDH010000030.1:0-11078 GCA_035319145.1 Dissulfurispiraceae bacterium | reverse complement strand
GCATGAAATAATAGAGGACGAGGGCGGCCTTGCATGTCGCGATCGCCAGCGCTCCGACGACGCTGAACTGCGCCAGCAGATGCAGGCGGGCGACTGCAATTGTCAGTGCGAGCAGTACGACCAGCACGAACCATACGATGCCATATGTCTTCGTCGAATAAGATATTGATGCTGTTTTTTGATTGTGCATGGCCGGGCTATTCATGAAATCAGATAAAAGAGCGGGAAAAGGTATATCCAGACTATGTCTACAAAGTGCCAGTACAGGCCGGTATTTTCAAGTTTTACGAAGCTGTCCCGGGTGAGACTCCCTCTCTGCGTCAGAACAAACATGAACGCTATGACTCCAATGCCGATAAACACATGAAGGCCATGCATGCCAGTCATCACAAAGTAGAGACTGAAAAACATGATCTCGCCGTGAGCTTTCACCGAGAGCACCGAGGATCCGGGATACAACCCTTCCGAGATCTTGGCTTCCCATTCAAAATACTTTATTATCAGAAAAACAACGCCGAGAGCAATGGTGGTAATCTGCAGGCAGGATGAACGTCTCGTATTCCCTGACTTTATCGAAGCGATAGCAAGGGCTATGGCAAGGCTGCTGGTGAGAAGGACTGTGGTGTTTACGGTGCCGAGGATGAGGTTTTCTGCAGACGCGGCAGTATGGAATTCTATCGGATAGTGCGAGCGGAATATCGAATAAAGCAGAAACATCCCTCCGAAAAAAAGCAGTTCCGTATAGAGGAAAAGCCACATGCCGATCTTCTTGCCCTGATAATCGATGCGGCCGTGAGATTCCGGAGCGATTGTCGTATTCATGCCGAGCTTTTCCGGCCGTATTCATACGGTCCGCTGTCGACAACCGGCGGATGTTCGAAATTCTCGGCAGCCGGGGGAGAAGGCACTGTCCACTCCAGCGTCCGGCCTCCCCACGGATTAGCCGGGGCGGACTCCCCGTTACGCAGCGCCTTGAAAAGATTTGCAAAGATGAGGATCAAGCCTGCGGCAAGCAGCCATGAGCCTATTGTTGAGACGACAGACCATCCGTGATACTGCGGCGGCGGATCGAAAAACCGTCGGGGCATTCCCTGATATCCGAGAATGAACATACTGAAGTAGAGAATGTTGAATCCGAAGAATAAAAGGAACCATCCGATCTTTGCGCGGCGCTCATTATACATCCTGCCGGTCATCTTCGGAAACCAGTAGTGCAGTCCCGCAAGAAAAGAAAAGCCTGCCCCGCCGAACATGACATAGTGGAAGTGAGCGACAATAAAATACGTCCCATGGAGATGAAGGTTTGGTGCCAGAGAGCCGATGATAAGGCCGGTAAGACCGCCGACGGAGAAGAGGAAAATGAATGCGAGCGCAAAAAGCAGAGGCGCACTCACTGCCACAGAGCCTTTGTAGAGCGTGCTGACCCAGTTAAAGACCTTCACACCGCTCGGGACGGCGACGAGAAATGTCACGAAAGAAAAAATTGCCCGCGCGGTATCGCTCATCCCGCTCGTGAACATATGGTGTCCCCAGACGAAGTATCCGACAGATGCAATCGCGAGGGCTGAAAACGCTATGGCCTTGTATCCGAAAATGCGCTGCCGCGCAAAGACCGGCATGATCTCGCTGATGATCCCCATTGCCGGCAATATCATGATATATACGGCGGGATGCGAGTAGATCCAGAAGAGATGTTCGTAGAGAATCGGGTCGCCGCCGCGTATCGGATCGAAGAATCCGATGCCGAAAAAGCGGCCGAGAATGATAAATACAAGGGTAATTGCGAGCACCGGCGTTGCGAGCATCTGAACCCACCCGGTCGCATAAAGCGTCCAGATGAAGAGCGGCAAACGGAACCATCCCATGCCTTCCGCCCTCATGCGGTGGATTGTGGTGACGAAGTTCAATCCTGTAAGGATAGACGAAAATCCGAGCACTATCACCGCAAAGACGGCAAGTGAAACATTTGCTTCCGTCTTTATGCTATACGGAGCGTAGAATGTCCATCCCGTGTCGGGCGGCGCTCCCTTGTAAATAAGCGCGATCACGACAAGCAGCGCTCCGGACAAATAGAGCCACCATGAAAGGCGGTTGAGGCGCGGGAATGCAACGTCATTGGCGCCGATCATGATCGGCAGAAAAAAGTTGCCGAATGCGACCGGAATGCCGGGGATGATAAACAGAAAAATCTGGATGATGCCGTGCAGGGTGAAGACTTCATTGTAGGCTTGCGCGCTCAGGAATGTGCCGGGAGCGATAAGGCTCAGCCGGATGAGGACGCCGAGGGTTACCCCGACAGAAAAGAAGCTCAGGAGCGCTCCGAGATACATCAGTCCGATGCGTTTGTGATCGGTCGACATGAGCCATGCCGCAACGCCGGAATAGCGTCCGCTGTCTTCGAAAAATGTTCCTGTACGTGGCGGCGTCATGTCAGGCATCCCTCTTATGGGGGTCCCGTTCTTTCTTCTTCAAATATACAAAATAGCCGAGCATGCTTAGGAGCGTTGCAGATCCAGCCCCGGCCAGAACCGTGAAAAAGGTGACCTGATTCTCGGGCATATGCGGAAAGCATATTAGGAGCGGATTGCGGGATCCGGCCGACCAGATTTTACCGCTCGACGCGTCACTGAGAGATTTGGTGATGTCTCCTGGAGAAAAAGAGACGGGATACTGTGCGCCGTATCGGTAAGTGTCGATATGCAGATACCGCGTGATGGTACCGTCCGGCGCCAGAAAGATTAATACCGACGGATGCACGAAGCCGTGTCCGTCGCGCTCTCTGAGATACCGGAACCCGACGGCTTCGGTAAGCCGCTCGATATTCTTTGCATCGCCGGTCAGGAAGCGCCATCCGTCTTCGGGGAATTGAGAGCCGGCCGCCTTGATGTAATTCATTTTCTTTTCACGAGCTATGGCCGGCGTATCGAGTTCGTCAAAGCTGACGGTGAGAACGCGATAGTCGCGCCCCGCCGATAATTTTACTTCGCCCAGCGAGCCAGCCAGAGCCCCGAGCATCTGCGGGCAGATTCTATCGCACGTGTAATAAACAAGCGCCAGAATTGCCGGCTTCGCTCCGTATGTTTCAAGTTTCGCCGGCACGCCGTTTTCATCACGCAGAACAATATCGAGCGGCACCTTTTCGCCGGTCTTCGCAACAACGTCAATCGTTGCAGGCACTGCTGTCTCGGTATGCGCAAAAGCTGCGCACGGACCGATGACAAGAATGGCTATGATAAAACAGAAACACCTTTTCACCAAACCTCCACACAACAATTCCGGCAGACGTAGCGTACCACAACTGATGCTATAGTCTGGATGCCGACAGATAGACAAAGAGGTACTCCGGCCCATCCTCCGGCGGAGAGTATGACCGGTATCCGTCCTTTTTCAAAAATATCGCCTAATGAGCCGGATGTCAAGCGATCACTACCGCTAATACCGTCTCATATGCAATCCTTGCCGCATGGTAAAATGCAGCACAGGCTCTCCAGCTGCTATGAAGCAAGGGGGAAGATAGATTCGGATTGCTGAGATGTCTTTGAGAAACATGCTTATTCGGTTAAGTATCATCGTTTCCCTGTCGTATGCGGGCATGTGCAGCTACTATTTTATTGCCCAGACAGGGATGATCTATCAGCCCTCTCGGGAGTCTGCGGGAACGCCGCGGCAGATAGGCCTTGAATATGAAGATATTTTTCTACAGACCGAAGACGGCGTCAGGCTGCATGGATGGTTCATTCCTGCTCCGGGGTCTCGCGCGACACTCCTGTTTTGTCACGGCAATGCAGGGAATATTTCGAACCGCCTCGACTCCATCAGGATTTTTCATGCCCTCGGGTTGAATGTGCTGATCTTTGATTATCGCGGATACGGAAAGAGCGAAGGCGCTCCGGATGAGGAAGGAACATATCGGGACGGCGAAGCTGCCTGGAGCTATGTTGTGGCAATGAAAGAGACGCCTCCGGGGCGTATTATTATATTTGGGCGATCCCTCGGCAGCGGCATCGCGGCCGAGTTGGCGCTGCGCCATCCGGAAGCTGGAGCGCTGATGCTCGAATCAGGGTTCAGCTCAATTGCCGACATGGCGCGAAGAGTGGTCCCCTTTGTTCCTGCCGAACTCCTGGTGCGTCATCGATACGATACGCTTCACAAAATTCCACATATTAGAATGCCGAAGCTGATAATCCATAGTCCCGAAGATGAAGTCGTTCCGTTCGAGCAGGGATTCGCGATGTATGAGTGCGCAAAGGAGCCCAAGGAGTTCCTGAAGATTGCCGGCAGCCACAATGGGGGCTTTCTCTCTTCCGGCGCAACCTATCGGGACGGAATAGCCGGATTCCTGAATGAGCATTTTGAGGTCGGTATGCGGCAATAAAAAAGCCCCCGGCCCAAGGGCCGAGGGCTGTCTGAATTGTTATTATTACGCCTTGTTTACGTTTATTGCCTTCGGGCCTTTCGGACCCTGCTCAACGTCAAAGCTGACCGCCTGACCCTCTGCAAGCGACTTGAAGCCGCTGCCTTGGATCGACGAATAGTGGACAAAATAGTCGCCGCCGTCTTCGCCGGTAATAAAGCCGAAGCCCTTGGACTCGTTAAACCACTTCACCGTACCGTTTGCCATCTGATTTGCTACCTCCTTCAAGTACTTGAGCTTAAAAAGCTCATAAAAAAAGGCCACAAAGCATAAAGTCTTTGTGCCCCCCGAACAACAAAAACTTCCAAACTTCAAAAAGTAAATTATCATAACACCAGAATAAAAAGCAATGGAAATATTATCCTATTTTCTGCCGGATAAGAAACTTCGTCCGGTTCGATTTTTGGATTGATTTGACGGTCCTGCATAAGGACCGCCAAATCATCTGCAGAAAATGGAGATAGCTCAGAACGCGTAAACGAATTTGAGCCAGAATTTGTCGCCTTCGGGCTTGTTTCTGACCCATGCTTCATGCTGATACTTGAGGGAGAAGCTCATGTTCTTGTAATCATATTTCACCTGAGGGCCGAAGGCAAATGCCTGGCCTTTGAACCCGTCGGTCCCAACCTTTTCTCCGTTCACTTTGTCATTCGTAATCTGCTTGTAATAATAGCCGCCCAGGCCGAGGCTCCACGGACCGGTCTTGTATCCGAGGGTATAGTCGAAATGGAGTTCCTGGCCGGACTGATATTTGACATCCTGACCGGTCGGCAATCTCGAGCTATTGTTCCTCGTATTAAAGTCATACATGAGCTTTACCGAGGTGTCGAAGCCGCAATCCGCTGTATAGGTCGCAGCGGCTATCGGCTCGAATGTCCAGTAATGCCTGCCGATATTCGCCAGGTCATTCTTGTCGTATGCCCCGGTCGGAAGGTAGATGTCGATTCCTGTCGCAAAGTGCCAGTTTTTGGAATGCCAAGACAGGACGAACGGATCGATGATGATATCTCCCAGGCCGGTTTTGTTGTCTTTGGTGCCCATCATCTTCACGTCGAGATGTACCACCGGCACGAAGACATGAAATCCCCAATATCCGTCGAGGATTTGACTCTTCGTCACATGAATAAAGCGGAGGACGTCTGCAGTCGCATTCAGCCTGAATTCCGGGACGAGTTTATCTCCGTTGTTGTCATTGAATCTGCCTGCCGTATAATGGGTGAGATAATTGATGAAATAGGTGCCGGGCGGAGGTACTGCCCCGGCCATGAAGTCTTCGGCTCCGTTCGGGTATGCGCCCCCGCCGTTTTCCGTTGCATATGAAGATGAGACCGTGACAACACTCAGAACCGTAAGGAAAAATGCCAACAGCCCGAAATAAACAACTTTGTTCCTCATTGCGCTTCTCCTTGTCCGCGGGATTTGTAATAAGACGTATTTATGCCAAAGTAGGTCATTATACCCGACCGGCAGCCAAAGACCCAAGTGCCCTGATTTTCCCCTGTTTTTTCGCTCACGGAGCATGCCCGACTTTTGCTTGCCGGTTAGGGCAAAAAGTGCTATATTTTGCTTAGAAACACGCCGGTGGAGGTAACGAGGATGTCCAGACATGAAGAGATAGCAACCCTTGCGTATCAACTGTATGAAATACGCGGCTGTCTCTTGGGCCGCGATTTGGAAGATTGGCTTGAGGCGGAACGCATTCTTAATGCCAAACACCTCACGCTCGACGCGATGATGACAGAAAAAGGCCATATTGCGTCCGTTCCTGTGCGTGCAACTCCGTCAAAGTCATCCGGAACGCGCTCGCCTCAACCGAAAAAGCCTGTCGCCACCTCGCGGAAGAAACGTAAGACTGTTGATGCATGAAGCGTTGCTGTACGATCGGCTGACGGAGAATGCTGTTTCGTGCCGCCTCTGCTGCCATTACTGCACCATCAAACCCGGACATCGCGGGATCTGCACCGTCAGAGAGAATCAGGACGGAAATCTCTTTTCGCTGGTTTACGGGAAAATCATTGCGGCCAACGTCGACCCGATAGAAAAAAAACCTCTCTATCATTTTTATCCCGGCTCGCTCTCTTTTTCGATCGCAACCGTCGGCTGTAACTTCTGCTGCAAACATTGTCAGAATAACGAAATAGCTCACTACCCCCGGCATCATGCTGAAATCGTCGGACAGGACGCTTCGCCCGATCAGATCGTGGATGCAGCGCTGCGGGCAGGGTGCTCAAGCATTTCTTATACGTATACCGAGCCGACAATCTTTTTCGAGTTTGCTTATGACTGCGCCCGTCTTGCCCGCGAACGGGGGCTCAAGAACGTCTTCGTCAGCAACGGGTATACAGGGCCGGACGCGACAAGGATGATTGCGCCGTATCTCGATGCCAACAATATCGACCTGAAGGGTGATGATAATTTTTATCGTAAACTTGCGGGCGCACATCTGAAGCCTGTTCTCGATACGATTCACCTGATGAAGGAACTCGGAATTTGGGTCGAGATTACGACGCTTATCATCCCCGACTGGAATGATTCTGAAGAATTTCTCCAATGGGCTGCGCAATTTATCGCCTCGGTCGACCCTGCTATCCCGTGGCATGTCACGCAGTTTCATCCCACATATCAGTTGCTTGACAAGCCGAGGACGCCTCTTTCGACGCTCGTGCGTGCCCGTGAGATAGGGCTTGCGGCAGGTCTGAAGTATGTTTACCAGGGCAACATGCCGGGCGGGGGCGGCGAGAATACGAACTGTCCGTCATGCGGCAATGTCGTTATTGAGCGGTACGGGTTTGCGGTAAGCGGCATGAAACTGAGCGGCGGCAGCTGCTCAGCGTGCGGAACGCCCATTGCCGGCAGAGGGCTTCCATAATCCTTCCCGTGTACGTCAGAAAAGTCGCTGCTGTTTTGCCTTGGGCTTAAGCATATCGGCAAAGTCAGAATATGAGATGACCGGTATGCCGAGAGCCGCAGCTTTCTGGAGCTTTGATCCCGGAGCTTCTCCGGCAATGACATAATTCGTTGACTTCGAAACCGATGCGGCAGCATGTCCGCCATTCTGTTCGATCAATGCTTCAATATCCGCACGCGATTCGGGAAGTGTCCCGGTTATGACGAATGTGAGACCATCGAGGATTCGCGCACTCTGTCGCCGAGAGGCAAAATCGGGATTGACGAGCGACAGGCCGAACGCGATGAGATGATCGAGTGTTTTGATGTTCCCGTCGTCCTGAAAGAACGCAGCAAGAGCATGAGCCGTCTTCTCTCCGATTTGAGGGATAGCGGTCAATCTCTCTGCTTCCACACGATAAAGGGCCTGCAGGATTTCAAAATTTCTTGCGATCAGCTTTGCCGCATATTCGCCGACCTGGGAAATTCCGAGCGCAAACAGGAATCGTGAAAGGGTAGTCTTCTTGGAGGCGGCAATAGCTTGAATCAGATTCGACGCTGATTTTTCGCCGAACCTTGGCAAGGGGATCAAGTCCTCTTTCGAGAGGGCATAGATATCGGCAAAATGTTTGATGAGTCCCTTTTCACAGAGCAGCTCGACATTTTTTTCACCGAGCCCCTCGATGTCCATGCCGCCTCGCGATGCAAAGTGGATTATTTTTTCGCGCACTTGAGCCGGACAATCGAGCGTGATGCAGCGGATGGCGACCTCTCCTTCTTCACGGACCAGAACGCCGCCGCAGGCCGGACAGTTCTTCGGCGCCGGAAATGGGCGCTCGGTGCCTGTCCGCTTTTCTTTTAGCACCGAGATAACATGCGGAATGACATCACCCGCCCGCTCGACGACTGCGGTATCGCCGACCCTGATGTCTTTGCGTTCAATCTCATCCCAGTTGTGAAGGGACGAATGCGAGACGGTAACGCCGCCTATCTGCACCGGCGTCAGTTCGGCGACCGGGGTGATGATCCCGGTTCTTCCCACACTCGGAAGGATGGTGATAATTTGGGCCAGCCCCTGGTGGGCGGCAAATTTGTATGCGATCGCCCAGCGGGGTTCCCTGGTTTTTGTGCCCAGCTTTTTTTGAAGGGCGAAGTCATTGACCTTGATGACCGCGCCGTCGGTTTCGAAGGTAAACGAAGCCCTTCGGGTTTCGATCTCGCGGACCACGGCAAGGCATGCGTCGATGCCGGGGACTTTCTTGAAGAGAGCAGGGACCGGGAAACGGGCATTCCTGAGCCATTGGATGAGCTGCATCTGCGATGCAAATGATATTCCCTGCGCGGCACCGATGCCGTAGCATACAAGATGCAAACGCCGTGACGCGGTGATGGACGGATCGAGCTGACGCACGGAACCTGCGGCGGCATTTCTCGGATTCGCGAATGCCTGGTCTCCGTTCTTCTCGCGCTCCTGATTGAGTTTTTCGAACTCGACGATATCCATGAAGACCTCTCCGCGGATGTCGAACTCCTCCGGAATGCGGCCACCCGGTTCAAGTTTGAGAGGAACAGAACGGATCGTCTTGATGTTCTCCGTCACGTCCTCTCCCTCATATCCGTCGCCGCGTGTCGACGCCTTCCAGAGGAACCCCTTGCGGTATGTCAGTTCAATTGCAAGCCCGTCGTATTTCGGTTCAACGGTATAATCGAGGTCGCCGGAAGACTTCAAGAGACGCTTAACGCGCTGATCAAACTCAATGATTTCATCATGGGAAAAGGCGTTTTCGAGCGAAAGCATCGGTTCGGTATGCCGTATCTTGTCGAACTTGTCGAGCGGGCTTGAGCCGACCCTTTGCGTGGGAGAATCCGGGAGCACATACCCGTGCTCTGTCTCCAGATCGAGCAGCCTGCGGTACATACGATCGTACTCCGCATCCGGAATGGTCGGATCGTCAAGTACGTAGTAGCGATAGCTGTGCTCATTCAAATCAGCGACGAGGCCTTCGATTTCGGTTCTTGCCGCTTCAGGAATTCGCTTCATCATGATGCCGTTCTTCCTCTATGGTTTCATATAAAAAGGCCAGCGCGGCCAGGGCGGCGTCACGCTTGTTCAGCGTGCGATCTCCGGATAGATGCAGCTCACGAGAGTATACTCCCCGGGCTGAACTGACGGCAATGTATACCAGGCCGACCGCCTTGTCTTCCAAGCCCTCGGGCCCGAGATTTCCGGTTGTTGCCATCGCATAGTCCGTGCCGGACAGCTGGCGCATTCGATCCGCCATGGCGCGGGCGGTTGCGGCACTCACCAGCCCGTCCTTCTGCAGGATATGCCCGGCGACGCCCAGAAGTGTCTCTTTAGCCTCGCGCGAATATGCAACAATTCCGGCCCGAAAGATAGCACTCGCCCCCGGCACATCGGTCAGCAGGTCCGCAACGAGACCACCGGTGCACGACTCCGCCGCGGCAATGGTTATATGACGCGCGCGGCAATATGCAATAAGTTGGCTGTTGTCCATCGTCTGATTATACCGATAATGCGTGGAGAAATGAGGGATGATGAGGCAGACACGAGACACGTTTCGACGCGGTACAAAACGTATTGACTTAACTAACGAATTCTTTGCTCTCCTCTTCCCCTTCGCACCTAACGGTATGAATTATAAGATGCCGGATCGGTGCTCTGCTGCTCAGCAGCATTCTGCGACGGAAGAAGAAAGTGGCGGGAGCGTGTGGGGTCGAACCCACCCTGATAACGGCTAGCACATTGAAAATGTTGATATATTTCAGACAAAAATGCCGCGTTCACACTCAGATCACACTCCCGGTCACAGTGGTTATCCATTCGTTGCCTTCTTAATCTCCAAAATTTCCCCTTTTCCTGTTTTCCTGTTAGAGTCCAAGGGAGTGGTGTAAGAATCACAGGGGCTTAAAAAAGAGCAGCCATCGTGTCAATCTCCAAATCTGTATTCCGCCAAGAAACAGAAAGGAGAACAAGAGACGCGAAGGCTAAGGACAGAGTAACGATTGCCGCAGAGATAGGCAAGGTGGTATCAGAAGCACAGCCTGATGTATTGAGGGCATTGCTGCAGAAGGCGATTGAACTCATGATGAGTGCTGAAGCAGATGCAGCATGCGGAGCTGAATATGGGAAGCGAGCCGAAGAGCGGGTCAATCACAGAAACGGGTATCGGTCACGGATATTTGACACCCGAGTGGGAACCATGGAACTGGCGATCCCGAAACTCAGACAGGGCAGTTACTATCCGGCGTGGTTATTGAATCCCCGGCGTCGAGCAGAACGGGCATTGGTGAACGTCATAGCGGAATGTTACGTAATGGGCGTATCGACGAGGAAAGTAGAAGACATAGCCCAAGCTCTTGGCATAGAGAAACTCAGCAAGTCGCAGGTCTCAGAGCTGGCAAAAAGCCTTGATGAAGAAGTAACAGCATTCAGAAGCCGTAGTCTTGAAGATGGTCCGTATCCGTACATGTGGCTAGACGCGACTGTTGTGAAAGACAGAGAGATGGGCAGGGTCGTCAATGTTGCTGGCATTGTGGCCACCGGCGTAAACAAGGAAGGAAGAAAAAGCATCCTTGGGGTTGATGTCATAACATCAGAGACAGAGGATGGGTGGCTTGGATTTTTGAGGGGATTGGTAGAGCGAGGGCTCAGCGGAGTACAGATAGTCGTCTCCGATGCCCACCGGGGGCTCAAGAAGGCCATAGCAGCGGCACTCCCTGGAGCATCATGGCAGAGATGCAGGACCCACTTCATGCG
>DATHDH010000029.1:0-3339 GCA_035319145.1 Dissulfurispiraceae bacterium | reverse complement strand
CGAGAAGATGACGGTGAGCGAAACACCGAGAATCGTGAGAAATTTCGCCATCATCTCGGACTGCTCGGCATAATAGACTGTTTCACGCTTCACATCGAGGGTCAGGCGGGGATCTCCTTCAAGCCGCGTCTTCATGGCATCGAAGGCGGCCGGATCGCTCAGCCGGAAGATGACGGACGAATACGCCTGCCGCCTGAAAGCCTGCATAAGCTGATCCCCGTCGCCCCAAATCTCGGAATTAAAGCCGGTACTGCCCGCAGCGAAGATGCCGACAACCGTCCAGTCGCGCATGCCGAAACGGAGCGTTTCACCGAGACCGCCGCCTTGAAACCGCTTGGCGATGCTTTCCCCGGCGATGACCTCGGAAGACCCGGGCCGCGGCAGACGCCCCTGCACGATCTTGACCTGCGGGCGAAGATCGATCGAGTGAGTTCCGATCCCCCTGATAACGACATTTGCAGGCTTGTCCGTGCCCCGCTTGTTCAAACTTATCAGCACGACGATCTCTTTTGCGACGACCGGCACGCCGTCAGGACCGATGGCAACTTCGGGCTGCGATTCGATGATTGCCGCCTGGCTGCGCTCGATGCCGCTCTGGACTTCTGCCCCTGAACCCTTCCGGATGAACAGCGCATTGTCCGCGGACCCGGTCTGCACGAGCGTTGCCCGCAGACCTTCCGCAAGCATGAGGATGGACGCGAAGACAAAGACGACAAGGGCCATCCCGCCTGCGGTCAGGACCGTCGTCAACCGTCGTGTTTTCAGGTTACGGGCGCTGTACATAATGGGAATCATCCGATTCTCCGCAGGCCGTCCGCAATCCGGATCGTGGCGGCCCTCCAGGTCGGAATTATTCCCGAAAAAAGCCCGACCGCCAGACCGGCAGCGATATCGAGGAGAATCGTGGAGGAATCGACCTGAAAGATCGGGAGATACTGGCTCATCGCATCGCCGAACGCCTCGGCAGCGGGAAAGGTCAACAGGATGCCGACAGCAGTCCCCGTCATCGAAAGGATAAGCGCCTCGCCGAATATGAGCCCCGCGATATGAAACGTCTTGAAACCGAGCGTCTTGAATACTGCGTATTCGCCGATGCGTTCGCGCGCAGTCATCGCCATCGTGTTCGCAGCAACCGCGAGGATAATGATAATGACGACGAACGAGACCATCCTGATAGCGACGACGATGGCCTCGGTCATCGATACGAAGCTCATCTGAAAGGCCTTTTCGGTCTCGGTGAGCGTCTCGGCAAGCGAGTTCTGAAACTGCCGATCTATGGCCAGGGAGACCGGTGCGGCAAGTGAAGGGTTCGCAATGCCGATCATGTAAAACCCGACGCCGTCGGCACGCTGCGGATCACTCTTCCTGACATTTTCGTTCAGATAGTCCCAATGGAAGAAGAACTGTGTCTCGTCGGTCGACTTGTCCTTTCCCGCATATATGCCGCGGAGGACAAAATCCCAGTTTCCTGCATAGATGGTCCCCTTCAACGTAATCGTATCGCCGATCTTCCATCCGTATTTCTGAACCAGCTTGCGCCCGGCAATCGCCGCCTTCCGATCACGGAACACCGCCGCCTTCTGGTCGTCCGGCACGACGAATTCCGGATACAGCTCCAGATATGATTTCGGTTCGACCGCGAAATTCGCGAAAAAATTCTTTTCGTCGATATAGATGCCGCCGAACCAGTTGCCCCATGAAATCTCCCTGACGCCCTCGACCTGACGAATCTTGTCTTTGTAGGCGAGAGGAAGCGAGAAGACGAGCGAGATGGCATTGCGCGTCACGAGCCGCGTTGCGGATGATGCCTCGACTCCGGCATACCATGCATCTATGACGGTCCGCAACAGACCGAACGAAAGGATGGCGATCGAAATGCCGAGTATCGTCAGACCGGTACGCAGCTTATGGCGAAAGGCATTCCTAGCGAGCAGCTTGAGGACCTGCATTGTTGAGGACGCCCTTTTCGAGATGGAGAATAGTACGGGCCCGCTCCGCGGCGCGGGGGTCGTGGGTTACCATAATAATCGTCTTGCCCGACTCGCCGTTCAGTCGATCCATCAGATCGAGGATCTCCTCGGCAGACTTGCGGTCGAGGTCTCCGGTCGGCTCGTCGGCAACGAGAATTGTCGGATCGGTTACGACCGCCCGCGCGATTGCAACGCGCTGCTGCTGTCCGCCGGACAGCTGGGAAGGATAGTGGTCCATCCTGTCCTGAAGCCCGACCATCGTCAGCGCGGTTTCGACATGGTCGCGCCGTTCGCCTTTGCTCAGGCCGGTAAGCAGCAGGGGCAACTCCACATTTTCAAAGGCGGTGAGCACCGGAATAAGATTGTAAAACTGGAAAATGAAACCGACATGCAGAGAACGCCACCTAGCAAGTTCCGTCTCGGCCAGCTGCGTGATATCGACACCGCCGACCTGTATGGATCCGCTGTCGACCGAATCGATCCCGGCAATGAGATTGAGCAGCGTGCTCTTGCCCGATCCCGACGGGCCCATGAGCGCAAGGAAGGCGCCCTCGGCTATCGCGAATGTTATATCCTCAAGCACCGGAATGATTTGCGGACCGCGTCGATACGACTTCGAGACGTGCG
The DNA here is from genome assembly GCA_035319145.1 of Dissulfurispiraceae bacterium. GTDB lineage: Bacteria > Nitrospirota > Thermodesulfovibrionia > Thermodesulfovibrionales > Dissulfurispiraceae > JAAYUK01. Next base: position 742 of record DATHDH010000029.1, on the reverse strand, counting down.
CAACGGAGACAATCGGCGGCAACTCAGCTGCTGCCACTACTTGCCCTCGACGACGGCCGCTCCGCTGCGAAGGGATTCGGGAGGCCGTGCAACAATCTTGTCGCCTGCCTTCACCCCGGCAAGGACTTCGACCGAATCCCCGAGTGTCCGTCCAACCGTTACGTCGGTCTCAACAGCGTGGCCGTCTTTTACCTGAAAAACGATACTGCGCGCTCCGCGTTTCAGGATCGAAAACGGTTTCAGGACGATAAGCGGCGCTTCCTCCCCCGCGGCGACAGGGCGTTCGAGAAAGGCAACCTTGGCGCTCATCTCGGGGAGGACACGGGTATCATTCTCCAGAAACCTGACCTTTACCATCACCGATGCCTTGGTTCGATCCGCAGTCGGAACGACCATTGCAACTTCTCCCCGAAATCGTTTGTCGGAAAGTGCATCAAGCATTATTTCGCAAGGCTGGCCGATACGAACCTTCTGGATGTTCGATTCGGAGACATCGACCTCGACTAGCAGGGAACCGAGGTCGGCTATCGTCACCACCGCGGCCTTCGCGCCGATTGCCGCGCTGAGCGGGGAGACGATGTCCCCGATGTCGGCATTCTTGGTAAGCACGACCGCATCAAACGGCGCACGAAGCAGGGCATAGCCGACTGCCACCCGCGCAGACTGAAGATTCGCCTTTGCCGCCGCAACTCCCGCAGCCGCCTTCTTGTATCTCGCCTCCGCCGAATCGAAATCGGCCCTG
>DATHDH010000028.1:0-7102 GCA_035319145.1 Dissulfurispiraceae bacterium | reverse complement strand
ATTCCGGTATCACACAACAATCTGACTGCTGACTACTCCGGCATCGAACGCTCAAGCTCTCGTTCCAGAATGGCCTTGGCAATATCCCGAACCGTGCGGCGAAGTTCGCTTTCCATTTCCTGCCGGATTTTCGTGCGTTCTGATTGTAGCAATTCGGCTACCGCTTCGGCAACCGCTTCACGAACATACGACTTAATTTCTTCACGCGACGGCATATTCACCGGTTCAGCAGGGAATGCTGCTGCGGAATGCTCGTCCAGCAACCCGTCAAGGAGACCGCGCTCGGGAGGTATGCCAGTCGAGCGCGGCGACACCTGAGATTCAATCGAAGGCGGAACCGTCTTCGGGACGTTCCCGACGGTAGCAGCGCTACGCATCTCATCGCGGCTTACCGACTCATGGCTCTGAAGCTCCGGCAGCGCTCCAACAGTGCCGGCCTGAGCTTTTCCCGCAGGCTTTTCCTCAAGGGCAGCCGCCCATTGACGGGCAAGCTCGTCATCCAACTCTGCCTCTTCTTTGGCAGACGTAGTCTGTTTCGGCACAGGCGGTTCATTGACAGGCGCAGAAGCAACGGCAGGACGCGAGGAGCCGACAAGCGCTTTCACCTTACTCACGAGTTCTTTGGAATCGAACGGTTTCACAATGAGGTCATCGGCCCCCGACGCCCGAGCAGCTTCATCGCTCAACGGCTGAAATGCGCCGACAAGAAGAATTACCGGTATGTTCGCCAGCGCAGGATCGTTCTTCATGCTGGAACAGAGCAGCAGGCCGCTCATCTTCGGCAGCTCCGCATCGGCCAGGACAATTGCCGGCTTCCGCTCCGAAATCGCCTTCAATGCCTCCTCGCCGTCGCGATAGGCATCGATTTCAAACCCCTCCGGCACAAGGACCAGCTCAACCACCTTGCGTATCGTCTGGCTGTCGTCGGCTAGCACTATCCTGCGTGTCATTACTCTCCTTTCGGAACGCCGTGTTTACGGGATTATGAGCAGCTATCCCTTTTTCGGGCGGGAACGGTAATTTTCGATTGCCTTGCGAAGCGCATCGGCCCCTAGATTCGAGCAATGCATTTTCTGCGGCGGCAACCCGCCGAGTTCAGCAGCCACAGCCTCTTTAGAGATAGCGAGCGCCTCATCAAGCGTCTTCCCCTTAATCATTTCAGTTATCATGCTGCTGACCGCAATCGCGGCACCGCAGCCGAAGGTCCTGAACTTCGCATCGACGATCACATCGTTTTCGACTTTGATGAAGAGTTCCATAGCGTCCCCGCAAGTGGGGTTGCCTTCCATGCCGACGCCGTCGGCATCTTTCATTTCACCGACATTTCTCGGGTTCATGAAATGATCCATAACTTTTTCGGAATACATGATTAGCCTCCTACGTAACAGGTATCGCTCTTGCCGCCCTGATCCCAACCCTTCTTCGCGAACGGCGACATGTCCCGCAGCCGCTTGACGACCTGCGGGAATTCGTTGAGAAGGTAGTCAACGTCTTCATCGGTATTATCCCTGCCGAGGGTAAACACGATGGAACCCTGCGCAAGCGCCGTCGGCACTCCCAGCGAAAGCAGCACCGGCGAAGACTTCAAAGCCTTGGATGAGCACGCGGAACCGCTCGCACTGTATATCCCCTTCATCGCAAGGAGGAGCAGCATTGCCTCGCCTTCGATGAATTCCACGACAAAACTCGCATGATTCGGCAGGCGAAGATCGGGATGCCCCGTCAAATAGACGTTTTCGATTCCCGAAAGGCCTTGAATAATTCGGTCACGCAAATGCCGAACATGTGTCATTCGTGCCGGCATCTCCTCTCGCGCCATCTCGGCGGCCTTGCCCATGCCCACAATGCCCGCCACATTTTCGGTCCCGGCGCGCCTCCCGCCTTCCTGAATACCACCGTATATCAAAGGAACAATGCGGGTGCCTTCCTTGATATACAGGGCGCCGATCCCTTTCGGCCCGTAAAACTGATGAGCGGTCATGCTCAACATATCAATGCCGAGTTCGCGGACATCGACCGGAATATTACCGACCGATGCAATTGCATCGGCATGAAAGGTAATCCCTCGCTCGTGGGCGATAGCTGTAAGTTCCTTTATCGGTTCAAGGGTGCCGATTTCACGGCTCGCATGAGAAATCGAGATGACGACCGTATCCTTTGTTATCGCCTTCTTCAGAACGTCGGGGGCAACAAGACCATGCTTGTCGACCGGCAGATACGTTACGACAAATCCCTGTTTCTCGAGGAAGCGTCCCGAATTCAACAGGGAGTGGTGCTCGACCTTCGAGATGATAATGTGATTACCCTGCTGTTTTCTCGCAAGGGCTGCCCCGCGCAGGGCAAAGTTGTTCGCCTCCGCACCGCTCGAGGTAAAAACAATCGTTCCCGGCTTCGAATTTACAAGCTCTGCGACACGTGCACGCGCCGTTTCGATTGCATCCCTCGCCTGCATTCCCAAGTCGTAGACGCTCAGAGCGTTGCCGAACTCTTCCTTGAAATACGGCATCATGGCTTCCAGCACGGCAGGATGGAGCGGGTTCGTCGCTGCATGGTCAAAATAGCGCATCTTCATGGTCAACTCCTCTTCGGCAGAGCCCCGTCAATGCTTCAGTCGGTCAGCTTGCGGATATAGAATTTATAATAATCTTCAGATTCTTCGACGCCGATGAACTCGTTGCCGGTTCGAAAGCACCATGCTGGAATGTCTTCCAGCGCGCCGTCGTAGTCCGTCATGATTTCGAGCACCTGCCCCTTCTCGAGTTCACGGCTCAGTTCGTCAAGCTTGAGCAGATGCATCGGGCACATCATGTACACAATATCTGCCGTCACATCTGCTTTGATACCGGCGACGAATTTCAGGGTCACGTCGCCTTCCGGACCATCTGCCTCTTGCGAGGAATACCGCCGAGGCGAAGTGCTGTCCCCGCATCGTCGGCAACCAAATCGGCAAGGCTGATCGTGCTGAGAAATCCTTCGATCTGCGCCCCGAGCGACTTCCACAGCAAGTGAGTAACGCAGCGATCAGCACGCACGCACCCGCCGCGAGGGTCAAGGCACGAGGTAATCGCTATCGGCCCCTCCAGTTCATTCAAGACCTCGGCAATGGTGATTTTCGATGGGGCCTTTACCAGAACATAGCCTCCCCCCGGTCCTTTGACACTCTTGAGGAGCCCGCCGCGCCGCAGTTTGGCGAGTATCTGTTCAAGATAAGCAACCGACACCTCCTGCCGCTCCGCTATCTCCCGAATCGTGAGCGGCTGGTCAGGATATCCGCGTGCGATCTCCGACATGGCGCGAACCCCGTATTGTCCTTTTGTTGAAAGCCGTAACATAATCTATGCTAAAATACCTTACTAAATATATCAAGTATTCTCACCCTAAAAGGGGCATGACGACGCGTCATGCCCCTTCATTCAGCTCTTCTCTTCGAATGTCTCTTCCTGCTGCTTGCTCTTCATCCGCTTTACGAGCTCCTGATATGAGCTGGTCCGAATAATCTTAGCGAATTGCGTACGATAGTTATTGACGAGACTGACTCCTTCGATCGAGATGTCGTAGACTTCCCATCGGCCGCCTCCCTGCAGCATCAGCTTGTAGTCAATGGGAATTTCAACATTCCGTTTCGTAATAATCTTCGTCTTCACAACGGCATAGTTGTCGTCACGCCGTTCATCGGAATACAGGATCTTTTCATCGTTATATCCCTCGACCTTCTTGATATAGGAACGTTCGAGGAGATCCGTAAACAACGGGATAAATTCTTTCCTTTCCTGCGCCGTGCGCTGCTGCCAGTAAACGGCAAGGGAGCGCTTCGCCATTTCCGTAAAATCGAATCTCTCAAGAACAACTCTTCTGATCGCGGCACGGCGCTCTGCCGCCCTAGAGGGCTTCTTGAGATTCTTATCCTTTGTGATCTCAATCACCTGGTCGACGGTCGCTTTTATCTGCTCTGTGGCTTCCCCCGCCTCTGCCTTCCCATGCGCCGCTATTGCAACAAACATTGCAACGGCACATGAGAGGCTGACAAAAAACCGAATCATGTATCCCCCTCGTTATTTCACCGCGCGGTCAGTGCCGGTTGTGTACAGGATATTCGCATACGACATGCGCTGATTATATTTCGACTTCAGATTGTTTGATTTTGCGGTCGCATAAGCGACTGCTGCATCAGCGACGTCTTTGGCCTCACCGACTCCGAGGTCGAAATTGGCCATAGCCGTAACAAGCCACTTCTTGGCATTCTGCGTGGCCATGTCCGTCTCAGTAATCGATTTTGACGATTCATCATATTCCAGGTAGGCCTTTCTCACCTGGAACGGAATCGCCTCGTCGGCAAAGCGTTTCTTTTCGACAAGCTTCGCATACTCAGCCTCAGCCTCTCGTATGCGACCCTTCGTTATTCCGAAATCGAAGGCCCATTTCAGCCCGAGAAACGCAGCGCCATAGCTCCCGGCAATCGGATCGTAAATATACGTATTCTTGATGTTGTCGCGGTTGGTTGCCCCCGCAAGAACACCCTTCAGTCCGGCAAACAGCGCCGGGTACTGGCTGCTCTTCTCAGCATCCACCAATGCCTGTCGCGCCTTCAATCCCTGTTTCAGCTGCTCCATTTCCGGACGATACATCGAAGCCGTCGCCAGCAGATCAGAAAGATTGCCCGGCTTCAGCGCCTCGCCGGTCAACGACGAGTCGGCAATATCGATGTCCGTTCCGCGGGGCAGCCCCATGCTTGTCGCGAGGGCATCCTTTGCCATGGCAATATTCTTGTCCACCTCGTTCAGATTACGGTTCGTCTCGCCAAGAAAGGTGCGCAACTTAAAAAGGTTCAGTTCATCCGCATAGGGCGAATTGTTGTCTATCTGCTTTTGGGCCTGTTTCACCGACTTCTCGAGATCGTCTTTAATCTCAAGTGCCAGATTGCGGAGATCTTTTGCAAGAGCCAATCCATAGTAAAGCTCTTTCGTCCGAAGGACTATGTCCGAGGTCTTCTTGGCAGTGGCGGCTTCGGCGACCTTGATGCCGCTTTCCGCAGCCTGTTGATACGAGGAGATCTTTCCGAACGTGTAAATAGGCTGAGTCAAGGTCACATCCGCCCGTCCGAATATACCGTTGATTGAAGTCCCGAGATCAGTCTTTACAACTGGAGAAATATCCTCTTTCTTTGCTTCCGGGGACGGCCCCGCCAACGCCAATGCTTCGATCTGCGGGTACTGTGCGCCATCGGCCTGATCCTTCTTCGCACGGTAAACAGCCACTTCCTGGCGCGCTTCACCGATTTCCGGACTCACTGCCACTGCTTGTGCGATACACTCATCGAGTGTGTAAGCCTTACCTGCTGCTTTCACAGCTTCCTCTGCATCAGCAGATGCACCAATCAGACACCACAGCCCGAATGCCACAACCGCACTTCCCATCCATGAAGAATACCTCAGTCGAGCCCTCATGCTCCCCTCCCTATTTGACTGTTCCGAACGCATATTTGGAAATAATCTCCTCAATATCTATTGCAGATTCCGTATCTCTAATTTTACCACCCGGGCCAAGAATTTGTTCCGATGCGCCGGGCGAAATCTGGATATATTTCTCGCCTATCAGTCCTTTTGTTCGCACGGATGCAATGGCATCTTCTTGAATGCGGATGGTTGGGGTTAAAACCATCTCGACGGCAGCCTGATAATGGTCGTCTAGCCGAATTCCCCTAACCTTTCCCACTTCGACGCCGGCGATCTCAACGACGGCGCCGGCTTTAACGCCGCCTGCTTGTACAAAGGTTGCAGTCAGCGAGTACCCCTTATCGCCAATGACTTCCAGCTTGCCCAGCCTGATGGAGATATACCCTAACGCTAGAATCCCGATGACCAGAAAAAAACCGACCACCAATTCAAGACTATATCGCGTCATAATTTCCTCCCCTCTTTTCTCATGCGGCATACCTGACTATCCGTCTTGCATAAAATGGCATCTGCATCGACATTCCCGCTCAGGAAAGCCCAGACCACCGGGTCACTCGTCGAAAGCATCTCTTCCGGAGCGCCGACAGCACGAATCGTCCCCTCATGGAGAAAAGCTACGCGGTCGACAATATCAAAAATTTCCGGGATTTCATGACTGATAATAATGCCGGTATACCCATATTTCTTTTGCGTTTCGCGAATGAGATTATGAGTCGTATGAAGAAGTATCGGATCCAGGCCGGTCGTCGGCTCATCGAAGAAAACTACTTTCGGCTCCACCACAAGCGTCCGCGCCAGAGCAACGCGCTTACGCATGCCGCCACTGAGTTCCGACGGATATTTGTGTTCCATTCCCGACAACCCGACATCCTCCAACGCAAGAACGACCCGTGCATGAATATCCGCCTTTCCAAGCTTGGTGCGCTCCTCAAGCGGAAAAGCGATATTCTCAAAAGTGGTCAGCGAATCAAATAATGCGCCGCCCTGAAAAAGAACCCCGATTTTTCCCCGGATCGCATCGAGTTCCCGGCCGCGGACCTTTGTGATGTCTGCGCCGTCAATGATTACACTGCCGCTGTCAGGCTTCATCAGGCCCGTTATTGTTTTCAGAAGGACACTCTTGCCCCCTCCGCTTCGACCGATAATGGCCATCAGTTCGCCGTCGCGAATGCGAAGGTTCACGCCCTTCAATACCTTCTGATCCGGGAAGCTTTTCTCGATCTTCTTGACCTCTATCATGGCTAGAGCAGCACCGATCCGAGAAAGTAATCCCAGATGAGAATGAGGACCGACGATGTCACGACCGCTTCCGTCGTTGCCCTGCTTACACCCTCAGCCCCGAATCCTGTTTCGTCGGCATGATAACCCTTGTAACAACAAATCCACGAGACGATGAGGCCGAAACTCAGCGATTTATAGAGCCCGATACGGATATCTTCCCAATTCACTATCCGGTCCATCTGGGAAAAATACGTCCCTTCGCTCATGCCGAGCAGCTGTACCGCAACGACGTAGCCTCCGTAAATACCTATCAGATCAAAGATCGCCGAAAGCAGGGGAAAGACCAGTATCGCTGCTGCGATACTGGGAACGACGAGATAGCGCAATGGATTGAGCGCCATCGAATAGAGCGCGTCTATCTGTTCGGT
>DATHDH010000027.1:0-2483 GCA_035319145.1 Dissulfurispiraceae bacterium | reverse complement strand
GGAGAACTTGACGTCTATGCCACTTGAACGAGCAAGGCATCAGAAGTCCGAGGTAGCGGGGCGGGCCAACAGAGGGGATGGTGAAGCCAATCCCGAAATGGCCCGTGATGAAGCTCGGTTGGCGTGTCATACGAAAGAGAGTTCGGGGCAAGACAGCCTTCTTCATAAGGCTGTCTCACGGGAGAACATATACCACGCCTCCGTGACATCAACTTTTCGAACCGCCCAGTGCGGACCCGCTTGCCGGGTGGTGTGGGAGGGGCACACCTAACGGCGTCCCCTATCCCGATCACGACTGCGGAAGTGCTTCAGTTTCCGCGGAGGACAGCAATCTCTCAATCGCCTCAGCCCAGCCTTTGGGGCCGGCTTCATCTATTCGGATCATATTTTTCGCCTGTACAGCAGGATGATGAAATCCGCCGGGCTTTCTGACGAGGAAGCTGAACGAAACATTTTCGAACATCGGCAGATCATTGGGGCTGTCGCCGAGAGCAACCGTAAAACATTTCGGGCCGAGCGAGCGCATAAATAAAGTCGACAAAATCCGTACGGCTTTGCCCTTGTCGTTATCTCCCGTGAGATGCAGGAGTTCGCCTTCGGCCAGTCGCAGTCGCAATCGTGCCACAGCCCTGCGCAAGCATGAACGCAACTCGGGTGAATCGTTGTCAAGAATAAATGGCTCATCATAGCGGCGCTGTGATGCAAGCGCAGCCTGCCGGCGGGGCAGTCCGGTAATTCTCACTATCTCATTGATGCTCATATCGCCGAATCCCTCGACAGAAAATCCTTCTTCCTTCAATTTTTGCAACGCTTGCCTGAGCTGCGCGTAGGAAGCGCCCAGACTGAAGGTTCTGTAAGAACCTTCCTGGCTACTGGGCGGGAGTCCTTCATACAAAGCCTCCTCGAAGTATCCGTCGGGTATGTAGATGCCGCCGCCGTTTTCGGCGATGAACGGATGCGCGTTGCCCATCGCTTTCCGATAGTGTTCAATCTCAGCCTTTGTTTTGCTCGAACAGAGCACGACGGGAATTGAGCGTCCGGCGAGGAGGCGGAGCGCGCTCTTTGCCGGACCAAACGAGTAGCTCGCTTGATCCAGCAGCGTGCCGTCCAGATCGGAAAAAATGATGTATTTCCTGTCGTCAGGCATTATGCACCGCCGGTTTAGATATCAATTGCATGTTGACAAATAGATACAATAAAATTAAAATATAGTCATAAATAAAGTCAATAGAGGTCATTATGGAGCGTGTCGGGGTAAAAGATCTCAAGGCCCATCTCAGCGGCTATCTTGACCTCGTTGCACAGGGCGAGCAGATTGTCATTACGGAACACGGCAGAGAGGCAGCTTTGATTATGCCGATTTCGACCGAGCGTAGGGCAATAAACAGATTGATTGAGGTGGGGCGTGCCGTGTGGCACGGCGGGAAGCCGAAGGGGCTCGATAAACGCATCAGGATAAGCGGCCAACCGTTTTCCGAGACTATACTGGAGAAGCGTCAATGATTCTGTATCTCAGTACGAGCAGTCTGGTGAAGCTCTATTTTGATGAAGACCATTCAACGATTATCCGGCGATGGGTCTCTTTTGCGGAGGCCGTGGCGACTTGCCGTTTTGCCTATCCTGAGGTTGCCGAAGCGCTCTCGTATAGGCTGCGCGTCGGCGATATTACTGAACAGACGCTTCAGTCGGTAATGAACGCTTATGCAGATGACTGGAAACATCTTGTTGTGACCGATTTTGATGAGATGGAGGCAGTGAATCTCGTCGGCACATACGGTGTCAAGAAGCTCGATGCCATGCATCTCTCTGCCGCCAAGATGCTTCGCTCAGTTCGCGATGACACCGAAATTGTTTTCTCCTCTGCTGATCCCGCCCTGGTCGAAGTGGCCCGCACCGAAGGTTTCATGGTGGTGGAATTGTAACAATCAGCACCCGGCCGGTGAAGCTTCCGGCAGGAAAGGAGGCCCTCAATGGCTGACTTCTATCAGACGGGCGTGGTTGCAACACTGCACCGTCTCGGGAATCCCGATATACGGAAAATAGAGTCGGAGTTACAGTCGTATGCACAGGATCGTCCGATGGCGCTCATACTTCCGTCCTTATACAGTGAGTTGCAAGGCAAGGCGCTGGCGGGAATCCTCACGGAACTGCAGCATGCGACGTATATCTCCGAAGTGGTCGTAACGCTCGGTCCTGCGACCGAAGACGAATTCAAACATGCGCGGCAATTCTTCTCCGCGCTCCCTCAGAAGACCGTTATCATATGGAACTCCGGGCCGAGGGTATCGGCCATTTACGATGCGGTGCGGGAAGCCGAACTGCCTATCGGGGAGGTAGGGAAGGGGCGTTCTGTCTGGATGGCGTTCGGTTATATCCTGAGCCGCCAGAATTTCAAGGCTATCGCACTCCACGACTGCGACATCGTAACCTATGACAGGAGCCTTCTGCCGAGGCTCTGCTATCCGGTGATGAGCCCGAACCTC
>DATHDH010000026.1:0-7429 GCA_035319145.1 Dissulfurispiraceae bacterium | reverse complement strand
TCAGTAATGATGAATATGTGCATGGAGCCGTCACGAAGGCCGGGGCTGCCGTTACCAAGGCATTTACAGGTGCTTTCTTCGATGTTGCACTTGAAGGCACGGGGCTGTCGTTTTTAACACTTCTTCTGTAAGCGCCTCATTTTCTCAACTGCATTTCAGCGCCCTTCCCATCTGCCTGTCATTTTCTGTGTTCATCCTGTTCCATGGTACGCCTCATTGAGAATTAAATAACGCAACAGCCTGCAGCCGTGAAAAAAAGGATGCCGATCTTCCCGGACATCCCGTGAGGAGGCTGCGCGAAATTCAGGTTCAGCGGGCAAAATATCTGTCACCGTAACGGGCCATGACCTTTTCTCGGTCCAGAACAACGAGAAAGTCTGCAACGCCGAATAGTTCGTCCAATGCCGGTTCTCCGGCAATCTGAGCACCGAGGCGAAGATACGCCAGGAGCAGCGGAGGAATTAATCGCAGTGCTTCCCGGCGATCGGAGATTTTATCCTTCTGAAATCCGGGTACCTTTTTCAGCGGCGTGACACGCAATGTTTCAGGTGTGAGATAGTTGGCGAAATAGGCATTCACAGAGCTCAATATATGGGGATTTATGGTATGGATGCTGCCGCATCCGAAGAGAAACTGGATGTCGTGCTGGTCAATGTAATGCGCAATGCCGGCCCACATCTGATGAAGCACCGTAGACCCCCGGTAGGCGGGATGGACACAGGCTCGGCCGAGTTCGAGCTTATTTGCTGAAAGACGACGTATGGCAGAGAGTTCAAACTCGGTTTCTGAATAGTACCCCAGAGACTCTTCTGCCCGCTTGCCGGGAAGAAGGCGGTAGGTTCCGACAGCTTCGCCGGAATCAGTATCGACAACAATGATATGATCACAAATGGCGTCGTATTCATCGGTATCCATCCCCGTAGCCCACGACGATTGCAAGCCCTCATTCATTTCGACGTTGAAAACATCAAAGCGGAGACGAAGAGCAGAGGCGATATCTTCTGAAGATATCGCCTGTTTAAAGATAAATCTGCTTTGTTGAGCTACTCGACCAAACTCGGTTGTCGGCATGGTGTCCCTCCTCATAAAGTCCTTTTGAAACTATACGCGGAAGGGCATTACCTCGATGTGTCGAAAAGATTACGATTTGATGAAATGCGGCGAAAAAGGGTGGGAGCAATCAGGAGATGCGCAATTTTTCGTAAAGGTGTTTTACGCGTCTGCGAACGAAAATAGACAGATAATCTCCGACGCTTGAGTCCCGCTCGAAGCGGCGAAGAACGATCGTAAAGAGTTTGCTGATCGTGTCGGGTTCAATGTGTAAATCATGAGCGATATCATGCAACAATCTCTCGGCTTCGCGTGGCGAGAGTCTGCGAAGAGGGGCATGTCGGTGATTTGAAGACATTGAAAAACTACTTTTCTGCGATAAATGCGCTCTTGTCTGTTAATTCCCAAGGAAGCCATATATCCATTCGGCCGATATGTCCATAGGCTGCAAGCTTCCGATAAAAGCCACCCTTTATACTGCCCGGCAAGTGCCGCAAATTGAATTGTTTTACGATGCCGGCAACCCGGAAATCGAAGAGGCGTTCAACTCTCGCCGCGATATCGTCATCATCAATGCGACCGGTGCCGAATGTCTGCACCTGGACGCTGACAGGACGCGCAAGTCCTATGGAATAGCTGAGTTGCACTTCGCATTCGGACGCGAGCCCTGATGCGACGACATTTTTTGCGGCATAACGTGCGGCGTAAGCACCGACGCGGTCGATTCTGACCGGATCTTTTCCGCTGAGCGCAGCTCCGCTATGTCTTGAGTACTCCCCATACGTGTCGATTGCGTTCTTGCGTCCGGTCAGGCCTGAGTGTACGGAGGGCCCACCAGTAATAAATGGGCCATCCGGATTTACAAAAATTCTCGTCTTTTCGTCCGGCTTGACTTCTTCATCGGCAAAGACAGGTTCGATGACCGTTTCATAAATGTCGTCACGAAGACGATTCAGCTCGACTCCGCTTTTCTTATGCTGGCTGGCAATTACGGCGATGCTGTGAATTCTGACCGGCTTGCGGTCTCTGAATTCAATCCCGACCTGTGTCTTGCCGTCTGGCGCCAGATAAGACAGCGCCTTCTGCAGCCTCGCAGCCGTCAGCCTTCGTGCAAGCTTGTTCGCAAGCCAGATCGGCATCGGCATAAATGCAGCCGTCTGATTACATGCGTAACCAAAGACTGTAACCTGATTTTTTACCGCGATCTTCTCTATTGCCGCGTCGGAAAGCATGCGTTCATCGACGGTCGAGTATTCGGTAGCGGGAAGCTCTCTGAGGCTTGTCAGGATGCTGCAGGTTTTTCCGTTGAATTCGCCGTGATCATAACCGACCTGTGTAATAATCTGACGTGCGATGTTCGGGAAATCGATGAGGGCATCTGCAGTAAACCGAGCGGCGATAAAGACGATGGATGTCGATACCGCACACTCGGCGATAACGCGGGCGAAGGGATCCTGCATGAGAAAATGGTCGACGACGGCATCGCTTATCTGATCGCAGAGTTTGTCGGGATGACCTTCAGTGACTGATTCGGATGTGAACATGAAGTTTCTTTTCATGCGGGAACCTCGCTTGTCTGGAGTTCTTCCGATGATACCAGTGCTACAGCGGGGGATGGCATAATGCCGGCATGCTTGACCGTTTCGTTGCTTAAATATGATGCCAAGGCGGCCCCGCCGACAATCAAGCCGTCGGCAACTGAAAGCGGCATAAGTCCCAGGAGATTGCGAAGCGGAGGCAGGAGAACCGTTCCAACCTGAAGAGCCAGCGATCCCCCAATAGCCGTGTTAAGCAGGTGGTTTTTTTGCAGGCGCTCACTGCTGAAAAGACTATGGCTTTCTGAGCGGCAACTGAAGGCGTGGAATAACTGCGCGGTCGACATGGTCATGAATGCCAGCGAGCCTGCCCGGGGGCCCATGCCGTATCGGCCGAGGCCATAGAGATATGCACCCATCGTGCTTGCAGAGATGATAGCCGATTCTATGCCGATCTGCTTAAAGTCGCTGCGCATGATGATTGGATCATGCGGATCGCGGGGCGGACGGGCGAGTATGTCGGGTTCCGGCGGTTCGAGAGCCAAGGCGATTCCGGGAAAGATGTCGGATACCAGATTCACCCACAATAATTGCATGGCGTTTAAAGGATGCCCCAGTCCTGCCGCGATGCAGGTGAACATGACCATAATTTCACTCAAGTTCGTTGAAAGCAGGAAGTGAACGGACTTCCGAATGTTGTTGTATATAGTTCTTCCCTGGGCAATAGCAACAATCATTGTTTCGAGATTATCATCTTCCAGCACGACATCTGCGACCTCCCGCGCCACATCCGTTCCGGTATGGCCCATCGCAATGCCGATAGCAGCCGCCTTAAGCGCAGGTCCGTCGTTGATGCCGTCGCCGGTCATTGCGACGACCTTTCCGGTTGCCTGCAGGGCCTGCACTATCTGGAGTTTATTCGCCGGGCTCACACGCGCAAAGACATGTACGCGATCGCATAGGGCCTTCAAGGAAGCAGCATCAAGATCATTCAGGTTGCTCGAATCCAATATCTCAAGCTGATCGCCCTGGCTGAGGTTGAGGCGTTTGCCGATGGCATACGCCGTCGGACTCTGATCGCCGGTAATCATTACCGTGGCAATACCGGCCTTGTGAAATTCGCCGACCAATGCGCGTACGCCGGGACGCACCGGGTCGATCATTCCGACAAGACCGAGCCAACTGTACCCTTCCGTTTTATCGATGTCCGCCTCACCGTTGAGTACGTATTTGCATGCCACTCCAAGAACGCGCAGGGCCTCTCCGGCCATCTTCTCATTTTCACGGAGTATTTCGTCTCTGTGATCATCGTTCAAGTGTCTGGTTTCCCCGCCGATGGTTATGGTATCGCACATCGCCAAAACCTCGGACGGGCTGCCCTTGACCGTGAGCAGCTTTGATCCTCCACCGTTGCCGTGCAGGGTAATAATGAAATTCCTGTTTTCGGATCGATGTTCAATGCGGTGCATGGGATACTGCTCCCTCAGCGCCACGACATCGACCCCGGCGCTCAGGGCAATATGAACGAGGGCATTTTCAGTGGGTGATCCGTTTACGACAACCATGGACCCTGATGACGATTCTGAAGTCGCATGCTCTACCGTGCTTTCGCTGTTCAGGGCCATGATGTGCAGCAGCCGCAGCAGCTCATCGCACTGATAGGGATTGACCGGGGCATTGCCGGACGTGAATTTCCCGTCACTCGCCTTGAGTCTGCGCATGCCTGAATGCAGTGCGACGACGGTCATGCGGTTCATGGTAATGGTCCCGGTTTTATCAAAACAGATTGTTTGCAAAGAGCCGAGTGTTTCGACTGCTTCGAGGTGGCGTATTAAGACATTCCGCTGCTTCATGCGACGGATACCGAGTGCCAGTGTCGTGGTCGCGACGGTAGGAAGCCCCTCGGGCACAGCGGCTACCGCGAGCGAAATCGAGCTCTTCAGCATCTGCAGAAAACCGTATCCGCGGAGAAGACCTATGACGAAGACAAGACCGCAGACCGCACCACTCAGGACGACCAGCTGCGTTCCCATTTCATCAAGTTGGCGCTCCATGGGCGTCTGCGGCGGCGTTGCCTCTCCGACCAGAGATTGGATCTTGCCTATCTCAGTAAATTTTCCGGTCCCGATTACAACGGCAACCCCTTGGCCGCCGGTCACAAGCGTTCCCATATATACCATATTGACACGATCTCCGAGAGGCATGTCGTCGCTGTCGAGGGGTTTGACTATCTTTTGAACCGGGATGCTCTCACCGGTGAGGGCCGATTCATCGACGGTAAGCCTCTGCACAGCGACGAGACGGGCATCAGCGGCAACGTAACTGCCGGGGCGCAAGAGAAGAATATCTCCCGGAACAATTTGTTCTGCTGCTACCTCCATCTGCCGGCCGTTGCGGAGGACTACCGCTGAGGGACGGACCAGACTCTTCAGTGAATTGATAGTTTTTTCCGCCTGACTTTCGGTTGTATAGCCGATTACGCCGTTAATGCAGACGACTGCACCGATAACAATAGCATCAGCGATTCCACCCGTAACTAAAGACACCCCTGCCGCTACGCCGAGAAGCGCGACCGGCAAGGATTTGAATTGATCGAAAAAGATGCTCCAGCCGGAGCGTGGAACCGATTCCGGCAGCAAATTCGGGCCATACTTCCGGTGGTGAAGGGCAGCGGTATCGTCGGACAGACCAGAAGAGTCGCTCGATCGAAATCGGGTCAACACCTCGCCGACATCCATCGCATGCCATATCTCCTCTTTTTGCGCATCAGCGCGTTCGACCATGCGGCGCAGCCTGCCGCGAGAGGCAACAGGGACGGCTGTTTTTCGCGTGTGTTTCTTTCCCAATGTTTCAATGTCTGAGACGGCAGGCTTTTGGGGTGGCTGAGGGATATATGATGAAGCAAGTTTCAACAAAAGAGACGCAATATCGGCATGGGTATTCCCGGAGTTGAACGATACAAGGACATTTCCGGTCATATCACTGACGGAATAGGCGAGAATGTCCTCATTGTGAGAAAGCTGATATTCGAGGTGCCGCCTGAACGGAACGGAGCGCTTCAGACCGTGAATACGGTAGCGACCCCGCCCCGGCACGGCGGTGTGGAGTGGGTCAATCAAAAACGATTACGCTCCTTTTCGTGAGCGAGCCCGCGTTGTCACTTCCGGTTCATGCGGAGCAGAATGCCCTGCGGACTTCGGAAGCGCGACAGTGGCGATACCCTTCACTACCTCGACGACTCCGACAAGCATATCCTTAACCGCATGCACAGCCGTATTGCCGACACTCCCGGCGGCATCAATGGCACCTACGACAGCCTCCTTGGCAACGCCTTCAACATTGCCGCCAATCTCTTTCGTCGCCTCGATAACTCCGTCAACGGCGCGGCGCGCAACGAGACCGACATCTGCACCTATCTCTGCAGCACCCTTTACCGCTCCCTTGACTGTCTGTCCGGCAACGGAGATGACATCACCGCCGACATCGCTTACACCCATGATTATGCCCTTTGCAACGCTCTTGGTGCTCAGAATCAAGCCGGTGCCGACTTCCTCGGTCGCCTGTATGGCGCCTTTGACGACATCTTTTGTGACGGACAGCCCCTGTGTCGTCACTTCACCGGTTGCGCGCAGCGTATTGGAGACCGTGTTGCGCACAAGGCTTACAATTTCCGCCTCGATCTCATTAATCCCCTTCAGGCTGCTGATAATGCCGTCTTTAACCGTAGAGCCGACTTTCCCGATTGGCTCGCGCATCTTGATGTTCGTCGTTGCCTTATCAGTTTCTGCCGTTCCTGCATGTTTTGCCTTGCGTGTGGCCATGGAAGTCTCCTTTACTTGTGTGGTAACAGCTGTCCTCTTTAGGGTAGCTGTGCTTTGCTTACACGTTTATGACAAAAAGATTACGTCTTTGAGAATAGTTACTCAGCCTCCACATCTACATCCACTGCTGCGTCATCGGGGGTGTCGGCCGGCTGGTTCTTCATGAAGATATTCAATGCATACCAAAATGCCGTGTACCACGCCGGTGCCGTAAAGTTCCCCTTGGCAATCTCATACCCTCCTATTGTCAGCAAACCAAGGAATGTGACAGAGCCGAGATCCAGTTCATCCCCCGTAAACCGCTTGATCGAACGGTTCATGGAGCGAAAACTGCGCGTCACTTTGTATTGAAGAGGCACTACCTTTAGCTGAGAGGCCGGTACTTTAAAAAGCCCGAGTGAGTGCGCATAACCCAGTATCTCTTTTTCAGGAAGTTCATGAAGGATTAACACCCCGGCAGTAACCGGGTTTGCAGAGAGGCTCTTGATGCCATCAATCTCTTTGAGGCTGTCGAGGACCTGCTGCCAATAGGCCGTCTGCCCCTTCTTCTCAGGTACCCGAATGCGCAGTCTGCCGCGGCTCTTATGCGCTATGATGGCATGCGGTATCATTTCTTCTTCGGCTTGGTGCGCGTCGGGGTCCGCGCCACGACAGCTTCACCATGATGATTATCCATCATGCCTGAACCGGTGGCTGCAGCTGCCGTATTCGCGTCTTCGGCGAGCTCGGCTTTTGCTTCCGCGATGATGTCTTCCATTACTTCGCTCATCTCTGCTACGCTCTCTTTGCCTTTCTCGTAAAGCAGCACGCCGCCTTTGATAGCTGCCTTGGCTGCCGGTTTAAATGCGCTCGCCAGAACCGGGATTACGGATGGAGCTATGACAGCAGCCCCGATGCCTATCGCCAACCCCGTCAGGATATTGCCTTTCAGTCCGTTCTCAAATAATGCCATCTTTCCCCTCCTGATGAATTCAATACATGGTTTATTCTATTCTAGCGTGTGCGGTGTGCTAGCGCCTTGGT
>DATHDH010000025.1:0-3000 GCA_035319145.1 Dissulfurispiraceae bacterium | reverse complement strand
GCAGGTAATTATGAATCTTGCGACGAATGCCAGAGACGCTATGCCTGAGGGCGGGGGCTTACGGATAACGACCTGCCGCTTGGAGATGCCTAGGCCGGAAGGAGGATCGCAATCTCCGCTTCGCTATGCCGAACTCTCGGTGTCGGATACCGGAGCCGGCATCCCTGAGGAACATATCGAACATATTTTTGAACCCTTTTATACGACAAAGGAGGTCGGCAAAGGAACGGGACTCGGACTTGCCGTAGCATATGGCATCATTTCCCAGCATGGCGGTTCGATAGAAGCGATCAGCATGAACGGCTCGGGAACCACGATGCGAGTGCTCCTGCCGCTCTCCGATGATACACCGCTTGAGCGCCATGATATCGCCCCCGATTCCGTCCACGATGAGGGGGGAACAATCTTGTTGGTTGAAGACGACGATACGGTCAGATTGGCGATCCAGCGGCTGCTGGAGCACTCAGGATATACCGTGCTGGTTGCACGTGACGGTATTGAAGGCACGGATATCTTCAGGCACCATGCGTCAGCAGTCGATGTCGCTCTCTTGGACGTTGTCATGCCGCGGATGAGCGGGAAGCAACTGTGCGATCAGCTGAAGGCCCTGAAGCCTGAATTGAAGGTCATCTTCATGAGCGGCTACCCAGATGACAGACTGGGCGGAATATTATGCGACGGCGTTTCTTATATGAGCAAGCCTGTCATGCCGGACAAGCTTCTGGCCGGCATTCGATCAGTGCTGGGCAGTTGAGGGCGTCGGCCTGAGTTTCAGCTTGCCCGAGCTGTGCAAAAATTGCTTTGTTTACGCCTTGCCCGATAGTATCTGTAATGTAGCAGGGGAAAATCCCGATATATAATTTAAAAAATTATGCCACGGCTTTATTCGCGCCTTCGGAGGGGAAACTGCACAGGATTCTTGTAGTCGACGACGATAGGGCGGTTCGGACCGCAATGGTCCACATACTGCGTGAACATGGCTATATTCCGCTGGAAGCCGCCTCCGGCGTGGAAGCGGTGGCTCGTTGCGCCAAAGAGATGCCGTCTGCCGTGCTTCTTGACCTGATGATGCCTGATATTGACGGTCTTGAGGTTATGAAGCGGCTCCGCCGGGAGTGCGCTGGAATCCCTGTTATCATGGTGACGGGACATGGTGATGTTCAGAGCGCTGTCAAGGCCATGAAGCTCGGTGCCTACGATTTTGTAACGAAACCCGCCGATATCGAGCGTCTTCTCGTCATCCTTCAACGCACCATTGAAAAGGTCGAACTTGAGCGCGAGGTGCAGAGGCTCAACACATCGGCTGAGACTTCGCTCGAATGGATGCTCGGCAGAAGCGAGCCGATACGAAGAATTGTTCAGCTTATTCAGCAGGTTGCACGTACCGATTTTACTGTGGTTTTAGAAGGAGAGACAGGGGTCGGCAAATCATTTATTGCGGGCATCATTCACAGCCTCAGCGGTCGTGCACAGCGCTCTCTTGTAAGGATCGATATGGCTTCGATCCCTGAAACGCTTATCGAAAGCGAGTTGTTCGGATTCGAGAAGGGGGCATTTACCGGCGCAATCAGCCAGAAAAAGGGGGTTTTTGAGAAGGCCGACGGCGGAACGCTCTTCATAGATGAACTGCAGAACATGTCGCCGATCGTTCAGACGAAATTCCTGAGCGTACTGGAAGAACGGTCTGTCCGTCATCTGGGCGGCTCCGCGCAGATCCCGACGGATATCCGAGTCATTGCTGCGACCAACCGTGATATGAAACTGGCCCTGAAGGAACAGACATTCAGGAAGGATCTTTATTACCGTCTCAGTGAATTCGTGATGACTGTGCCGCCGCTTCGGGAGCGGAATGAAGACATCCCGTTTCTCGCGCAGAAATTTCTCGCAGAAGCCTGTGCAGACCTTCAGCGTCCGGAGATGACTATTTCAGATGAGGCCGCTGTGTTTCTAATGCAGTTCCCCTGGCCGGGCAATGTACGCGAGCTTCGCAATGCGGTACGGCGGGCGGCGCTCACTGCGGAGGACATCGTCCTCAACCCTCGAGATCTTCAGTATCTCATTGCGGATCAAGAAAATGTATCTGGCGGCAACGACTCTGCCGCGCTCCTGCCGCTCAAGGAACTTACCGCCATTGCAGTGCGCGACGTGGAGCGAAAGGCTGTCCAGCGTGCGATGGCCGCTTCAGGAGGCAACAAGACGAGGGCCGCATCCATTTTGCAGGTCGATTTCAAGACCCTGCAGTCAAAACTCCGCGATTACAGTATTCAATAGTTCTTAACTCATCACTTCATCTTCCCCCGATCATTTCCAGAAGCATGGGCATCCAGGCCAGTTGCCGACTGTACGACGCGGCCATCTCAATCAATTCCATGTATCCTAGGCCACATTATTCATGGCAGGTGCGGCACATTCGTTCTCAATCAAGCTGATTAGCCCCTGTGCGGCACGAGAAGGCATAGTCATGCCATAGACGTTGTGGAGTACTTGTCACTTTGCCTTGCCCGCCCGCGCGGTTCGTGAAAACCCAGGCACCTCGCATTGAAACGGAAACCCCACACCTGCTGGGCGAATAAGTGCATGAAGAAAGTGTGCAAGGCATGAAACATTGGAGCGGTTTCCATGCCGAATGGAACCGGCTCCAGAGATCCGTCTCCTGGTATCTCGGAAACACAGCTCATAACTAATTGAAGTTACAAGTAAATAACAAATCAAACCTGGTTGGCGCGAAGCTTGCTTACTATTCGGGGCCGGCGAGATCCGCAATGAAGCTGACGTATGCATCGACCGGAGAACATTCCATAAAGAGAGGCGAGACTATGGGGGAGGCAAGGAAGCCGTTTATCGTAATCAGTGCCTGTATGGCCATTGCCGTAATCGTTACATTGATTCCCGATTTCTGGATGAGGATTGCC
This sequence comes from Dissulfurispiraceae bacterium, assembly GCA_035319145.1. Lineage (GTDB taxonomy): Bacteria > Nitrospirota > Thermodesulfovibrionia > Thermodesulfovibrionales > Dissulfurispiraceae > JAAYUK01. The sequence continues at coordinate 88 of DATHDH010000025.1, read as the reverse complement.
GTAGTGCTCATCTGGGCCGGTTTTGCAGCAGCTTCTGCATATACGGCGCTGATGAAATTTCGAGGAGCCCTTCTTGCAAGAGCTGAGC
>DATHDH010000024.1:0-14320 GCA_035319145.1 Dissulfurispiraceae bacterium | reverse complement strand
CATTACCGGCATCTCCTCACAGCGTAGGAGTGGATCTCGGATTGAAAGACCTTGCCGTACTCAGTACCGGTGAGAAGATTGAGCATCTGAAATGGCTGCGCAAGGCGGAGAAACAACTGACCAAGAAACAGCCAGCGTGTCTGGCAGTGCCCGTCATGCCGTGTCGTGCATGATCGGGATCAGAATGCCGCTGTGAATATTGATGTCGTAGGGCAGGATATGCCCGAAGTTACGCCTGCTGAGAGAAGGGCCTCTGCTAAATCGACTCTATCGATGAAGCAAGTCCGCTCGCTGAAGCAGGAAGCTCTCGCATCTCAGTAGTTTTGAGATGCACGGGAATTGATTCCCGTGAGTATATCACAAAGGCAGGGGCATCTTAGGAAAGCGGAAGCCCTTCCCTTTTTTCCCTCCTCCCATGCCGCCTTTCATCATTTTCATCATCTTGCGCATCTCAAGAAACTGCTTCACAAGGCGGTTAACGTCCGCCACCGTCGTTCCGCTCCCCATTGCAATGCGCTTCCTGCGGCTCCCATTCAACAGGTTGTAATCATTTCGCTCGGCGCGCGTCATCGAATTGATGATCGCCTCTATCCTCACGAACTCTTTTTCGTCCACCTTGACATCTTTCATCGCCCTGCCCATGCCCGGAATCATTCCGAGGAGGTTTTCGAGCGGACCCATAGTGCGAAGTTTCTTGAGTTGATCCCTGAGATCCTCGAAGGTGAAAGTATCTGCAACAATGCGGCTGGCGAGCTTGGCCGCCTCTTTTTGATCATACGCGTCCTGCGCCTGCTCGATAAGCGTCAGCATATCACCCATCCCAAGAATGCGTTGTGCAATGCGATCGGGATGGAACGGCTCGAGCATGTCGATCTTCTCGCCGACGCCCATATATTTAATCGGTTTGCCGGTCACATGGCGAATCGAGAGTGCTGCTCCGCCGCGCGCATCGCCGTCCATTTTGGTCAAGATGACGCCGTCAAGGCCGATTTGCTCATTGAAGTTCTTTGAGATATTGACCGCATCTTGACCTGTCATCGCGTCGGCAACAAGCAGGATTTCCTTCGGGTGAACCGTATCCCTGATATTCTTGAGCTGCTGCATAAGCTCTTCATCAATGTGGAGTCGACCGGCAGTATCAAGAATCACGACATCGCGACCGTCGAGCCTGGCCTTTTTCAGCGCCTCGACGCAGAGCCACACAGGATCCTTGGTGTTCCGGTCACTATAGACAGGGATATCGAGCTGTTTCCCGAGAGTAATCAACTGGTCGATTGCGGCAGGTCTCTGCAGGTCAGCCGCAACCAAAAGCGGCCGGCGGCCCTCCTTCTTGAAGACGCGAGCAAGCTTACCGGACGTTGTCGTCTTGCCGGAACCCTGGAGACCTATCATCATCAGGACCGTCGGAGGATTCGGGGCAAGCTGAATACGCGCAGCTGATGTGCCGAGCAATTCGCAAAGCTCTTCATGAACTATCTTGATGACATGCTGTCCCGGCGTAAGGCTCTCGAGCACTTCGTTGCCGACTGCGCGCTCACGGATCTTCGCTATAAAATCCTTTACCACTTTGAAGTTGACGTCGGCTTCGAGCAAGGCCATCCTTACTTCTTTCAGCGCGGCATCGACGTCCTCTTCCTTCAGGATGCCCCTGCCCTTCAGTTTCTTGAATACCGCATCAAGCTTGTCACTTAAAGACTCAAACATCCTGAAATCCTCCCAAGGGCATCTTCAGCCCATAGTATTTCGAAAAACCCGGGAATGGCAGTCATCCGCACATTACTGCTTAACGAAGAAGTCCTTCAATTTCTTTTGTAATGCGCTCATGTAAATCTCTTCTAGCCCCAGGAAACCGCGTCCGGATTTCTCCGGAGGGAGCGACAACAAGAACGGTCGGTACAGAAAATATCCCGGTCAGTTCCCTCAGGCGTCCATCGTCAATCACGACCGGAAATGCGGTGCCGTTTTTTTCTACGAAGGTTTTCACGGCACGTGAAGATCCCGGCTGGTCCAGCGAGACCCCGACAAAAGCGACCTTATCCGAGCGATTACGTTCATATGCACGCTCGACCAACGGCGCCGTCTCCTTGCAGGGACCGCACCACGAGGCAAAAAAGTCCAAGACAATGATCTTCCCCTTCAATGCGCCGAATGAAACGGGATTCCCTTCAAGGTCCGGAAGCGTTATTTCCCAGAGCTGCGGAACTGCCCCGCCCTGGGGCGCCGTATCTTCTTTTCCGGAACATGCAAAAATAACTAAAGAGAGAAAAACCAGCACAAGACGAAAAAGATGCCCTGGCTGGTTCATGGGTGCACACTTATGCATCATTGCCACCGCAACAGTCCGGCAGCGCGACGAACTACGCAAGAAGGCCGTCGAGTTTTGCTTTAAGCTGAGGCTTCGGCACCGCCCCGACAATCTGGTCGACTTTCTGTCCGTCTTTGAAAAAGATGACTGTGGGAATGCCCATAATTTTGAAGCGGCTCGCAATTTCCGAATTCTCATCGGTGTTCAGCTTGCCGACCTTCGCCTTGCCGGCATATTCCTTCGCAAGTTCTTCAATGGACGGAGCGATCATTCGGCACGGTCCGCACCAGACAGCCCAGAAATCCACCATTACGACGCCCTTTGTATTCGTCACCTCTGTATCCCAATTAGCAACCGTCAATTCAACCATACCTTCTGCCATGTTCAGGAGCCTCCTCGCAAGAAATTGTTTTTCATTTTACGCCGCGCTACATGTTTTGTCAATGCGTGAAACGCTTGTCATTCAATGTGTTACAGGCCTGTTATCAGCAGTTTATTCATAAATCAGATGAGTAAGTCATGAGCTATTGCTTACCGATTCAGCGCCATTTGGTACAATCACACTATGCACTATCTCATTATCGGCAACGGCGTGGCCGGGACTACCGCAGCGGGGGAAATCAGGAAACATGATTCTGCCGGGGAGATCACGATTTTTTCATCTGAGGCCTTGCCCTTTTACAGCAGAATCCGGCTTGTCGAATATCTGGCGGGAGATATTTCCGATCAGGATCTCGTTCTCTTCAAGAAAGAATGGTATGAGAGTCATTCGATCTCTTTGATGCTTTCATCGCAGGTGCAGTCCATTGAACCTCAGTACTCCCGGATTATCCTGGCCGATGGAAGCTCCCGGACATATGACCGTCTTCTGATAGCGAGCGGCGGCATGCCTCTTATCCCGAAGTTGGATGGCGTATCACTCCCTTTTGTCCTTCCTTTGCGCACCTATGAAGATGCGCGGCGAATCAGGGCGGCATTGCCGAACTGTTCCGCGGTGACGGTGCTCGGTGGAGGACTGCTCGGTATTGAGACCGCTGAGGCGTTGCGCAGGACCGGAAAATCCGTGACGGTCATAGAGACCTTTCCTCGCCTCCTTCCGCGCCAACTGGATGCCGCGGGAGCTGCGATTCTTCTGGAGATGCTGCAGAAGCGCGGCCTTACGTTCGTCCTTCCGGCAAGGGCCGCCGGAATCGTAGATGCGCCACATGACAGAGGGATTGAACTCGAAGACGGACGGTTCATCAAAACGGAAATGGTCGTCCTCTCTGCCGGAATGCTGCCGAACGTCGCACTTGCCGAAGCGCTCCCGATACGGCATGGGCGCGGGATTCAGGTCAACGATCGCCTTGAGACAGAAACACCCCGGATCTATGCTGCCGGAGATGTCGCAGAACACAGAGGGATGACATACGGCATCTGGCCTGCTGCCGAAGAACAGGGGAGGATCGCAGGGGTCAATATGTCCGGCGGCAAAGAAACGTACGAAGGAACACTCCCCGCAACCACACTGAAAGTCGCCGGCATCAGCCTCGTCTCTGCCGGCGAGATCGACCCTGATGGCAAACACAGGTCGCTCGTCACCAGCCTGCCGGACAGGGGGGTTTACCGGAAGATTGTCGTCGACGGTGAAACGGTTATCGGCTGCATCCTCTTCGGTGATATGACCGGCAGGAAGGCCTTGTTAAACGCCGTTGCAAAGAAACAGCACGTGAACGAACTCGACGCGAATATCATCGAACTCAAGGGATAGTAGATGGATGCCATCTCGAAAATAGCGGAACAGAAGATCCGGGCCGCGCAGGAGAACGGAGAATTTGATGACCTGCCGAATGCCGGCAAGCCGATGTGCTTTGAAGACGAAAGTTTTATTCCCGAGGATCTGCGCCTCGCGTATCGTATTTTGAAAAACGCCGACTGCATTCCTCCCGAGCTTGAGTTACGAAATGAGATCCTTACCCTGCGGGATCTCGTCATGACTCTCGATGACGATAAGGAGCGCCTGAAGCGGATGCGCGAGCTGAATTTCAAGATCACGCGGTTCAACATGATGAGGAATCGGCCGTTGAATCTCGAGGGGTTTCCTGAATACGAGGAAAAATTCTTCCTGGAGGAGCGTCCGGAGCGTTAGCCTGCGGCAGCACCTTGCTGCTGCTGGCGATAGAGAACCATGAACTCCTTTTCAAGATCTTCATACTGTTTGGAGAGGTCGGTAAAATCGTCCTGAGACTTTTTGAGACTTTCCTCGCTTACACGCAGCTTTTCCATGAGATCGGCCGCTTCACCGGAAGACACCGTTCCGGAGGCAATATCATGCGCCTGCGGCAGTTCATTCGCTATCTCTCTCGCTTGCTGCCACAACACTTTCAACTGCTCTTCCCATTCCGACATCTTCGCTCCGAGAGAAACGCTGCTGCCTTGAAGAATCGTTAGATATTTCCCGAGATCCGCATTGCTCGACTGCACAGCAGCCGCCACCTCCCCGAACGCCTGGGAGTCGGCAGATGATTCCACAAGACTGACGATTCTCGTCTCAAGTTCCTCGTTTTTCTGGCGAAGCATATCGAGCTGGCGGTAAGCATCGTCGAGCATGTCGCGAAGGCAGAGCAGTTCGACAATCTTCTGCTTCTGATGTTCAATGATTTCGAGGAGTTTGCGGATATTCTGCGGTACGGCTTCCTGCTCCTGCTCCGCCACGACCGGCTCCTCTATCGCTTGGACTTCAGGGACCGCGGCCGGAGGCTCAGGAGCGGGTGACTTTTCAGCAACAGGGAGCTGCGGCTGCTCTTGCGGAAGGGGTGGTAATGCACTACGCGACCTTTCCGATTCCTCAAACAGCCGCCTGTATTTTCTGCTGCGCACGAAAAAGAAAACGGCAAGTCCGAACACCACAATCGCGCCTTCGCACAGAAAAAGGAAAAAAAGAGGATCTATCAGAAGCATCTGCCTACTCCTTCGGCGTGCATCATTTTTTATTCTCCTTTTTCACTTCAGCATTCGCCCTGCGCGCCTTCACGACAACCAGTCCCTTGCGAACACCCCAGGCCGAAGCGATCAGCCCAATAAGCAGCGCGTTGGCACCGATAAATTGAAGCAGCACATGCTGCCAGTGGAGGCCCTCTGCATGAGCCTCTGCCTCCCCGTGTCCCTTCTCCGGAGCGGAGACCTGCGGCGCGGCTGCAGGAGGCTCAGACACGTGCACGACAAGCTCGCGTGCACGATTGAACGTTTTGCCGCCGGCTTGCAAAGCCATTGTTGAATCACCCGCCCTCGGAAAGGCGATTTCGGCGGCGAATACGCCTTCCTTCCCCGTCGGTTTCAGCGACTGACGCTGTTTTGTGCCATCGGCATAGACCAGGTCACAGAAAAATTCCATCTGGCTCAGCACATCGCTATTCTGAACAACCGCTCCGTCGCGCTCGAGCCATGCGTCAAGCACAATCTTCTCGTCCTTTGCAACTGCGTCCCTTGCAAAGGTCGTGCGAAGTTTCAGATTCGTGAGAACGAATATCTTATTTCCTTCTTTCGTGCTGAGTTTGATCTTCCAGGTGCCGGGAGCCGGTTCGCGGATTGTGATCATATCGAATACCTTCGACCCGAACCACTCGACGTCGCCGTCGAACTTTGACTGGAGAAGCTGTTTCCCCGACGGCTCGAACAGAACAGTTGCGGTTCCCGGATTCTTATTGACAAGGAGAACGACCTCCTTGATATCCCTGTCGACGCGGAAGCTGTCGCCCTCAAGCGCAAGGGAATCAGGCGCTTTTATCCGCTCGAACAGCGAAGCGAACATCACATGAATATCCTTGTCGTTTCTCGCAAAGCGGAACGCCCCGCCGGTCTTCGCTGCGATGTCGCGAAGAAATTCCGCATCTGACATATCGCTGAAAGCGACCGTATGAATCTGTATGCCCGACTTGGCAATGCGCGTCAACAGATCGGCTAACTCAGCTGTCGCCGCTGCGTCCTTTTCTTTCGTACCGAGATCGAGCTTGCCATCCGACATCAGCAGAATGACGCGCTTGTTGCGCTGAGACTTCTCGAGCAGTGACGCGCCCTGTCGAACAGCCTCGGTGATATTCGTCCATGGCTCGTTTGACCCAATCTTTGCAACTGCTCCGAAGAGCGCTTCGCGGTTCTTTTTTGCTGAGCTGGTCAAAGATGCTAACACTTCGGCACGCTCGCCGAAGCCGACGACACCGACATTATCGCTGTCGCCAAGTAGTGATATGAGGAGTTTCGCGGCTTCCTTGCGGTATTGGCTCGGATCGGTTTTTTTCATGCTCCCGGAACTGTCCATCAGCAGAACAACATCGGCGCCGCTATCTCGCGCAGAGACCTGTGTCTGCACTTTTTGCGGCGGTGCGGAAGCGGTTTCGGGTATGGAGGCAGCAGCGGGGGGTGCATCTGCCCCTTGACTGATGGCCGGCTGACAAACTAGTAAAACCAGGAAAACCAGGAAAACCATTGCCAGCCATCTGGTCATGGCGCCACTCTTTATGAACGACGAGCAGCCGGTAATGCCTATCGGGAAATCCCCCATGATCGCTCAGTGCTCCATTCACCCTTGAATTAAGAGGTAATGCTCTATATACGTATCGGATGGGACAGGCGTTTCTTGAATTGCGTACAATAAAAGATGTCGACTTCGCTTGGTCAAGCCGCCCTTAGATTCCTGCAGACAATGGCTGCCCCATCCATGCCCTCATACGAGCAGAGGGCTCAACAGGAGCACCTCATGGATGCATGCGCATCAGCCATTGTCGGCGGCGGCACGCTGCTCGCGGAGGCCGGAACCGGAACCGGCAAGACCTTCGCATATCTCATTCCACTGCTCGTCTCGGGCAAACGTTCGATCATCTCCACACGCACCATCAATCTGCAGGAACAGCTCGTCCGTAAAGACCTCCGGTTTCTCGGGACCCTTCTTGATTTCACGTATGCCATTGCAAAGGGGCGGTCGAACTATCTCTGCCTGAGAAGGCTCAATGCATTCCGCGCAGAGAGTCCCGCCGAAGAAGAGGATTATCGACGTGTCAGCCGCTGGGCTTCCGAGACATCCACCGGCGATATCGAGGATTTCGGCATTTCGAGCCCGATTGTCTGGGACCGGCTCTGCACCGATGCGGATGCCTGTACGGGAAAGGGCTGCCCCTCCTTCAGCCGTTGTTTCTATTTCGAAGCCAAGCGCCGCTGGGATGATGCACAGATTATCGTCGCAAACCATGCGCTGACAGCCATCAACGCGCTTATGTCTGACGACAGCAAGCTCTTCCCCCCGGCTGAAGTGCTCGTGATCGATGAAGCACACTCGCTCGAACGCACCCTTTCAGACCAAATCGGCATTACGCTTTCAAACAGAGGGTTTGACTATATATTAAACCGCGTGCTACGCGTCGATGATCGCGGTGTTTATAAAGGCCTGTTCTCCTTGACCCAGTCGCTCTTCACCCCTGTTGAACGTCTTCGTACTGAACTGGCCGCGCTCTGGATAGCAGTCAGAACTCATTGCAGCGATAGGACGATGATACGCGGAGACATCGCGGTAAAGCAGGAGTTGCTGAATGTCAGAAACGCCTCGATGGAACTCATAGAATCCGCCCGGGAGGGAACGATCGGGCTTTTTTCCGAAGACGACGAAATAGAGCTGAAGGCAACACTGCTCAAGCTCGGCGCTCATGCGGAGGCAGTCGCCGCGTATCTTGATGGCTCGGACGACGCAGTACGTTGGGCTGAGGTCGAGCAGCAAAGAACTGCCTTGCGGATGTCGCCGCTCTATCCCCGCTCCTTCATGCTGACGGAGGTGCTGCCGCAGCATGAATCCGTCATCTTAACGTCCGCAACGCTTTCGGCAAACGGAGATTTTCGTCTGATGCAGGAACTGCTTGGTCTTGAACAGGCTCAGACATTATCGCTGCCGTCACCGTTCGATCCCGACCGCCAGATATCGATCCAGATCGAGAAAGGAATTGATCTCCGCAATGACGAGACAAGCGTTCTGCGTCTTGCCGCGACCATCGGCCGCGCCGCTGCCGAGGAACCAGGCGGTATGCTTGTTCTCTTTACATCCCGCGACGTGATGCGCAGAACGTGGAGTGCCGCTGCCGCCGAACTTCGATCCATCGGAAGAAATCCCATGATGCAGGGAGACCTGTACCAGAATCGTTCGATGCTCGAAATCATGCGTGACAGCACGGATTCGGTGATCTTCGGGCTAGATTCTTTCTGGGAGGGAGTTGATCTCCAGGGAGATGCACTGCGCTGTCTCGTTATTACAAAATTGCCCTTTGAGGTGCCGACTGAACCGATTACGCAAGCCCGCACCGAGGACATCTCGCGCCGCGGACGGAATGCATTCCTCGAATACAGCCTGCCTCGTGCTATTTTAAAGTTCAAGCAGGGGTTTGGCCGGCTGATACGCTCGCAAACCGATACGGGCCGCGTCATTATCTGCGATGAGCGTATTATCACCAAGCGCTACGGCAAGGCTTTTCTTTTAAGCGTGCTTTCGCAGGAAGGGGTGGGCAGGATCATCAGCTCATTTCGCAATGAGAAGCCGAAGCTCGCTTGATATCCTGTCATGGTTCCGAGACTAATCTTTCGGCGCTGGAATAAGTCGGATCGGAATAGGGGCCGCAGCGTCAAGATGCACATCGCGCTGGGGAAACGACAGGACAATCTGTTCGGCCTCAAATAATTCGGTGATCCGATGCCTGATATCGCTGAGCAGAAGGCGGTTGTCCCTGACCGATTCAAGTTCAAGCCAGAAGTAGAGCATAAAATTGAGACTGCTTTCTCCGAAATCTTCAAAAACCACCATCGGGGCAGGAGTCTTCATAACCACCTGCTGTTCGGCAACCGACTGCATCAATAACTCGGCAACCTTCTTCGTCGGCGAACCATACGCTACGCCGACCGAAATCTGATAACGCATCTGCCGTTCCGAATGTGTCCAGTTGATAACCTTCTGCTGAAGGAACTGGCTGTTCGGAACAAGCATCTCCACGCCGTCGAACCGCACGACGTGGGAACTCCGCATACCTATAGTGGTAACCTTGCCGCCCTGACCGTCGACTTCGATGATATCCCCGACGGTTATCGATCGATCAAAGAGCAGAATGAGGCCGCTTATGAAATTGTTGATGAGATTCTGAGCACCGAATCCCACGCCGATAGCGAGCGCCCCGCCGAGGAATGCGAACACCGCGAGCGGAATGTTTACTGAAACAAGCGAAAAAACGAATACCATTACAAAAAGGAATAGAAAAGCGACAGTGCAGATTTGCGCCGCTATGCTCCGGTCCTGTCTGAAACGATGGATTACAAGCCATCGCAGCGGCCGCATCAGTTTGCGGGCAATCCAAATCCCGACAATCAGTATGATAAGGGCCTGAACGACTTTAGCTACGGTCACGCTCACCGGTTTGACGACCTTTGTTCCCTCGGCAACCACCGTTTCTTCCGCTATATAGAGTTCAGCAGCCCACAGCTTTTTCAGCAAGTGCACAGCCCATTGATAGGCTTCCTGCAGACGGCTTCCGAATGACGCTCTCCCCTGGCGCTCGCGCAGGCCGTCATGAAGCGCCGTGATGACCCGTTCGGCGGATGACAACATGTCCAACGCCCTGAGAAGCAGGCTCTGGCGTTCTTCCATTGACTTAAGGATATTCCGGTCGATCTCGTCGGCAACACGCGACCGATCCGCTTGGTCAAACCTCGCCTTCTGCGCCTGCAGCAAGCCTCCCAGATTGAGAATCCGCGACTGAACATAATTCTTCCAAATGCGAATACTCTCCATTACATGCCCGACACGTTCATTTTTGTCACGGATAGCCGAAAGATCCTGCTGCTGCGTCAGCCAGAAGCGGTCTTCCCATCCGGTTTCCGAAATGTCAATAAGCTGCAGGATCCCTTTCAAAACCTCCACGCGGTCCGACGCTGTCTCGGCCTGCGCCTGCAGCAAGGCAAGCTCCGCTTGTGTGCGCATGACGTCAAGCCCTTTTCCAGAGTCCCTCTGCATCTCGGGAACCGCTTGCGATGAAATCGGCACGACCTTATCGCGGGCGGCATTCAGTCTCTTTTTTGCGTCATCCTCTCGACGAAGTGCCAGGGATAACTCAGCAGTAACCTGCTTTCTCTGCGCTTCAAGGTCATGCAGTTTCTGATCCACATCCTGCCGCGTGAGCGGCGAGACCTCCTCCGCCATGCGGAGTTTCTGATCGAGAAACTGAATATATTCTTTTTTGTCGCCGAGCGATTCTTCATAAACAAGCCGCCGCGTCTCAAGCGACGAGACGGAAGCCTCGTTCACTTCATTTTCGAGAGACAGGAGATCGCGCTGCCACCTTCTCTGAGTCTCTTTTGCACTCCCTGCGCTGCGCTCGAACTGTTCCTGTGCCAGGCGAAGCGCCTTTTTGCTTTCCTGCAATGCCTTCACATACTGGCCCAGTTCTCCCGTTGCCGCCGTGAGTTTCAGTGTCAAAGACTGAACATCAAGCCGCTGGTTCGTAGCCGCGTCCCGAAGATCGTCAAGAAATGAGATACTGTAAGGCGGCTTTTCCTGAAATCCCTGCCAGTTCCTTATTTCAACGGTCCTCTCTTTGTTGATCCTCCGGATTTCCTTCAAATCGCGGAGCGCCTGGGAATGCTTGTCCAGCGAAGCCGCAAGCTCGCTCAAGAGACGCTGCCGCTTCCTCAGGTCTTCAGGCGGAGCCACAAAAAGGCCTGTTCTCTGGCTGGATTCATCAAGCAGAGACGCCGTTTGCGTACGCACGTCGCTCAATCTCTTTTCGAGTTTGGAGATGGACGCGTCTATTTCTTCGTCTTTCCCCGGCAATACCAGCTGGCCGGGAACCAATGAGGATTCTTTCTTTTGGTCCACGGTCTGGGGATTCTCAGCTGAAAGACCGGGTGAATGAAAGAACAAGAGGATACCCATGCACATCGAACACACCACTGCGACGACGCAGGAGGCATGTCGCAGTGAACGATTGCGGGAAATATAGGAATCGGAAAGACACGTGGAACGCGGCATACGCAATAATACCCTTTTCGGCCCGATTTTGCCAGAAACGCAACCAGTTACCCGATTGCGACGCGGCAAATTCAAAATGCCTGCCGCCTACATCTGAAAGGCTAAAAATGTTACTATATACCCTTAATGCGCGCTGCCGGTGTAATGAAAATGCACTGGAGAGGTGACCGAGCGGCTGAAGGTGCACGACTGGAAATCGTGTGTGGGGCTAACACCTCACCCAGGGTTCAAATCCCTGCCTCTCCGCCATGACAATAAAAAACACCGGCAGCGTGCCGCTTTCCCCAGCCGGGGGTCGGCCCTGCGCAGCAGGCCGTCGTGAACTCCGCCAGATCCGGAAGGAAGCAACGGTAAGCGCTCTGGTCTGGGTGCCGCAGCAAGCCGGCTCCATTTTCATCGTCCGTCGCCGGCCGCCGGGTGGGGAAAGCGCGCAGCATTCACGTACCACAGTGAGGATGCATGTCATATCTGGTATTGGCCCGAAAGTGGCGCCCCAAAACCTTTGATGAACTGACCGGCCAGGAGCCCATTGCGCGGATCCTTCGCAATGCAGTGGCTGGCGGAAAAGTCGCGCACGCGTATATTTTTTCAGGCCCGCGCGGAGTCGGCAAGACGACCACGGCCCGCATTTTGGCCAAGGCGCTGAACTGCGAACACGGCCCCACAGCGGATCCGTGCGGGGCATGCCGTTCATGTTCAGCGATTGCCGACGGGACGTCGATGGATGTCTCCGAAATAGATGGCGCTTCCAACACCGGGGTCGACAACATCCGTGACCTTCGTGAGCGAGTCAGGTATGCTGCCGCAGAATCGAAGTACAAGGTCTATATCATTGATGAGGCGCACATGCTCTCAACGGCCGCGTTCAACGCGCTCCTGAAAACCCTCGAAGAACCGCCGCCGCATGTCATATTCGTCCTGGCGACGACTGAACCGAAAAAGATCCCGGGCACTGTCCTTTCCCGTTGTCAGCATCTGCCGTTCCGCAAGATTGCGACCATGACCATAGTCGAACGGCTTCGCCAGATTGCAGATGCGGAAAAAATCGTCGTCGCAGACGGGGCTCTGGAAATGATCGCCCGCGTTGCCGAAGGAGGCATGCGCGATGCGCTTACGCTGCTCGATCAGGTCGCTTCCTTTGCCGATGCCATATCTGCGGAAGATGTGCGTGATCTTCTCGGTCTGACGGATACGGAGAGCCTTGCACAGATGCTGACCGCTGTGCTTGAGGGTGTGGCTGCCGATATTGTTGCGTTGACAGCGTCTTTAGCCGACAGCGGAACGGACCTCAAGACCTTTACGCGCGACCTGCTGCAGTTTACCCGCAACCTTCTGATAGCCACGATTGTCGATGAGATCGACGGGGTGCTCGACCTTGCCGAGACCGAAAAATCGGTAATGCTCAGCATGAAGGGGCTAACGTCCGAGGAGCATATTGCCCTGGTCCTCAGCGACCTTATTCGGTCGGAGCCTTCAATCCGTTCGGCACTTCACCCCAGAGTCGTTTTTGAAATAGTCATGATACGCCTGAGCCTTATGAGCCGCTTTACAGCTATCGACAAGGCCTTCAATGCAATCGGAGGCGGTACTGGGCCGATCAAGGAAGGACTCAACAGCACTCCTTCTGCCGCGAAGCCGTACCAAAAGCCTGTGCAAAAAACGTCGCGGGACGTGAAGACAGCGCCGCAAAGCGCTTCTGCATCAAGGCCAGTCGCTCAAGCCGTATCGCAGGCCCCGTCGGCCGAGCATAATTCCATGGCTTCCGTCTGGGATGCAACCATCGACCGGCTCGACAAAGAGAATCACCTCCTCGTCTTTAAGATTCAAGAAAGCACGCCTTCTTTTGCCGGCGATGCAATTACCCTTCTCTTCAATGGCGGAAGCTCTGTCCACGCTGACTCGGTCAAGGAAAACCTGCCGGCTGTCCGTTCAATAGCATCTGAAGTAGCCGGAAGGCCGATCAGTATCACTATCGAGACGAAGGAAGCGCCTGCTGTTTCAAAAGCCGATCTGCGGGAAAAGGCGTTGCAGAATCCCGTGATCCGGGAGGCGCTTGAGTTGTTTGATGGCCGTATTGTTGATGTCATTCCTGCAAGTCCTAAAGGAGGTTCCCATGTCTAAAAAAATGCTCGGCGACATGATGCGCCAGGCGCAAAAACTACAGGCTGATATGCAGCGGGTTCAGGAAGAAAGCAAGAAGAAGACCGCCGATGCAACCGCCGGCGGAGGAATGGTCTCGGTGACTGCAAGCGGTGCGGGGGAAATCGTCTCGATTAAGATTGAAAAGGATGTCGTCAATCCCGAGGATGTCGATATGTTGCAGGATCTCATCATCGCTGCCTGCAATGAGGCGTTGCGGCGTGCGCAGCAGATCGTCAGCGACGACATGTCGAAATTGACCATGGGTCTTAACATACCGGGCATGGGCGGCCTCGGCAACATGTTCGGCAGATAGTCACGACCGGCGCAATCAATGGCATTTCTCGCTACGACACCGATCCATGACCCAGAATATCATCGATAATCTTATCGTCCAGTTGACCAAGTTGCCGGGAGTCGGCCGCAAAAGCGCACAGCGGCTTGCTTTTTTTATCCTCAACCTGCCGAAAGACGATGCAAAGGCAATTGCCGACGCCATTGTCGACATCAAGGAGAAGGCCCGATTTTGCTCGATCTGTTTCAATATCGGCGACGCAGATCCCTGTGACATCTGCCGCAGTGAAACGCGCGACAAAAGCCGCATCTGCGTTGTTGAGGAGCCGAGCAATATTCTTGCCGTCGAGCGCACACGCTGCTTTTCCGGCGTTTATCATGTACTGCTCGGTGCGCTCTCCCCGGTCGACGGAATAACTCCCGATCGCCTCAAAATCACCGAACTCGTCCGGAGGGTGGAAGCAGGCGGCATCGAGGAAGTGATTCTTGCGACCAATCCGAACACAAAAGGCGAGATGACTGCGCGGTATATCACCGAACTTCTCAAACCT
>DATHDH010000023.1:0-14812 GCA_035319145.1 Dissulfurispiraceae bacterium | reverse complement strand
CGGCAAAAATCGCCGCCGACAATGCCACCCGGGTTATCCACTGTTCACCTTCATGCGCCTTGTGGTGCATCTCCTCATGCAGATTCTCCAAAGGGATCTCTTGCTCTTCCATGGCGATATGGCCCTCCCTCTTCTATGATTAAAGATTGTGCCCCGCAAAACGGGGTTCCGGAGAAATCTATCGGACTTTGGTCAAAACATACACCATTGTAAGTTTCAGAACATAGGTTCGTATCGGCAATGAAAAAATATCCTATAATCCGATTCTATGCAAACCAAAGACTGTCAGTGAGGCGCATATACAGTATAATCCGAACCAATACCATCGATTATGCTCTAGCCAGCTTGATAGCCATTTTAAGGCGAACAATCCCGCCACAAAGCTGAGAGCCATACCAAGCAGACTCGGAAGAAAAAGGCTCGTAAGATCGCCAATACCGTGAAGCGAAACATGGCGCGTTTGCAGCAGTCGCATGACTTCACGAGCAATCACCGGCGGTGTGAGGACTACTGCAAGAGCAAAACTGAACTCCTCGGCTTTAATTCTATTGACACCTAATAAGAGACCAGTCGAGATTGTAGCTCCTGAACGTGACAACCCTCGAAACGGCAAGCAAAATCCCTGAATTATTCCAATAAGGCATGCCTTTCTGATGTCTATCATTTCATCTCTGCGGCGTCGATGGACTAACCCAGCAAACAGAATTAATATGCCAACAGCTGCAAGAGAGCAAGCAATGAGCAAAAGATTGCCAAAGAGGTGTTCAATTTCTTGTTTGCCGGCATCATGAAGAAAGGCACGTTCTATAACATACTTCAGCGACAAGCCGACTATTGCGGTAAGACATGTCGCAATGCCGATTACTTTCATAGAATGTATAAAGACTGTCTTGGATAGAAAGAAACTTGTCTTCCAAGAGTTCCAAAAATAATAAATTACAGAAAACATGGTTCCTGTATGAAGCATCACCAGCAAGAGGGTCATCTCCGGGCTTGTAGGATCCAGGCCCATCAGTTTTTCTGCAACGATTACATGTGCAGAGCTCGAAACAGGCAAAAGCTCTGCTAATCCTTGTATGAGTGCGAGAATGCTTATTTGGACAATGTTCATTATATAGAGCCCCCCCTGAAGAAATCGTTCGAATTTATGGTGTCGACTGGAATGCTTAATGTGACATAGGCAACACGGACCCCCACCGCTTCTTTAATCTATTCAGGTCATAACCTGCACCATTATAGCAAAAGGGCGAGTGCACGATCAGGAGGCAATTGTATTTTAAGGATAGGTCCTAATCCCTCCACCGTCCAAAGCGGAGCGGGTCAAAAAGATTTGCTCCTGCTCCCGCTTTTGCGGCGGCTTCCAATTCATTAATCGTGGCGTTATTAGGAAAATAATACGCACCCATTACGATGTCCGTTTCTAATCCATTCACAATTTGCCCGATATATTGCTGATAGTCAGGACAAGCGCGAGCATTGTCCGCAGTGACAGTCTTCTTAAACCCAACATATTTGCCATAACAGGCGTAATATTGAGCTGCCATCTCAATCGATTGACGATGCGTTCCACGATATGCAAAGGCGTCGAAGCCAGCATTTCTCATAAGCTCAGCGGTATTGAAAAGCCCTGCTAACACGCCCAATGTATAGCCAAAGCCTTGCGATGGATTAGCATTTCTGTAGCGGTCCTCGATTTCCCCGGGTGCAACAATAGATGTCTGGAAGGAAGGGTGGTTTGTAAGGCTGTCAGGACCAGGATTTTTGTAGCATGCAATCGGTGTGTCATTTTCCCCATAGATAGCATGGTCGAAGTATGTTACCCAGGGCAGCGACACAGGAATGGAGCGGTCATTACCATAGAGAACTGCATTGAATTTGCGCCCGTCATCGAAAAAGCGCGCAATTGATAGAAGCCCAAGCAAATGAGCGCCGAAATGATTGCTAAAACGTTCGCATGTCCTGTCGGAACGGTTCGCCACCTCCGGTAATGTAAAAGCGAAGTTGGAGGCTTCACGGATCAGGTTGAACATGGCGGCATGAAAAGCATTAAGAACAGTCACATCTGCGGCGCTGAACACCCCAAGCGATTGCAATAGATCCTGCGCATGAACAGAATAGATGATGCCTCTTGCGACTTGCAGTCCCGCGGCACTCTGCTTGAGAAGGACAAAATGATTATGATCGTCACAGAACTGCTCGGCTCTCTTTAAATAGGTTCCCTCTTGATCGCGAAATCCGCGCTCCGCCCAGGCTAAAAGAATCCGTTTCGCGAGAGCTGCCGCCTGGTCCGGCGATGGAAAATCTGGCTTAGTATGTGCTCCATTTTTTATAAGAGCCGCGTAGAGCGCCAGCCTTGACGCAACGATAGCCGCACCGTTGGGCGGCAACATTTCCGGCTTAATGTTCATAGCTGCACGCAGCTGGTCGATTGTACGAATTTCTCCAGCATATCCGATCAGAGGTTCATAAGAAAAAGCATGCAGGTAGACTTCAAGGTCGCAACCGCAATACACTGCACTCCAATCGGTTTTGGCTGCAAGGTGGACCTTGACTTGATTAGCAAGCTTGGAGAAGATCTGCGAGGAAAAAGAGCCTGTAGTATTGATCCGTTTGACCATATCACGCAATTCGGCTGGAGTTATGAAGACTCTGGGGTGTTGTGCTGAGCTTGTGTAAATGCCGGGAAGGATGGGCTGAGCATCTAAATTCTGGGCCGATGTTTTTTGTGTGAACAGGAACAAAGAAAATAGACTAGCAACTAATGCCAATCCTAACCTTAACCGCTTAAAATTGAACGTCATGCCGTGCATGAACCTCCTTGGGACGGAATGCGCTTAAGTTCAATACTTGCTACTATCAATGATAATCAAGCATTCTTCCGAGCCTTACTGTATGAGGCATTCCCATCTCCCCTCGCTGCCGATGAGCTTTGAAAACAGCAACAAAATGGAGGCGGATTGCCATATATATTAGACTCCGCCTCCATTTCAATGGTTAGGAATTACTTATTGGTATTGGAGGTTGTCCCCTCTCCAGTGTTTACTCTTCTCTCATTATGTTTCTTCTTGTAGATGTTTTTGCTTGCGCGATTCTGTTCTCTGGTAAGTTTCGCGCGCTCCTTTTTTGTGAGCTTGCCATCTGACTTCATTCTGGACTCATCCTGCTTTATCTTTGCCTGCTGGGTCTCAAGCTTGCCGGCCTCACGCGGGCTGAGTTGTCCGCTTTTTATTCCTTGGTCGATGCGCTTTTGCTGGTTGATCTCACGCTGCTGGATGCCGGGGTCGTCTGTTCCAGCTGCAAGCGCAAGTGCGGGTGTAATTGTCAACGAGATTGCGAGTCCTGTAACGGTGATGAGACTTGAGAGACTTTTCATGATATCCTCCATTTTGTTGTTGAGGCGCTACCTTGTATTCATCCTTATATCAATCTGCATGCCAAGACATTGCGCACCTGAGAATACCTTTGAAACCAGTTGGTTAGAAGATGAACGCAAACGGTATTTTGATCTTTCTATTTCCCGTTCTAAGTAATATTATCCTTAATAAGGGAAATAATCGCTCCGGCTATGAATTTCAAGAGCTTTAATTGTTCCATAGTAAATGATGGATCAATTAATCAGAATATTGTCTGCGCAAATGCATGAAGAATGTAAGGACTGCTTTCTGCACAGCCCCTATCTGAGCAACCCGAATAATTGCTCAGATAATGTGCTAAATTTTATGAACGAAGTTTAAAAGCGATAGTACCGCAATGCTTTTGTCTAAGCACTCGCATGGTTGCGCGGGCGTGCCAGCGGGTGAATGCCGCCCAGAGCGCCTTGACGGCGGGCAGAAATGATAAATTCACGGATGCAGTTCGGTTGAGCAACGCTCGTTTTATTGGTGGAGGTGCCGCTGATGAAACTTACGCTAACGTTCTTTGTTGTTATCGCAGCTATGATAATTGTGTCGCTCTGTCCTTTTGCAATCCAGGCGGAAGACAGTGGTTTATGGCAGGATTCGATGAGCGTATTGCAACGATTACAAAAAATAGAACGGATTAACGGTGATCAAAAAAGAAACGAGGCTGCCTTAGTCAGTGAACAGTCTCTCGCGGCTTACCTAGGCAACATCGTAACAGATGTCTATGGCGGGCGTGAGCTGATCATATATATGCCGTCGCTCCTTCCCCCTGCAGGGCAGCGCGCCATGGTGGTCGCCTTGCATGGAGGAATGGGCAATGCCAGGATCATGCATGATCGCCTAAAAATGGATGAAGTTGCAGAGAAGAATGGCTTTATCGTCGCCTACCTGAACGGCTCTTCTGCGGCCGTTCATTTACCTGAGACGTTTCGCGCTTGGAATGCCGGTGGCGGCTGCTGTGGCAAGCCTCACAGAGAAAAGGTTGATGATATCGGCTATATCACAGGTGCAGTGCATTATCTGATTGAGAAATACGGAATCGATCCCGCTCGCATCTTTGGAACTGGCCATTCAAACGGCGCTATCATGACGCAGACCTTGATGTGTCAGACCAATCTTTATCAGAAAGCAGTTTCACTTGCGGGATCGCTAATGGTAGATATTGACTATTGTCCCGCTGCACGGGGCAGAGCAATTCTCGCGATTCACGGCACACATGATCAAAATATCCCAAAGGATGGTGGCAAGGGCTCCAGAGGCGTGACCATCATTTTTTATCGCTCTGAAACGGATTCACAGGCAAGGTTTCGAAGCGCTGGCGGTATGTATGACATTCTATGGGTGGACAGCGATCACTCTCTGGAACATATGGCATCGGCGCTTCGAAAGAGTGAAGGAATCAGCCTTGCCGAGAAAGAAGCGCGATTCTTCGGAATATCTCAATGGCCCCGATAGAGAAGACAGTCGAATTTTCCGATGCAAGTCAGAGGCAGTCCGCTGAATTGTAAGGGTATTGTGCACTAGAATGCAAATCAGCTTCGAAAAGAAATTGACCTGGGCTAAGCATTCAAATGTCTAACCCAAGATGAATGTATTCGTTTTGATCGTGAAGATTTAGGACGTCATGAGACGGATCATAACCTATAGCTGCTTTGCCCTAAAAAAGGTCAAATGCCGAAACCGATCACGCTGATCATCCCTAAAAATCATTCCAATCACTTCATAAAAGTGAGCGGATTCTACCAGAATCACTGCTCGATTTCAGCTGGACACGCAAATGATAAACACACTTGGATGCATCATTTGATAAGGCTCTGCTGCCATCTACTTGTTGAAGCTCTATGTATTTGCACACTGCACGGGAATCCTTCATTTCCCGCCTGCATCCCATAAATAAGCGATCACTTAACTAATAATGCCACGGTCGCCGACTTCTTTTTCATTTCAACAATCAATTTCTCCAACATATAAAATTTCATCAGAGACTTCACAATCAGATATGCTGATAGACCAATAAGGCTTGCGCAAATCAATAGCAGAGGGATTAGGAAATGAATTACTTTTGAAAACTCGTAGAATTTTGAGGTGGCGACGAGGATGCTGAATACTGAAAGAGGTAGCGCAAGGATCGCTATTCCAGTCCTCATCACTGACAGAGCTGTACGCTTCTCGGATAATAGAAGCTCAATTTCTTGAAGTAGCAGCGAAACATTGGTGTCGCCGATGACCTTTCCTTCTTGCGTGCCCAATTCTGATTGACCTTCTCTGAATACCATTATTGCCGCATAAGCAATAGACGCATATCAAACTTATAAGCCTGGGTAATCATTATCGTCACAATGAGGCAGGTAGATTAAGCGAGAATATCAGTAAATCACAAATTATTTTCTAAGCATCTACCATTTCACGATATATTACAGGTGATGTCACCATTGCATCAACATGCATGTGAGAAATCTTAGTGAATTCCGCTTAAAACATGCACCATTATATTAAAGGGTTGGGTGCAATGATTCAGGAAGTTATCCGCTCAAAGAGTTCAGCATCAGCCGCAGTTGATTATCTGCCATGCGCCTATTATCTGATACTTCGTGTAAGCGGTATAATGACGTCGGATTTCCTTCTCCCATTTTCATAGAGCATGCCTTAAGTACAAGGTGGTTTGTCACTTTCTCATTGCCACTTTGATAAGAGGATATGTTCTATACACGGCTGGATACGTTAAATTCCGCCGTGTATACCAAGGTCAGAGAATCGTGCGCCCTGCTATTTTGCTGGCTGTCCCTGGGCTTCATCTGCTTGTTTAAGATGTTTCCAATGCTTTCCGTGATGCGTCGTCTTCCAGCAAGCCCTTAGGTCATCGTTGTTCTGAGCCGCAGTAATGCAGGCTCTTGATTCGTCACGCCTCTGGGCCATTTTTTTCTCTCGATCATCCATCTTCTGAAGGATACGTGCCTTCTTCGCTGTGAAATCCTCAGGCGACTGCGGCGCGGTTGATGAGTCTGCACTTGCCAATCCCGCGAAAAGAACTGAGGCTAGAGCACATGAGCAGATTGTAACCTTTCTTATCATACAAGCCTCCTTTGGTTTGCACTTCATGTTTGAAGACACAGTAAAGCCCAGAAAAGTTTAAGCAAATAATAAGTTCTGAAATTGCGATGCGCTATATGCGTCATAGAAACTATTTTGCGGTCGCATTAAACCAGATTTCATTCGGGCATGTCTGCAGAACTAGAACAACCTGTCTGGGAAGCCACCACTTTGTTTAAAAAGGAGGTTCAGCCATGACTACGGAACAAAACGGCCGCATAAACATGGCAAAACATATTTTGCCTTCATCCGGTAATCTTTTGGGACTTTGTTTTGCCATTCTCAGTTTTATAAAAGTATCAGGTCTCTCAAATACGACAATCATCGATCAAGTCTTGGTGATAGCTATTGTTCTTTTTCTGTCTGCCAGTATTGTGTCATATGCTTCTATGAAATCTCAGAAGAACGGAGCTAACTGTGAGCGAATTGCCGAGTTCATATTCTTAATGGGGCTTGTCCTGATAGGAGCCTGTGCGGTAGCTGTAGGCATCGAGCTAGTTCAATGATATTGGCTGATATTTGAGCGAATGCAGGCAGTTTTGTCAGTACTCGTTTATAAAAGATGTTCTAATTTTAATTCGACTGATGCAGGGAGATGGAAGACTATGATTAGTATGCGGAGCCGCACTGTTATCAATTGCTCCTTGCTTATCCTGCTTTTTATGCCGCTTTCGTTTACTCTAGTCACACTTGTTAGCGCCGCCCCCGCTTTCAATATGAACGCGACTCCGGATGACATTATCATACAGATGAAAGATAGGCTTAATTTGACAGCAGACCAAGTGATTAGAATTAAGCCAATCATTGAAGATAATTATTCAAAACGGCAGATGATTATCAAGGATAGCGGTACAGACAGAAAATCAATGAGCGGTGCCCTTCAACAGTTACAAATGACAACTGATCTTAAACTCGGCCAAGTTTTGTCAAAAGAGCAGCTAGACGAATATCAGAGATTACGGATTGAAAAAGACGATTCTCACAAGACGAGTGATGGACCAAAGGGAAAGGGAGGAAAGGCGGGGGGACTTCGCATGCATTAACCAACACTGGCGTATGATATGGGGCTTTAAGGTTGTATATGGAGATTGCCATGCGGGAGACATGCGGTATCGGGAAGTGCTTTGTTTGATGCAAAAGAATTTTTATGTAACATTGCATCGCATGTCTCTGTTATCTGCGGTGACCTTAGATGATTACCGCGATAGAATCGCTATTAAAGCGATCCGATAAATGTCCAAGGAGGAAGTAGAAGATGAAATGGTCATGGAGAGTAAAGCAGATCGGCGCAACGGCGCTCATGGTTGCTTCCATCATGACGAGTACCTGTGTTACAGCATTGGCAGGTGAGTTGACAGTAGAACCGTATGTTGGTGTCAGCGCGATGAAATGGCAGGAGTTCTCTAATGACGGAAGCCGATCACTCAAAGAGACCGGGCCTATTTGGCAATTTGGCGCAAATGGCAAATACCGATTTGACAACAATGTGACACTGAGAAGTACCGCAGAGTTTTACACAGGAAGGCTGAATTATGACGGTGAGAATCAAGCAGGCACGCCTTCAGATACCAAGACTAGCTACCTCGGTGTGAAGTTGGAAGGAGCATTCGGGTATGCTTGGAATGCATCACCTGAGTTAACGATTGAGCCATATGTGGGGGTTGGCTATAACACTTGGAAACGTAGAATTGGCGATTCCTCTGTAGCAGAGGGGTACCCCGAATACTGGCAAACCCTTTATGCTAAAGCTGCCGCGTCATTCACTAACAAGATTAACCAGGATTGGGCGATCTTTGGGGACGCTGGTGTTAAATTCCCATTCTGGAATGCTCAGCGCATTGACCTGACTAGGTTTGATATGGGTGATATCACAACGCGGCCCGGCAAACGTCCAAGCGCCATTTTTGAGTTAGGAGCAGAGTATAAACGGTTTACCCTGACGGCGTCCTACGAGGGAATGCGATTTGCGAAATCCCCAGACGTGGATATCCTCAATGGTACGTCCATTGTCTACCAGCCTAAATCTCAATCAGATATGTATGGTATTAAGCTGGGATATCGCTTCTAATTGCGGTGAAGCGTTAGAACTGTAAGCAGCGAGTAAGCACCCCGTCGGTACGAATATGCCGACGGGGTGCTTAGAATGATTATTTTGTAATACAGCCAGTCCATTTACAGTAATGTCCGTTCAAAGAGCAAAACTTTAAACCTTTTCGCTGGACTTTTCTCCTAACATAGAGGCGGAGGTGTAAAATGAAACGGGTTATTGTTTTTTGCCTTTTGGCACTGCTAGTCGTTTTGATTTGTGTTCCACCGACCTATGCTGGTGGTCATGTATATTTTAGAGGCGGAGTATGGGTAGGGCCTGGGTGGGGGGGACCTGCATATCCTTATTACTATCCGTACTATACCGAGCCTCCGCTAGTAATAGAACGGCGTATTCCCGTATATGATAGACCTGCCCGACTCCCTGATGCTCAGGATTACTGGTATTACTGCCCGGATCTCAAGGCATACTATCCATATGTTCGGAAATGTCCAAGCGGGTGGTTAAAAGTTGTCCCTTCTGCTCCATCAGATAATGAGCCGTCGATTAATTCAGGACCTTCTCAATATGAAAAAGGCGAAAGGGATCGGTATTCGCTTCCTCCCGAGGAAAAGAGGTATTAGCAATGGTTACATTAAGATTGAAGGCTATATCTGTTATGTCTGCTTTGGCTGTAGTTCTTGGTGGCTGTGCCACTGTGCCGACGGGGCCTACGGTTAGCGTGTTTCCCGCTCCGGGCAAGCCTTTTGAGCAATTCCAGGCTGATGACGCAGCATGTCGGCAGTGGGCGGCGCAGCAACTCGGCACATCACCTCAAGATACGGCGAATCAGAACACTGCCACAGGAGCAATAGTCGGGACGATTATAGGTGGTGGCCTCGGAGCTGCAATAGGCTCCGCCGGAGGGCATCTGGGAACTGGTGCTGCAATAGGAGCAGGAACAGGATTGCTGTTTGGAACAATGGCTGGAGCTGATAGAGGGTATGCGTATAGTCGAAGCGCACAACGCAGGTATGATATAGCCTATCAGCAATGTATGTATGCCAAGGGCAATCAGATCCCCGGCTTAATGGAACAAGAGCGGAGAGTTTACAGAAGAACTCCTCCACCGCCACCTCCCGCCGATTACTATACCCCTCCGGATTATCAAGAGAGGCTACAACCTCAATCTGTGCCTCAAAGGTAGAGGAAAGTGATCATCTAGGGATGTTTTAGCGAACTGCGGAAAGCTCTCTGTTTAATGTGAAGTCGCTTTTGCGGCCGTATCAACACTGCCTGTCGATCGGCGTGCAAAATTGAGCCACGAGCGGCATGTAATGCTGACCCGCGCCCTGCACCGTTACCCCCTTGATATCAAGAATTGTGCATGTTCCGCAATGAGCCTCTATTCAATGCCGATTTACATCTTCAAGTTCCAATGAGCCGCTTAGCGAATGCAATTGAATGTAATCGCACTTAAAATATGCACCATTATAGCGGAAGGGCGGATGCAATAATGCAGGAAGAAGTCAACGTATGGCAGATTCTTTGACATTGTAACTGCCGGTGAATAACATACGTGGGTTTAATGACTGGAAGTCCCCGATGTCGCCGACGAATTGGAAGTTAAAATAGTCGCCGACGACAAAACGTGGGCAAAATAACAGATTGTCGTTACTGTTTATCTCCACATTTCAGTACCTCACGCCGTGATAAAAACGTGATAAAACTACAGCTAAATCTGTATATTCAAGGGTAACTACATATAAGTCACACGAGACGAATAATCGCTAACAAACAGTGAGTTATCTGGTATTTTCAAGCTCTTGCTGATCGCCTCGTTTCGATTTAGGAAACCTGTGCTCTATCCGCCTGAGCTAAGGGGGCATGTGGAAGATTTTTAGTGTAGCATATCGGCACTTCCGAAGGTCCGTCTCAGGCGAGCATGAGGGCAAGATCAACAGCTTCCTTCGGGGTTTCGGCCTTCCGGATGCCGTCGATGTCCCATGTGCCGAGACCGATGACCGGCTTGCCGCTCTTGAGGGCGAATGCTATTTCCGACAGGGTGCCGTATTCGCCGCCGACGGCGATCAGCACATCGGCGCTTCTCACGATGAAAACATTGCGGCCTTCTCCGAAACCGGTCGCAATCGGAATGTCGATGAACGCATTGGCCTCGCGGCGGTTTGTTTGCGGAAGAATGCCGACGGTCCAGCCCCCGGCTGATTTCGCGCCGCGTGCAGCGGCTTCCATCACGCCGCCGAGTCCGCCGCAGACCAGAAGCGCCCCGTTATGGGCGATCAGCTTCCCGACGGCTTCGGCCGCCTGTTCTGTTGCAGCATCGGCACGTCCTGCGCCGATGACACCGATGATTTTCCTGTCATTACTCATGAAGCGTCGTGACCTCCTGAGGGATTTGTGCCCGCGATTCTTTTCTCCTGTCGAGTACCATGACGAGCAGGGGCAGAAACACCGATCCGAAAGGCAGCATGAAAATGAAGAGGGCCGGCACTGCCTTTGAAAGTTCCCGAAGATGGGCGCAGAGCAGATTTGTTTCTTCGCGCGTCCATACGTTTCCGGTGTTGCGATGCTTCATGAGAAGTTGCACGAGACCGTTGACTGCCAGGACCTCGCGCGTAATCATCGCCTTGTTGCGCTCAAAAAGGGAACGGAAGAAGGTCTCGCAGGGAAACTGTTCGTGAGGCTCTTTCGGCAGTGGACAGAAAGAAAAAAGTGCCATTTCGCCTACCGGATGATGAAGTTGGTAAAAAATGGTCGGGGCGAGAGGATTTGAACCTCCGACTTCACGGTCCCGAACCGTGCGCGCTACCAAACTGCGCTACGCCCCGTCTCATTAAAGCTTTTAATAATACCACAAGATTTCAAAGAATGAAAAGAATAAATCAGCGCTCCCGACACGGCAGCGCGGCATGCTTGCGAGCATTGATACGAGTGGAGATTACTTGTCGAACAGCTTCAGATACGCGCCGTACCCCTCTTTTTCGAGGTCTTCCCTGGGGACAAAGCGCAGCGCCGCCGAGTTCATGCAATACCGTAGCCCGGTCGGCTTCGGTCCGTCCGGAAAAACATGGCCCAGATGGGAACCGGCATGCCTGCTCCGCACCTCCGTTCTTGTCTGAAACCAGCTCTTGTCTTCTTTCTCTATGATATTGCCCGGTTCCAGCGGTCTGGTGAAGCTCGGCCAGCCCGTACCGGAGTCAAACTTATCGAGGGAGCTGAACAGGGGTTCTCCCGAAACAATATCGACATAGATCCCAGCACGTTTATTGTCGTTGTACTCGTTCTGAAACGGCGGCTCGGTGCCGTCCTCCTGGGTAACCTTATACTGCATCGGAGAGAGCTTCTTCTTCAGTTCATCTTTCGGGGGTTTCACGAAATTCCTCCATGGTCCGGACGACAGCGGCTCAGGAGAAGGAGCCGCCGGTTGTTGTGCCGCAGCCGTCGGGTTGCGATCCGGTTTCTCGCCGCACGAGAATACAGGAAGCGAGAGTGCGGCAGTCATGACTGCAATCAATACGCATCGTATTATTCTCATTCCAAAGTATACCACGTAATATTCGACTGCTCTCTTTCGTGGATACCGTGGCGGAGGCGCTTTTTCGCAATGTGCCGACCCTTTGCAAATCCCCGTATTGCGCTCTATAATGAACATGAAAACAGACTTCGGACTACGACGCATGAAGAAGGAGGGCAGTATGAAACGAAGCGCTTTCTTTGCGGTGGCCGCCTCAATGCTAATCGGGGTATTCTTTGTGGCGGGATGCGGGCAGAAGCAGGAGCCGTCGGCCCCGTCAGCCCCGGCGAAGCCGGCTGCTGCAATCAATATGCAGGAGGGGCAGTGGGAAATTACCACGACGGTCGATATGCCTGGCATGCCTGCCGGCGCGATGAAGCCGCACACCTTCACCGCCTGCCTCTCTCCGAAAGAAGCGGTCCCGAAAGGGCAGGAACAGACGGACTGTGTCATGAAAGATATGAATTACTCCGGCAATACGGTCACGTGGACGACTGTCTGCAAGGATGCTACCAGCAAAGGCTCCATTACCTATGCCGGAGCTTCGTATGACGGCGTGATGGAGACGACCATGAAGATGGAAGGCAAAGATATGACGACGAAGATGACGATGAAGGGCAAGCATATCGGTCCGTGCCCTCAGAAATAGTCGTCCGTCGATAACCGGTTGCCGCCGGGCACTTCCGGCTGCTCTGTTTCGCCGCCCCTGCATCAAGGAGGTGCTGCATGAAGGCATTTATTGCTGCTGCAATTGTCTCTCTTGGCGTTACGCCGTTGCTCGGATGCGTTACTGCCGAGCAGTCAAGCTGGAAAGTGCTCCGTCAGGATGCTTACCAGAACAGGTTCGCCTATGATGCCGCGAGTATAAGGCGTTCGGGTTCGGGAACCGTGAACGTGCTTGCCGACTCCAGCGGCGCAAAGTATCTTTACGAGATTGACTGCCCGGGAAAGATGCTTCGCATTCTCGAAGGCCCCGGTGCTGCTCCGGAGCGCTGGTTTGCGGTACAAGCCGGTTCGGGCGATGAACTGCTCTTTCGCGAGCTCTGCCAATAACACAAAGCCGGGGAATGCCGCCAGCCGCATGAGGGCGGGTTGACACGCCCGGCTTCTTCAGGCATAGTAAAAAAACATAAGAATCATCATTGCTGCGGCTCTTCTCTCTTCTCTTTCTCATCTCAGTAATAAATCCAAAGTCAACGCTGTGCTTTGAGGACGCCGATCGTCATGCGTCGAGCGCGGCCTATTATCAGCAAAGGAGTTGATGTCATGCACAAGAAAATCAAATTTGAAAATATGGCCGTTCTGCTGGAATTCCTCGTCGGAAGCGGGCTTGCGCTCTTTTTCCACTGGGTGCTTGATTACAAGGAGGCTGCCTTCATCATCTTCGGCATCGGGGTGCTGCTCTCATTCGCGACGTTTCTTCTGCGGGAGGAGATGGCCACCCTGCGTGACGTACTCGTCGAGAGGTATCAGCGCTCGCACGAAATACCGTTTGCGTTCTCTCGAATAACGGATGCCGATTGCCGCGCAAAGGCTGTCGAGATACTCGATGTCGCAAAAAAGACCATCTCGATGCTGCAGCAGGGATACGTCCCTTTCAGCGAGACCGAGTTCTGGCTTGAGGTGTCGCGATGCCTCGACAACGCGGGCTCGCATGTCAAGACGGTCGGGCCGCTTATCACATGGAATGCGAGCAGCGCCCTGCAGAATGTTTATCACGCCACTCTCAAGGCGGTCGAGCGGGGGGTCCGCATTACTCGCATCTTTGTCGTCGAACGTCATGAGCTTGACGAGGCGGAGGCGCAGGCGGCCCTTGAAGAACAGGCACGGGTCGGCATCGATGTGCGTCTGGCATTCCGTGATCAGCTCCCCCCTGCAGGCGACGGTACATGGCTCGGGCCGATGACATTTGATTTTGCCACGTATGACGACATGCTGGTGACTGATGTCCTGCCCCTTTCAGGGCAATACTATGGAAGAAAGACCGCCCAGCCGGGAGAGGTCTCGAAGTTTTCGAGAATCCTCGATATCGTCGAGCACAACGCGTTTCGATTTTCGCCCGATACGGAAGAGGCGCCGAATCCGGTATAAGAAAACGCGGACAGCACCGGCGGTACCCGCGATTTTATGAATGATCCGGATTAGGGCAGGACGCGCGAATCGGGGTCGTCCGATGATGACGGTGGATGCTGTCTGTCCCGCCCTGGCGTGATATCGATAATCGGGCCTCGGGAATTTCTTTCCCACAGTTGACGCACAACTTCACTGCATTCTCTGATATGTATATGTGCGATGAGGCGCATCGCCCCGAAGCTTATCGAAGCGGCAATTGCAGTGCCGAGTATCGGTATGAATCGCGCCGCCCGCTGCGATGCAATGCGGATGCCCAATTTGCGGAGAACCGGCAGCAGGACATCAGTGGTGATGAATCTGCCGACAAAGCGGGCCCCCGTCTGTTTTGCGAGATCGAAGACTGCGATCTGCATCTCCTGGCTGTAGGTGCCCACCTGTTTTTCGGCCAGACCGAAGCGTTCGTTGATGCCGCTGACGAGCTTTGAAAGGAGCCTGATATCGACGGCGGCATCAATCCACGGCAGGGGCAGGGTGCCGACGACTGCCGATTTCACGCCGGCCCGAGAGGCCATGCGGGAGCATGCCTTCACCACCTCCGCGAGTTCATGTTCGTTCGTCGGTATCATCGTGACGATATTCTAGTCATAATTGAGCAGAAATGAAAGTCCTGTGTTCAGTCGGCGCACT
>DATHDH010000022.1:0-7687 GCA_035319145.1 Dissulfurispiraceae bacterium | reverse complement strand
CTTCTGGTCTTCGGTCGGGTATATTCTGTATCTGTATGCCCTGTGCAGCATATCTCCATTATACCAGTATTGGCGAACTATCGTTCTCCGTCACGGCTCTCATCGCCTCATGGCGCCTACTGTCGGCACGGCAATGAATTACCGGGGCTTCCCGCCCCTATCCCTAAATATATCTGGATGGAAGGCTCCAGAGCGGATTCAAAAAAGTTCCGGAGGCGTGATAGCCATAAAAAAGGCCGTCACTCCGCTGAGCGACGGCCTTCAGAAAAGTTAAAGTCGTTAGGCCTTGTTGACGTTGACCGCTTTGGGACCTTTCGGGCCCTGTTCAACATCAAACGTCACTGCCTGACCTTCCGCCAGTGATTTGAATCCGGAACCCTGGATTGCCGAATAATGAATGAATACGTCGGAGCCGTCTTCGCTCGTAATAAAACCGAATCCCTTGGATTCATTAAACCACTTCACCGTTCCCTTTGCCATTCTGCTCTTCCTCCTGCGGAAAAAATACTGAAGCCCCGGCTTCATAAAAAAACCACGAAAGCGTATCGGCTCGCGTGGTTATTGTCACAATACGGATGCTGCGCACTTCATAATTTAGTATTTTTACATAGCTGGCATGGGAAATGTCAACAATGCTACGCCGCCCGAATCAGGAGGAATCTACAAAAAAGAGTAGATTGTCACGATTCGGTGCTGTCGGACGGACACATGCACATAGATTGATCAGCTACGGGCAGATAAATGGAGAATTTCGTTCCGGCGCCTTCGGCGCTCTTCACTTTGATATGACCGTGGTGCTGTTTGACTATGCCATAGGCTATGGCAAGCCCGAGGCCAGAGCCCTTTCCCACCGGTTTCGTCGTAAAAAACGGTTCAAATATCCGTTCCAATATCTCAGGCGGAATCCCCGAGCCGGTGTCAGTAACGGCTATTTCTGCATACCATTCCGCACCGTCGAACCCGTGCTCGTTCAAAAAGTCTCCGTCAGCCGCACGACAGGATGTCTCTATTGCTATCTTCCCCCCGTTCTCGACGGCATCATGTGCATTGCCGACAAGAATTGCGAGCACCTGCTCAAATTGGGCGGTATCCGCCATTACCATTGTTTCCTCATCAAACAGATGCAGAGCAAAAACAATATGTTCTCCCAGCTGTTTCTGAAGCGCCCCCTTGACTTTGCCGACAAGATCGTTCAGAGAAACTGGGCTGAGCGAGGGTGTATTCCGACGACTGAATTGCAGAAGCCCCTTCGTCAGGCCTGCTGCACGTCCTGCTTCAGAAAGAATAGCATGGAGAAATTCAGATGCCGCCTCATCATGCGTGAAGCGCTTCTTGAGAATAAAAGTATTACTGATGACCGATGTAAGGATATTATTGAAGTCATGCGCAATACCTCCGGCAAGCTGGCCGACCGCCTCCATCTTGCGGGAGTATGCAAGCTGATCTTCAAGCCTGATTTGTTCTGCTTCCATCGCCCGCTGGGCCGTCACATCGGCAACTACCATAACGCATTGTCCCTTTTCAGGGCTGTAGAGGTTTCCCGCAATATGCTTGTCGGCGAAGCGAAGATACCGTTCGATATGGCGCGGCGCACCGCCTCCGGCAATCTCCGCTACTAAAGCAATCCACGACGCATCCGCCTCCTGATGTATTTCACGCTCGCGTTTGCCGACAACTTTTGAGCGAGGAACACCAAGGATGCGTTCCATCGCAGGGTTCATGTCGAGATAGCGGAAATCGGCGAAACTGCCTAATTCGCCCTCAACGGCTTCTACAAGGGCAAATCCCTCTATCATTGCGCTGAAGAGCTGGGAATATTTTGTTTCGCTGTCGAGGAGATGCTGAACTGCCCTCACGCGATCAGTTAGAAAGAGCGCTGTTCTGTCCTGCAGGCGTTCCTGCATCGCGAAAGATTCGGTAATATCCTCGAATGCTGCGAGAAACCCGCAAATACTGGCTTCTACGGCATGCACAGCGGAAACCTGTTCGCTGATGATACGCCGGCCTCGTCCATTGGTTACTATGGGGTAAACCGTTTTCGCAATGCCGCCCGAGGCCCCTGACCTCAGCCATGAGGCAACTATTTCACGCGGTGTCCCGCGAGTTCGGCAAATTCTAGTCCACCCATTGTTTCGAGCCTGATCCAGTTCAAATCCCGTAATGTCCGACCAGCGTTTATTGACCACAACACACATGCCGTCTGCATCGGTATGCATCACGCCGACCGGCAATGATGCCATCAGGCGCAGAAATTCGTCACTGCGTCTGTCTGAACGTTGCGCACTTGCACGGTTATTTATCACGATGCGGCTCAGCATAACCATTTTTTGCACCTACGACAGATCGCCTGGCGCTCCGGGCCGGTCCATCATAGTAAGCCTACTTTCTTGAGTTCCCCGAGAAGCTTATGCCGCGTTACCGGTTTCACGAGATAGGCGTCGGCTCCGCCTTCATAACACGCGCCAGCAGCTGTCTTCGGGTCGTCGAGTGC
Source organism: Dissulfurispiraceae bacterium (assembly GCA_035319145.1). Lineage (GTDB taxonomy): Bacteria > Nitrospirota > Thermodesulfovibrionia > Thermodesulfovibrionales > Dissulfurispiraceae > JAAYUK01. Next base: position 5,196 of record DATHDH010000022.1, on the reverse strand, counting down.
CGTCGTCATGATTACTTTGACGGCGCTTTGCAGCGACCCGTTCATCGTCTCTTCAACAGCCCGAATTTGCCGTAACGCCTCAATGCCGTTAATATGGGGCATCATGATATCAAGAAATATCGCCTGATAAGGCCTGCAATTGTCGAGAGACGACCGGAATTCCCTGATGACCTCTGTGCCGCTGACGGCAATATCGCAGGAGCCGAATTCTCCCAGGATCTCCCTCATGATGCGCTGTGAAATGAAGTCATCCTCAGCAATAAGAATTCGCATGCTCTGCTCCTTCTCTTTTTAACGTTACTTCACACAGAAAAGTCGTGCCCCGTCCCGGAACGCTGCGAACCCGCACGCTGCCGCCCATGAGCTTTACGATTTCGCGAACAAGCGCAAGACCGATACCGGCCCCTCCGACCCTGCCGGTCATTTCCGAATTGACGCGGCTGAAGCTTTCGAAGATTGTGTCGAGATGTTCGGGTGCAATGCCTTCGCCGGTATCTGCTACCGTGAAGGCAACAGCAACCGTATCGGTATCCTCATCGTCGATGACGCCGCACACCGAGCATTGAAGGGATACGTCCCCGCGGTCGCTGTATTTAATGGCGTTGTCGAGGAGGTTGACAAGGACCTGCCGAAGGCGTAAATCGTCCCCGTACAGGGAGTCAGGCACTCCCGCTGAAATGACGGAGGTATACGAGAGCCCCTTTTTCTTTGCCTTCGGCAGAATCATTCTGTTCACGGAATCGACCACCTCGGAAAGCCGGAACGATCGTGGGGAGAGCGTCAGTCTTCCGGCGACAAGTCGCGCATGATCGAGAAGACTGGAGAGCAATTCCGTCAGATAATCCGACGACTCGCGGAGCATCGTAAAGTATTCTTTCTGTTCCGGAAGATGCTCGCGATGCTGAAGAATGTCGATGATGCCAACTATTCCGTTCAGCGGCGTCCGAATCTCGTGGCTGATGGATGCGAGAAATGCCGTCTTAGCGAGAGATGCCTCGACCGCCTGATCACGCGCAATCTGAAGTTTATGCATATACTCTTTCAGTTCTATCGCATTCTTCGATACTGTTTCGACTAGCAGCGATCGATACGTCTGCTCGCTATCCATAAGATGCTTATGGAGAAGGGCCTTGCTGACCGCATGAATGATCTGATCGGGGTTAAACGGCTTGAGAATGAAGTCGAAGGCCTTCTCCTTGACAGCCATGAGCAGCATCCCGAGATCCGCGCATCCGCTCATCAAGATCACCGGGACATCCGGCCTTTCATGCTTGACGTGCTCCAGAAGCATGATGCCGTCGATGCCCGGCATTCTTACATCACTCACGATAAGGTCGCAGCGAAACGTCTTCAGAAAAGAGAGCGCCTCATTGCCGTCGGCGCATTCATTCACTTCATATCCTTCCCCCTGAAGAACGCTTCGCAGCGTGCGTCTGATGCCGCTCTCATCATCGACGATAAGAACGCACGATCCGGCGATATCGGAGAACTGACTGCCTGCTTTCTGATTCGTCATATTTCCTCCCTCACTGGACATGCCCGAAGACCTCATCAAACAACCGGTGAACTTTCGAGAAGGTATCTAACACAACGGGGTCAAAATGATGAGGCATACTCCTGCCGTCGCCGGTAAGGATGATCCTGCATGTCTCTTCATGGGTCAATCCCTCTTTATAGGGCCTCCTGCTTCTCAAGGCGTCGTATTGGTCGCAGAGAAAGACTATGCGCCCCTCAAGCGGGATGTCTTGTCCGCGCAAACCCTGCGGATACCCGGTTCCGTCCCACCGCTCATGATGGCTGAATGCGATGCTTGCGGCGGTCTTCAATGCGAGACTCGTCGACCCGTGCAGGATTCGGTCCCCGATTTCGCAATGCGTTTTCATGATGGCAAATTCATCCTGTGCCAGAGGCCCCGGCTTCAGAAGTATGCTGTCCGGAATGCCGATCTTGCCGATATCGTGCATCGGGCCCGCCGCGGCTACGAGCTGCACGTATTCCTCATTCAGATTCATTGCCCCGGCAAGGGTCTGCGCGTATTTCCCGATGCGAACAATGTGAACGCCCGTTTCGTTGTCGCGGCATTCAGCCGCGGCGGTCAAGCGCTGCACGACCTCCAGGCTCAAGCCGCGAACCGCCTCAAGGGCGGATTTGAGCGCGCTCGCCTTCTCCTGCTCGCTCTCCTGCAGCAACCTCTGGCGAAAGCGCTCGACACGCTTCTCTTCGCTGCACACCATCGCCCTTGAAACCGCCTCAAGAAGCGCTTCCGGGTCAAACGGCTTGATGAGAAAATCGAATGCCTGCTTTTTCACGGCAAATATGGCCGCGTCGACTTCGGCATATGCCGTCATCAGCAAAACCGGGGTATCAGGAATGATGCCGTGTATTCGTTCAAGCAACTCAAGGCCGGTCATGGCCGGCATCTTGATATCCGATAAAACAACCCCTATATCGCCCTGACGGGCATGCTCAAGCGCCTCTGCGGCGCTGTTGCATGGGAGAACATCATAAGCATCCCTGAGAAGATAGGTGATTGAGCGCAGGACACTTGGGTCGTCATCGACCACCATAACCATCTTGTTAAGCGTTTCCATAATCATGTCATTGCACCTTTTGCAAACAAATAGCGGCAATGGTTTCGAGCGGAGCAATACGATCGACTGCATTCAACTCAATGGCCTTCTTGGGCATGCCGAATACAACGCAGGTCGCCTCATCCTCTGCGATCGTATATGCACCTGCCTCTTTCATCTCGAGCATTCCCCGAGCGCCGTCGTCACCCATACCGGTCATAATCACGCCCACTGCATTGCCGCCGGCATAGCGGGCCGCCGAACGAAACAGGACATCCACCGATGGGCGGTGGCGGCTGACAAGCGGGCCGTCCTTCACCTCCACAAAGTACCGAGCCCCGCTCCGCTTCAGCAGCATGTGCCTGTTGCCGGGAGCGATTAGAGCACGTCCCCGTATAACACTGTCGTTATCCTCGGCCTCTTTTACCGATATCCGGCAGAGGGAGTTCATCCTCCGAGCAAATGCTTCGGTAAACTTTTCGGGCATGTGTTGCACGATCACGATGCCGGGAGCATCGGTTGGCATCGCTTCGAGATAGACCCTCAGTGCCTCCGTCCCGCCGGTTGAAGCCCCTACGACGAAGATCTTCTCTGTCGTCTGTATCATCGCATGGGATTTCGGTTTTTCCAGCATTACATCGGCCGTCAGCTTCGGCTGCACGGCAGTCGTGGCTTCGCGACGACGGTCGATCCGAACACGCGCTGCGGCCTTGACCGCATCACATATACTGACGCGAGACTCTTCGAGAAATTGTTTTGTTCCCATTCTTGGTTTCGTGATGATTTCCACCGCACCGTATTCAAGCGCCTTTAAGGCTGTCTCGGAGCCGCTATCCGTAAGGCTCGAACACATCACAACCGGGATCGGATGCTGAGACATGATTTTTCTCAGAAACGTCAGCCCATCCATGCGCGGCATTTCGACATCAAGGGTGATCACGTCAGGAATCACCGACTTAAGACGCTCGGCGGCGATGAGCGGGTCCCCGGCGCTGCCGACTACCTCGATGGCGGGATCGGACGCAAGAAGCTGCTCCAGTGTCTGCCGTACGACTGCCGAGTCATCTATGATCATCACCTTGATTCTCGACTCAGACACTCGGCACCTCCTCGCAGAGCGTCCTCTTGACGCGCTTGAGAAATATATCGCCGGTGCCGGTTATGAAGAAGATCTTGCGCCCTTCAGTACCGCCAGTGTCGGTTGCAGCAGGCACTACACCGAACCCTGAAAGCACCGACAGTGCGCTTCGGATATTCTGTGCACCGACGTTGATAGTGCCGACGCGCGTAACTGCCGTCCGGAACATATCCGAACCGCCGAAAAGCTTTGCCTCAATCTCTCGTGCGTTGACGCCCAGATCCAAAAACTGATTGAACATGCGGTGTATTGAACAGTGAACGTACCGGGTACCTTCTGCGCAGTCATGGGTGCAACCGTCGGAGCATTTGCAGCTCGGCAGCAAGCCGTGGCAAATTGCCCCAATCCGAAGTCCCCGGTGAAAAAGCGTCACCGAGACGCATGATCCCAGGATTGTCGAAACAACGGAAGGTTCTTTGCAGAAGACCATCTCTCCGGGTTTAAGATAGATTGAAGGTAAATTCGGCGGCACCATGATTACGACACCTTCCGGTACACGGTAGGCGCCGCAGACACGAGCGGCAGGCGCATACCATGGATCGTTTCAGAATGCCCAAGAAACAGATAGCCGTCATCACCAAGATGATCGTAAAATTTCCTGAGGAGCCTCTCCTGTGTGGGTTTATCGAAGTAAATGATCACATTTCTGCAAAAAATAACGTCGACGGGATCCCGCATGCCGAAATCGTCCTCCATAAAATTCAGGCGACGAAATGAAACCCGTTCCCGCAGTTCAGGGACGATGCGGTATTTGCCCTCCTGGCCGTTTCTGCCCCTTAGGAAATACTTCTTCTGCAGATGCTTCGGAACTGCCGCGATCTTGTCTCTTTCGTAAATGGCCCGCTGGGCGTATTCCAAAACCCGCACCGATATGTCGGTAGCGAGGATCGAAAATTCGAGACCAGGATATGCAGCGGCGGCCTCCGCAAGAACCATCGCGAGCGTGTAAGGTTCTTCTCCGGTTGAACATCCGGCACTCCATATACTTATTGATTGCCTTCCTGTGTGGCAGCTGCGTCCAGTCAAGAGCGGCAAGAGACGCTGTGTCAGATAGTCGAAATGCGCTGACTCCCGGAAAAACTCCGTCTTGTTCGTCGTGACCACATCGATCATATGCACGAGCTCCTGGTGCAGTCCGCCATCACTCATCAACAGGTCGCAATAGCTGTCATATGAGCCGATGCCGAGGGCACGCAATCGCTTGCTGAGTCTGGCTTCGAGCATCGTCTTTTTGGCGGGCGGCAATTTGATGCCGCAAATGTCGTAAATGAATCCCGAGAGTTGTGAAAAATGCTTATCCGACAATAGTGCGCCCTGGATTGTCGACTCCCAATCGCTCCTTTGCGGTGTCACTGCGTATATCGATTTCGTCATTTTCAAGGATTTTCTTTCCGCATAATTTCCGTTTTCCCCGAATCAGAAGCGTTCGAACTCTGCATCGAGCTTATCGCTTCCCATTCCCATATCCAGGGTTATTCCTCCCTGGGC
>DATHDH010000021.1:0-7645 GCA_035319145.1 Dissulfurispiraceae bacterium | reverse complement strand
TCAGATAGTTATTGACCTGCGTAACACTTGTCGAGGTGCTCTTGTAGATTTCACTTTTCGCGTCATCAAGCGCCACCGCGGCATTGTTGATTCTGCTCGTCAGTGTATTTGCCTTTGCCAGCAGTACGGAGCGCTGCGCATACGATTGAGGGTTCTGCGCCACCTGCTGCCATGCATCAAAGAAGTCCGAAATCGCGGCGGAGATTCCGGTGTCGGAGGCTTCGTTGAAAATGTTCTCGACCTTGTTCATTCCGGACTGATAGGTGTCCCAATAGGAAAGGTTTGCCTTCTCGGTAATAAGCTGCAGGCTGGTGAGAGAATCGTAGGCGCGCTGGACACTGCCTATCGTGACACCGCGGCCGCTTTCACCGCTTGCTATAATTTCTCCGCCGCCCGGAATATTCTCGAGTACAACGTCCTGGCGGCTGTACCCCGGCGTCGACGCATTGGCGACGTTGTGCCCAGTGGTACTGAGTGCTTTTTGTGTCGTAAGCAGTGTGGTGCGACCTATGTCGAAAAGACTGAGGATAGACATTTAGGCCTCCAGGGATACCTGCTGTTTCGGCTTGATCCCGAACGAGTCGAGAAAAGTAAAAGAAGTCTTTACGTAATGTAAAGACTTCTCTATAAGTATGCTGTTTAACCGATTCAGCTCCGAAATGCTGCTGATGATCGACTTGAATTTTGACGCCAGAGATGCCAGTCTTTCCCGGTAAGGATGCTCGGCCGCTGCTGCGACGTCGGAAATCGTCTTGTTCTCGAAGCCCAAAGCAGTCAGCAGACGATCCCGCGACTCATCGCACAAACGAATTCCTGCTACGATGCCTTCCTTCTCCTGCAAAAGCGTTTCGAGCGCTGCCGGATCAAGCCCGACAATGACGTCTTTTTCCCTTTGCAGCAGGTCAACAAGTCTTGTGCAGAGATCGAACTCCTTGTCCAGGATCGCAAGCAGTTCATCATAAAGTGGCGTCAACGATTACCTCCTTCAGCAGTTTTTCGGCAACCGCCTGTCCCTGAACCACATACTTGCCCGATTCGAGGGCGCTGCGGACTGCTTCTACTTTTTCAGCGCGGATGTCGGGCATTCCCTGTACCGCTGCCGCAAGATTGGCTTGCTGCCCGGCTGCCGATGACAGTGTTACTTGATCATCTGCAACCTTCTTAGCAGACTCAGATGCAATTTTCTTGCCTGAAGTCTTCGCCGCACCCGCAATAGCGGAACTCACGATTTCTCCTGATTTTTCAATCTTCATGGAGGTACCTCCTTTCTTCAGAGTGCTCATCTATTATAAATTATCGGAGGAAAATGAAAATAATTAACCGCCGGGGTGGGCAAAAGCTTCCGGCAGGAAGCAGGCGCCCCTCCCTCCCGACATCCTTTGTTGTAATCCCTATTTTACAATATGATGATGAGGCTGTCGCAAACGATAGCCCGATGGGACTAAATTGATAGTGAAATAGACGTTCCATCTCCCTGAGATATTTTCTGAGCACCAGCCCGTGACTGAATGCCCCCCCCCCGACGAAGGGGTTTGATGGATGTTTCAGTCGTATCTGAGGTTCCGCTCCCCGAGCGAGATGAGGCGTGCATGGATTGATTTTTCAGGATAAATTCGCTGATGCCGATTCCGCGTTCAACCAAAGAATCGGCTATGTGCCCCGTTATGACCGGCATGAGAGCAGAGACGGTTTTCCCCTTGCCGAAGGAGGTCTTTTCGAACATCACCTTAAGCAGTTCATTCAGGAAAAGCGTTTCAACCTGCCGTGCCGCGACCTCCGGATTATTCATTTGCCCCTTTTTTTGCGTCTCAGGCGTCACTATTGACTGGCTGACTGAGGGCGTGCGGATCACATTATCACCAAGTCCGCTTTCAGGCTGCCGGCAGTCTTGATAGCCTGAAGAATAGCTACAAGATCCTTCGGAGTAACTCCAAGCGTATTGAGGGCCTTGACCAAGTCTCCTATGGTAGAACCTTTTATTTGAGTAAGAAACATCTTCTTCTCCTCGGCCTTGACTTCCGTTTGCGGAACAGCGACAGTGGCCGCACTTCGCGGTGCCAACGGACCGGGTTGCGATACCTGAACATCGGTCTTGATATCTATGGTGAGTCCGCCATGCGCAAGCGCCACGGGGCTGAGAATGACGTTCTCCCCTATGACAACCGTCCCGGTGCGTTCATTGACGACAACCCTTGCAGGCACATCGACATCTACCCTTAGCTGCTCAATCGCCGCCATCATTTCCACAACGCGGTCCCGGTACGAAGACGGCACGTCAACAGAGACGGACGAGGGATTGTCCGCCCGGGCCAGCGATTTGCCGAACTGTTCGTTGATCCGCTCTGCTACCCTCTTTGCAGTCGTGAGATCCTGGCCGGTAAGCAGCAGGGTGAGGCGATCCTTATTGTTCAGGAGCACAGGCACCTCACGCTCTACGATGGCCCCGTTCGGAATCGTTCCGACATTCGGATGATTCTTGATCGTCGTGTTTCCGCCTCCTCCGGCTACAAAACCCCCGATAGACACCGGGCCTTGAGCAACAGCATAGACCTTTTCATCCGGACCGCTCAGAGGGGTCATGATAAGGGTGCCTCCCTGAAGACTCTTTGCATCACCGACAGATGAGACGGTAACATCCACCTTGGCTCCGGGTTTTATGTTCGTCGGGAGCTTAGCGGTAACGACCACGGCGGCGATATTTTTCGTTTTCCCTTTAATATCAGCATAATTAACCGTAACGCCCATTTTGCGCAGCATGTTGACGAACGGCTGGTAGATGTATGTGCCGTCCTTGTCGCCCGTCCCATTGAGCCCGACAATCAGACCATACCCGATCAATTCGTTCTCTCGGATACCGGAGAAGTTTGCGATATCTTTAATGCGCTCGGCCGAGGCGGTAGCTGCCCAGCCCAACAGAATCATTGCACCGAATAAGAAAGCTGCGAACTTACCGCATTGCCTTGTCCGCGTCATCATCCCTCTCCCTGCCTAGAACGGCCAGATGCTGTCCAGAAAACGGACGAGCCAGCCGGGCGATTGCTTATCATTGATAACTCCGTCTCCGACCATGTAGATCTGGGCGTCGGCCACATATTGAGAAAGCACGGTATTGTTCGTGCTGATGTCGTCAGGACGCACGATGCCACGCAGCACGATTATTTCTTTTTCGTTGTTCAGGATAATTTCCTTCCTGGATTCGAGCACCAGATTACCGTTCGGCAGGACCTCGATAACCTTGGCGGTGATGGTCGCGGTGAGCGTGCCCTGTCGGGCGGTGTCTCCCGAGCCTTTATATGCCGATGAGCTCGACCCTTTCGCATGCGGCGCAAACAGCTTGCCGGCAGAGTACTGGTCCTTGATCAGTGGGAACTTTTGCAGTCCGAAATCGAGGTCGGCATTAAAAAGATCGCTGACCGTATACTCGGCCTTGGAGTCTCCCGCGGTATTCGTCGTCGCCTTCTTTGTCGCGGTCGTCTTTTCAGTGATGAGAATCGTAACCAGATCGTTGACCTGGCTCGATTTACTGTCGACGAAAAGAGACTTCCGTTCATGCCACAGCGAGCCTTCGGTCGAAGGCGAGGCATTTTGCTTGGTTTCAAAATAACGCGGCGGCATCGGGGCTTCCCGGATCTCCTTCGCCTCCTTAAGACCATTGCAGCCATTGAGCAGCAGTCCGATAAGCAGTGCGCCGACAAGAATAAGAGGACATTTTTTCATGTTCTCATCTTCACCGTATCGCGGGAGATCAGAACTCCCATGACTTCCTTTCGTGATGTCTCGCAGAAAACACGGACCGTAGAGCCGACGGTGCCGTCGGAACGCAGAATACCCTTCGCAGACACCAGCATCAAGCCGCTCTCATTTTCTATTTCGATCCTGACCTTTGTCCCGCGTTTGACCAATCCGGCCACAAAGAAATGGTCCCTCTTAAGGACTAATCCTTCCGAAAGATTGATACGTACAGTTTTTCCGACTATTTCGCTGCGATTCAACACGGCGCCGCTCGGCATTCTCGATCCGCGCTGTCTGACCGCCTGGAAATCCGTTTCATTCACAATGCTGCCCTTGGCCAAGGCATGTGCAGTAACGAAGAGCTCGATTAGGGAATCATAGGTCACATCTGCAAGGACAGTCTCCTTCTTCCCCTGCCGATCGGTAAGCTCAAGGCGATACTGAACACGCTGTTTTCCGGTGTATCCGGTCATTCCTATTGAACTGATTCCGTATATTCCGTTCGATGAAAGCAACTCTTCACCCTGGAGGAATTGAACATTCTGGAGTTCGCTTTCTCCGGGAACCAGAGACCGAACTTCCTCGGCAAGCCGCCCGATGACCTCATCGCGCAGGGTCGCCGCATCCGCCACGGCACACGCAACAATCAGTGTCAGCATACAGCAAAGAATTATGGAAACAGATCGTTTCATCTATCGTTTCAGTGCAATGGTGGTCTGGAGCATTTCATCAGATGTCTGGACCGACTTCGAGTTCGCATCGAAGGCCCTCTGCGCAATGATCAGGTTGGCAAGCTCTTCGACCACATTCACATTGGAATTCTCGAGAAAGCCCTGCTGAATGGTTCCCCTGCCTTCCGTTGCGGGAGTTCCCGTTATCGGACTTCCCGATGCGTCGGTTTCTAGAAATAAATTCTTTCCGATAGCCAGCAGACCGGCCGGATTGGTAAATCGCGAGATCTCGATGGTGCCGAGCTGAACCGGAGTCGTATTCCCGGCCTCCAAAATCGTTATAATCCCGTCGGTGCTGATGGTGATATTGGTCGTATCGCTCGGCACAGTAATCGCCGGTTCGAGCGGATACCCGTCGCCGTTCACAATACGACCGTCTTTATCGAGCTTGAACGAACCGGCGCGCGAATAGGCTATGGTCCCGTCAGGTCTTGTCACCTGAAAGAAACCGTCTCCCTCTATGACGAGATCGAGGGTGTTGCCGGTAGTCACAAAATCCCCCTGCGTAAATATCTTTTGAATGGCTACCGGACGGGCGCCGAGTCCCACCTGGATGCCGGCCGGGTATTGGTTCCCCTCGGACGATGTTGCTCCCGGCGTTCGTGCCGTCTGGTAGAGGAGGTCCTGAAATTCAGCCCTCGATTTCTTGTAACCCGTCGTATTGACGTTTGCGAGATTGTTCGAAATAACATCCACATTCAGCGATTGCGTTTCCATGCCGGTTGCCGCTGTAAAAAGAGAACGAATCATGATTCCCCCTATGCCGTGACACTCGCCAGAGCGGATAATGCTTTCTGAGCGAGTTCATCAAAATTCTGAACCACTTTCTGCGCCATCTCGAACTGCCGCTGAGCGTTAATCATGGCGATGGTTTCACTGACTGGACTGACATTGGAGCGCTCCACAACACCCTGCGAAACATCAAAATCGGTTGTTTCTACCTCTGTTCCGGTATACAGTGATCCGCCGGCATGCTGAATGTCGGCAAGTTTTGTAATCTTAATCTCAGCCACCAGCGTATTGGATTTCTGCTGCACGTTCAGCAGATAGATGATCCCGTCCCCGGAAACGCTGACCGCGCCCTCCGTGTTATCGATGACAATCGGTTGATTGCCGCGATCGACAAGCTTATATCCGTCCTGCGTCGAGACAAATCCTTCGCGATCAAGCGTGAAATTGCCGCTTCGCGTATAAAATGTCGTGCCATTCTTTTCTACCGCGAAAAAGGTATCCCCGCTTAATGCAAGATCAAGCGGATTCCCGGTAAACTGATATGCTCCCGGCGCGGTATCGATGGCAAAAGTGCCTGCCGAAGTCATACCGCGTGCGTTCGGATAGAGCGCTGAACTCTGCCGGGCGGTTCCCTCAAGGACCGGGTAGAACCTGGCTGATTGTTTGTTGCGCTTGAATCCGTTCGTATTGACATTTGCGAGGTTGTTTGCGATTGTATCCATCTCCTGCGAACGCTGCAATGCACCGGACGCGGCAATGTACATACCCTTATACATAAAGCCCCCTGAAATATACTGACATATCAGAAGTCGTTTGCAATATTGATGCCAGTCTAATTTTCTGCGGCACATTGAACAAGAAGATCGGCTGCAGAGCGAGCAAATCCTGACGGACGGGGGCTGACAACGAATTGCTTTTGTTTTGTATCTCGTCAGCAGAAGATAATCAGACAAAGGGGAAAGGAATTGATGGAAGAGAAGTAGGAAAATTATGCCGTTACATCGATGTGTTTCTTGCCGTCGGAGGACTCCGGCTCCTGTTTCTGGCGTTCCTCGCCGGTTTCTTCTTCAGCAGCCTCCCGACGCCGGCCCTTCCGCGTTAACCGAACACGCGGGAAGACGTACCCGGTACCGGTGCCCCGGATGCCGCCCACACGATGAATATCCTGAATGTTATCGTCCAGTGCCATGCTTCGCTCATCCCCACCGTCTTTTTCCGATTAAAACATAGCCACGGTTAGTGTATATGCAAATGACCTGACTAGTCGAGCAGCTGTGCCTTCTGCTCCGCAAAGGTCTTCTTGAAGAGCTCTTCAATGGCAACGTACTTGCCGGCGCTCATGCCCAGAAGTTCAAACGGAACCGCGCGTTCCGCCATAGGGCGGCGCAAGCCGATTCCCAGCTTTACGGCCATCGCATCAGCTACTGTGATGACCTTGCAAAGTTTTTCAAGCCCCTTGTCCGACACGCCGCTGAAATCGGTCGTGTGATGCATCTCCGCAGCAGCCTCAAGTGCTTCAGGAAGCTTCCACTTGCGCGCGATAAGGCCGCCGACGTTGCAGTGGGTAAACCCGAGCATCTCAAGTTCAACTTCGTGGAATTGCGCCCCGCTCTCATACACGCGCTCGACAATGACAGCATAGGATTCCGGCATTGAGTTGTTGAGTATCGTCTTCCCCACATCATGAATCAGTCCGCCGACCATCGCTTCCTCAGCCGAAAGCATCTGCGTCTCGTTCGCGAGGATGGACGCAGCGATTGAAACGCCGAGGCTATGCTCCCACAAACGCTGCTCGAAAAGACCGAATTTCCTGTGGAGGTCTTTCAGCGATGCCGCGACCACGAGCGATTTCATCGTATTGAATCCAATTATGAGAATACCTGTCGAAATGGTGTTGATGCTGCGATCCCGCCCGTAATACGGTGAATTTGCAATGCGCAGCAACCGCGCAGAGAATGCCTGATCACGGCCGATTATCTTTTCAAGCTCCTTAATCGAAGAATAGTCGTCGTTAATAAGCTGCAGCACCTTCATCGCTATGGGCGGCAAACTCGGGATATCCACGGTCTCAAGGATAATCTTTTCGAGTATCTCTTCTTTCATGTGCACCTCCGATAAAAATATGTGGGAAACCGGTACAGCGGCTCCATGCAGGCCGTCCCGATCTCAGACAGAATTAATTATTTCGCCGGCTATCTCATCAAGAGGCAAAACCTTGTCCACAAGACCGGCATCGACTACCGCCTTGGGCATGCCGTATACGACACACGACTCCTCATTCTGCGCAAATATACGGCTTCCGCTTTTCTTCAAAGCGGTAAACCCCTTGAGGCCGTCATTTCCCATTCCTGTCAGCATAACGCCGAGTGCCCGGCCAGGAAAAAGTTCGGCGACCGAAAGTCCGAGCGCATCAACCGACGGCCGGTAGATAAAATTCTCCCGGTCTTCTG
>DATHDH010000020.1:0-5611 GCA_035319145.1 Dissulfurispiraceae bacterium | reverse complement strand
GGACTGATTCCCCTCGCCCGGCCGAGTGCGTCTATCTCATCGATGAAAATGATGCAGGGAGCCATCTTTTCGGCCTGCGCAAAGAGGTCGCGGACACGCGCTGCACCGACTCCTACAAACATCTCGACGAAATCCGACCCGCTGATGCTCAGAAATGCTACTTTCGCTTCACCGGCAACAGCGCGCGCCAGCAGCGTTTTGCCGGTACCCGGAGGCCCGACCAGGAGAATTCCCTTCGGGATCTTCCCTCCGAGCGTCTGGAATTTCTGGGGGTTCCTGAGAAACTCGATGACTTCTTTAAGCTCTTCTTCGGCTTCATCGACACCGGCAACATCGTCGAATGTCACCTTCGTTTCTCCCTCAACATAGACTTTTGCCTTACTCTTGCCGACAGACATGAATCCGCCGCTCGCGGCGCCCATGCGCTTCAGCAGAAAGCCCCACACCGCGACGAACACAAGTGCCGGAACTATCCAGGACAGCAGCGACCGCAACCATGTAGATTCCTGCAGTGCATGAAAGCGGACCCCCTCGGTCATCAGGTCTTTTACGAGATCCGCATCTTCCATGCGAACGACAAAGAATGATGTCATATCGGGAGTGATCTTTTGCGCTGCCGGGTCGCTGCTTCGGAGCACCTTGATGCGATCGTCCGCCCCCTTCAGGAGCTTTCCTTCTATTGTGTCCTGCCGGATCGAGAGGTCGTCGACGAGCCGTTCCTGTGCAAGCATCTTGAATTCGTAGTAGCTTATCTGGGCAATCGTCCGCGTCATAAAGTAATTCTGGATGGTGATAAGCAGCATGAACGCAATGAGGAAATAGACGAGGGAAAAACTGATCTTCTTTTCCATGGGGCGAGACCTCCCGGGGATGCGCTCCGGCAAAGTGCCTATTCTGTTCTATTCTAGCCGATGTTGATGACAAATACATGCACAGGCAAGAAATGAGCGGATGCGGATGCGCATCCGCTCACAGAAAGATTATGCGTGTCGGAGTTTCTGCGCCTTCTTCTGCAATAGTGATCGCGTTGCCACCCGATATTCTTCGAGTTTGTGCGCAATCTCAGGATATTTTATCGAAAGTATCGAACACGCCAGATAAGCCGCATTCTTGGCACCGTCGATAGCCACCGTCGCGACAGGAATGCCGGGCGGCATCTGAACGGTCGAATAAAGGGCATCAACCCCCGCAAGGGCGCCCGATTTGAGCGGGACGCCGATAACCGGCAGCGTTGTATGGGCAGCTACGACTCCCGCGAGATGCGCAGCCATGCCGGCGCCTGCAATGACTACCTCGATCCCGCGCTCGCGTGCCGTTCTGGCATATTCCGCGGTCTGGTCGGGCAGCCTGTGCGCAGAACTGATATTGATTTCATACTCAACGCCCATATCCCTGAGAACCTCCGCAGCCTTTTCCATAACGGGCACGTCGCTGTCGCTCCCCATCAAAACGAGGACTTTTGCCGACACTTAGGCCCTCCCCGGCGTCATGGCCTCAAGACGGGCTATCCGTTCTTCCATAGGCGGATGGGTGCTGAAGAGTTTCATGAAGGCGCCGCCGCTCAGCGGATTGACGATAAACATATGCGCCGTCGCCGGATTGGCCTGCATTGGAATCTGCTGGGCTGCCATCTGCAGTTTGCGCAGCGCATTGGCCAAATTGTGCGGGTTGCCGCATATTTGTGCTCCGCCCTCATCAGCTCCATACTCACGGGAACGGGAGATCGCCATCTGAACCAGCATTGCAGCGATAGGCCCCACAATCATCATGACCAACGCTCCGAGCGGATTGCTACCCTCGTCATCACTGCTCCTGCCGCCGAAAATCATCGCAAATTGCGCCATCTGGGCCAGATAGCTGATGGCGCCGGCTATCGCGGCAGCCACCGTGCCGACCAGAATATCCCGATGTTTGACATGAGCAAGCTCATGCGCAATTACCCCTTCCAACTCGTCACGGGAGAGGATGCGCATAATTCCGGTTGTTACCGCAACCGTGCCGTGCTCCGGGTTGCGACCGGTCGCAAAGGCATTCGGCTGATCTTCGTCAATAACGGCGATTTTCGGCATCGGCAGCTCTGCCCGTTGCGCGAGACGGCGGACCATACCGTAAAGCTCCGGCGCCTCGGATTCAGTCACCTCCCGCGCACCGTACATCTTCAGCACAATTTTGTCGCTGAACCAGTACGAGAAAAAGTTCATACCGAACGCCATAATGAGGGCAACCGTCATCCCTTGCTTGCCGCCGACCAATCCGCCCGCGAAAACGAGCATCAACGTGAGAACACCCATCAGAAGAAACGTCTTCATGGTATTCATGCATGTGCCTCCTTGCCGTCCCGCAAAAAGACCTTCACCACCATGACACCACGCATCATGGTAAAGGTCTCGCTTGTTCGTCGCGCTAACCGAGTGGTACCGGGCAGCAAAGCCGTCTTGACGATAACCACTGATCCAGCTACTCCCTTTACAGGACGAGACTGTATAGGTTTATGTTATAGAGGAAAACGGGGCGGCTGTCAAGAGAGGACAGACAGAGGAAAGAAAATGGAGGCGACGAGTGGATTCGAACCACCGGATAAAGGTTTTGCAGACCTCTCCCTTGCCACTTGGGTACGTCGCCGACAAATCAGCGTGCGAAGTGAGAGAAAAAGAAGTGAAAAGTCCACTTCACAATATGTTTATCATGGAGCGGGCGACGGGATTCGAACCCGCGACCCCAACCTTGGCAAGGTTGTGCTCTACCAGCTGAGCTACACCCGCGCTTTTAGCGCTTCCGCATCAAGAAACCCGCCCAAGCGTGAAGTTAAAATTAGCATATCCGGCCGGACACTGTCAACGCGATAGTCAGTCAGAGAGAACGACCCTGCCGATTCCTGAAAGAGGAATTAATTGTCTTGACTGCCGGGAATTCATTAGAATAAGCATATTATGAATCTCTCGCTGGCGCAATTTCTTGATCACGCTGAAAAAGCAAACGTTATCCCGCTTTACAAAAACATCCTGTCAGATACCGAAACGCCTGTCGGTGCCCTTCTGAAGCTGAAGAAAAAACCGGTATTCCTGCTCGAAAGCGTCGTCGGCGGCGAGAAGTGGGCCCGGTACTCGTTCCTCTGTTTTGATCCAATCCTGACCATTTCCGGCAACGGCAGAAAGGTGACGCTTGATAACGGCAAGGAAAAGGCCGGTGTCGTTGCCGATGATCCGCTGAGCGTTGTCGAGGAACTGCTCGGCCAGTTCACGCCGTTAGAGTTGCCGGAACTCCCGCGCTTTTCGGGCGGCTTTGTAGGATATATGAGTTATGACATCGTTCGCCGTTTCGAGAACCTGCCGGAGCGCAAGAAGCTGGGCCTTCGTATGCCGGAATTGCTGCTCATGCTTTTCGACACCATCCTCATCTTTGACAATCTGAAACAGACCCTGTCGATTCTTACCAATGTCCATACAGGCGACACCGTTCTGCTTCGCGGCAGGCCGCTTTTCCGGAACACGCGCGGCAAAAGCCTGAAGGCTCTTTATCAGGCGGCAGTCAGGAAGATTGACAGAATTGCCGAGTCTCTCCAGAAAGCGTGTGTATTGAAGCCTCCGATTGCAATGCCGCAGGGGGCCGAACAGCCTGAGCGCCCCGATGCCGCTTCATTCAGGTCGAGCTTCAGGAAGGAAGACTTCAAGGCCGCTGTGGAGAAATGCCGCGAATACATACTGAGCGGAGATATTTTCCAGGGCATCGTATCGCAACGCTTCGAGCGCCCTTGTACCGTCCATCCGTTTACGGTCTATCGGGCGCTCCGCGCCATCAACCCTTCTCCGTATATGTTTTATTTCGATATCGGCGATGCCTATATCGTCGGCTCTTCGCCCGAAATTCTCGTCCGTCTCGAAGACGGCCGCGTCACCGTTCGCCCTATAGCCGGCACCCGCAAACGCGGCAAGACCGAAGAAGAGGACAAGGCTCTTGAGGCGGAAATGCATGCTGACCCGAAAGAACGCGCCGAGCACCTGATGCTGATCGATCTCGGCCGCAACGATGTGGGTCGCGTTGCAGAAATCGGCACCGTCAAGGTAACGGATTGCATGATTACCGAGCGGTACAGTCATGTCATGCATATGGTTTCCAATGTCGAAGGCACGCTGAGGGAGGGTCTGAACGCCTTTAACGTTTTTCGGGCCGCATTCCCGGCAGGAACCGTTACCGGGGCGCCGAAGATTCGCGCGATGGAGATTATCGAAGACCTTGAACCGACAAAACGGGGTGTCTATGCTGGCGCCGTCGGGTATTTCAGTTATTCCGGCAATATGGACACATGCATTGCGATCAGAACGCTCGTCATCAAGGATGGCCGCGTCTTTTTTCAGACGGGGGCCGGCATTGTGGCAGACTCGGTGCCTGAAAACGAATATTGGGAATCTGTGAACAAGGCGATGGCGATGATGACCGCCGTCGACTTCGTTGAAAAGAAGAAGAGATAATCCATGCTATTGATGATCGATAACTACGACTCCTTTACGTACAATCTGGTTCAATACCTCGGCGAACTGGGCGAAGACGTGCGGGTTTTCCGCAACAACATGATTACACTCGATGAAGCGGCTGCCCTCCGTCCCGACCGCATCGTCATATCGCCGGGGCCCTGCACGCCGAAAGAGGCTGGCGTCTCGATCGATCTGATCAAACGGTTTGCGGGCGAAGTCCCGATCCTCGGTGTTTGTCTCGGCCATCAGGCTATCGGCGCCGCATTCGGCGGCGACGTCATCCGCGCCCCGTACATCATGCACGGGAAGCTCTCGCAGATACGCCATGACGGCAGGACCATCTTTGCAGGTCTTCCGAACCCATTCGAGGCTACGCGGTACCACTCGCTCATCATCAAACCCGAGACGCTGCCCACCTGTCTGGAGGTCTCCGCATGGACCTCGTTCGAAGGACATCCTGACGTCATCATGGGCGTGCGCCACAGGACTCTGGCAATCGAGGGCGTCCAGTTTCATCCCGAATCCATTCTCACATCGTCGGGCAAGGACCTGCTGCGCAACTTCGTTAGTCTGGGGACAACGCGGTGATCAAGGAAGCCGTTAACCTCCTCGTCCAGAACGTTCATCTTTCGGAAGCCGAGATGGCGGAGTGCATGATCGAGATCATGGAAGGGCGGGCCACGGACGCACAGATAGGCGCCTTTCTCACGGCGCTGCGCATCAAGGGGGAAACCATCGATGAAATAACCGGCGCCGCGCGGGTCATGCGCGACAAGGCCCTGCGTATCAAGGCACCGGACGGCGCTATCGATATTGCCGGGACTGGCGGCGACATGGCCGGTACGTTTAATGTTTCGACGACAACCGCGCTCGTCGTGGCTGCTGCCGGAGTTCCGGTTGCCAAGCACGGGAACCGTTCCGTTTCAAGCCAGTCGGGCAGCGCGGATGTGCTCGAAGCCCTCGGCGTTAGAATAGATTTGCCTCCCGCGAAGGTCGAGGAGTGCCTTGCCGAGACCGGTTTCGGATTTCTCTTTGCACCGCTTTTCCATCCCGCGATGAAATACGCTATCGGCCCACGCCGGGAAATTGCGATTCGTACGCTCTTCAACATCCTCGGCCCGCTGACGAACCCCGCCGGT
>DATHDH010000019.1:0-12159 GCA_035319145.1 Dissulfurispiraceae bacterium | reverse complement strand
GCCTCGTATTGCCCGAATTGAAGGGGAAACTCGACGGCATGTCGATTCGCGTACCGACCGCAAACGTTTCGGTGATCGACCTTGTGGCCGAAGTGAGCAAGGATGTGACGGCCGAAGAGGTGAACGCCGCGCTGAAGAAATATGCCGAAGGACCGATGAAAGGCATTCTGGACTACTGCGAGCTTCCACTCGTCTCCGCCGACTTCAACGGCAATCAGCATTCTTCGACCGTAGACTCGCTCTGCACCAAGGTCCTTGAGAAGCGCATGGTCAAGGTCATTTCCTGGTATGACAACGAGTCGGGTTACAGCTCGCGCCTGCGGGATCTCATCCGTTATATCGACAGCCGGAGGTAGCGCATGGCCCGCAGGAACGGCCTCCCCGTCGAGGTCAAGGATATTCTGAACAAGCTTACTATCGAGGAGCTGCCGATCAGCGGCAAGCGCGTTTTCATCAGGGCCGACTTCAATGTGCCGATAGACGCCAACATGATGATTACGGACGATCGCCGCATCCGCTCTACCCTTCCGACGATAAACTATGCGATCGACGAGGGCGCCAAAGTCATCTTGGCGTCGCACCTCGGAAGGCCGAAGGGGAAGCCGGACCCGCGCTTTACGCTCGCCCCTGTCGCGAAACGGCTGCAGCGTCTCTTGAACAAGGAAGTCATTTTTGCGCCTGACTGCATAGGGCCGCAGGTTGAGAATCTCGTCGACAAGATGAAGCCGGGCGACGTGCTGCTGCTCGAAAATCTGCGCTACCATCCGGGCGAAGAAAAAAATGAAGAGCTTTTCGCAAAGGCGCTTGCCAAGCTCGCCGATGTCTATGTCAACGACGCTTTCGGCGCAGCTCACCGCGCGCACGCGTCTACGGACGGCATTACGAGATTCCTTCCTTCTGCCGCAGGACTTCTCCTGAAGAAGGAGATCGAATATCTGAAGGGCGCAGTGGAAAATCCGGTTCGCCCGTTCGTCGCGATACTCGGCGGTTCGAAGGTCTCCGGGAAGATCGGCGTGCTTGAGCATCTTGCGGACAAGGTGGACAAGGTCATTGTGGGCGGCGGCATGGCGTTCACATTCATCAAGGCTATGGGCCACGAGATAGGCGATTCGCTGCTGGAGCCCGACATGCTGGAACTTGCCCAGAATATCATGCTTAAACTCAGGCAGAACAATGTCAAATTCTATCTGCCGGTAGATTGCGTTGTCGCCCAGACAGTTGAGGCGGGCGCGGAGACTAAAATCGTGACGACGCAGGAGATTGCGAAGGGATGGCGAGCGCTCGACATCGGGCCTGCATCAGTCAAGCTCTTTTCCGAGGCGCTGCAGGATGCAAAGACGATTATCTGGAACGGACCGATGGGCGTTTTTGAGATTGATGCCTTTTCACGAGGCACATACGCAATTGCCCATTCGATTGCGGATGCGTATGCCATGACGATCATCGGAGGCGGCGATACTGATTTTGCCGTTCACAAGGCGGGCGTGACCGATGCCATGTCTTTCATCTCGACCGGCGGCGGGGCTTCGCTCCAGCTTCTTGAAGGGAAAGAACTGCCGGGCATTTCGGCGCTGACCGACCGGAAGGGTTAATCCGAACAAGAAGCGTTCATATTCCGAAGACAAAAAAAGAGCGATGAAGCTGAACTTCATCGCTCTTTTCCTTCTCAAAAACCTTCGTCAGGAAACCAGCTGGAGCGTACTGCTGCACACCTTGTGCGGAAGATTTTCATGCAATGAAAGGATTCCGCGCTTCATCTCCATGATGGACGGCTGTTTGCACTCAAATTTTTCAATAAGATAATGCGCCGCGTCTTCCGGCTTGATGATATCACCGCAGGTAAAGATATCGACGGCGGCATAGCTATATTCGGGCCAGGTATGGATGGAGAGGTGCGATTCAGCGATTACAACCATTCCGCTGATGCCAAAGGGGCTGAATTCATGGAACGTTACATCGACGATTGTTGCCTTGGCGTGCTTTGCGGCGGAGACCATAGCCTCTTTGACCTTGCCAAGGTCTTTGAGAATTTCGGGATTGCAGTCCTTCAACTCCACTAAAAGATGGGTACCTAAAGCATACAATTCATTGCCCTCCTTAACGCAGTTTCGAGGGTCAACAACCCCTCCTGAGCTAAATATATTACGGGAAGCCTGCTTTTCTTGTCAAGAAAAGAGCGCACCGGTTCGGCAGGCCCGAACGCTTCGCACAAGCTGCGGGAAAGCTCAGATTTATTAAGGTGTTGCGCGGTCTCGATATGCACCCGGAAATCAAGTTCCACACGCATTGATCAGGTGTCTTGAAAAATAAACAACGCCGATCATTCAGGCCGGGGAAAATGCGGTACACTTTAGATATCGCGATGAAGATCCTGCTTATCAATACGAATAGATACACTTCACCCTTTCCGGTGATTCCTCTCGGGGCATGCATGATAGCTGAAGCAGCTGAAAAGGCCGGCCATAGCGTCCGATTTCTCGATTTCATGTTTCAGTCTTCACCGCTGACCGCCCTCCAGCAGGCACTGAAGGCCGATCGCTTTGATGTTGTCGGACTGTCCTTACGCAATATCGACAATAACGATATGTATAATCCGATATTTTTTCTTGAAGATGTCCCATCCCTGGTCAAAAGCGTACGGAACCATTCTGATGCCGACATTGTCATCGGCGGAGCGGCCGTCGGAGTCATGCCTGAGGAAATACTTCGTTTTTCAGGTGCTGATTATGCAGCGCCGGGCGACGGGGAACTGCTGCTGCCTGAGATTCTTTCCGGCATTGAAAAGGGGGAAAGGACCTGTCCCGGAGCCGGTTCGATTACGGATGATGTCTACCGATATCACGATCGAAGACCGGCGGGTTCGACCCTGTGCACGGTTCCTGATTTCCGGCGATGGATCGATTTACGTTCGTATCAATCGCGTTTTGCGACCGTACCGCTGCAAACGAAGATCGGCTGCCGCTTCAAGTGCGTATATTGCACTTATCGGAAGATCGAGGGGGAGGATTACCGCCTGTGTCCTCCGCAGCATGTCGCAGAGCAGGTGATGAGACTTTCTTCGGAAGGGCTCAATGAGATTGAATTTGTCGACAACGTCTTCAATGCTCCCTATGAGCATGCCCTGGAGATATGCAGTCTGCTGAAGAACGGGCGCCGTTCAACCCGCCTGATCAGCCTCGAACTCAACCCGCACCTTATCGACGACGCCCTTCTGAACGCTATGGAGCAGGCAGGCTTCGCAGGCATGGGTATCACCGCCGAAAGCGCGTCTGAAAACGTGCTGCACAAGCTTCGCAAACCGTTTGACGCCGGGGATGTATTGAAGGCGGCCTCCACGGTCAGGAAACATAACATTCCGTGCGTCTGGATATTTCTCCTCGGCGGGCCAGGGGAGACCGTCGAGTCGGTCGAACAGACGCTGTCTTTTGCCGAACGGCAGATTCGGCCGGCTGATGCAGTTTTTTTCAACGTCGGCGTGCGTATATATCCCGGCACGGAGCTCGAAACAATCGCCCGGGAGCAGGGTATTCTGAATGTGTCTCCGGCCGAGATGCTGAGGCCGGTCTTTTATCTTTCTCCCAATCTCGATCCCGGGTGGCTTTCGGCACGAATGAGGAGTTTTATGCAAACCCATATGAATGTTATCAATTCTGCTTCTCTCGGAGTCCCTTTCTTGCCGTACATACAAAGAATTGCCTATCGTCTCGGCGTGAAGGCTCCGTTATGGCGGCATACTTCCGTTATACGAAGGATTCTGAAATATTCGGGAATATATTCATGAATTCGGGAACGAAGAAGAATCCTGTTTATCTGACATCTGTCGGTACGGCGGTGCCGCCGCTCAGAATAGATCAGAAGACCGGCGGAAGAATCCTGACCGGTCATTATACCGGCACGCTCAAGCGGCGCAGTATCGCGCTTCTCGAAAAGCTCTTCGATCATCCGTCCATTGCCTACCGCCATTTCGCTCTGGACGAGCCGCTCGAACTGTTTTCAGAAGGTCTCGACGATCGAATCGAGAGATTCACGAAATGGTCAATCGAATTGTCATCGCAGGCAATTGTCAAGGCCCTCACGGAAGCGCAATTGAAAACGGAGGATATTGAATGCCTCATCGTGAACACCTGCACAGGCTATATCTGTCCCGGCATATCGACGTATCTGATTGAACGGCTTGGTCTCCGCCGCAATGTGAAGGTCTATGACCTGGTCGGTAGCGGCTGCGGCGGAGCGATCCCGAACCTGCAGCTCTCCGAGGCCATGACTGGTGCTTTGACGCGTGGCGTGGCCGTGAGCGTCTCCTCCGAAATTTGCAGCGCCACATTTCAGGTTTCCGATGACCTGAGCCTTCTGGTATCGAATACGCTTTTTGGCGACGGGGCCGCCGCAGCCGTTCTCTCTCGCGAACCCGGCGGGATGGAGCTGGTAGGCTCTGCCAGCATGTGTATCCCCGAGCAACGAGACTACATACGATATGTCTACAAACAAGGTCAGCTGCATAATCAGCTTTCAATGCAGCTGGACGACTATGTGAGAAAAGCTGCTGCTTCGGTTGTCGAGGCGCTGCTTGCCGCTCACGAATTGGGTATTCACGATATTGCGCATTGGGCCCTGCATACGGGCGGAGAGAAGATAATCAATGCGGTCCGCGATGAACTCGGCCTGGACGAATCCAAGTTGGCCGGTACGAGAGCTGTTCTGCGGGACTATGGGAACATGTCTTCGCCGACCGTCTATTTTGTTCTTCAGCGATTGATGGAGCAGGGAATGCAGCAAGATGATTTGTGCGTGATGCTGGCATTCGGCGCGGGGCTGTCAGCCCATGCCTGCCTGTTGCGCAAGGCATGCCGCCTATAATGTCTGATTAAGAGGGGCCGGGCTTTTTTGCCGCTTTATGGATTCAATCTGCCCCTTCATCCCCAAGAGGGAGTGAAACGGCTTGTCGCAATAGAATGTATAGACGCCGGCATCTGCAAGCACAACTTTGATCATCGCGGTCTGCCGAGCCGGAAGACTTATGCCCTGCAGTATCGCGCCGGCCGGATCTTTCAGGGTGAAATCGTGGTCGGCATCCGAGGAGTTCGTAATTCTGATCGTGATTGTCTCTCCTTGATAAGCCTTTATATTATTCGGCGTAAAGGTGAAGCTCGCGGCTTCCATCTCGATAATCTTCCCGGTTTCGCCCGCACCGATCTCAACCTGCTGTTGGAGCCCCGCGCAGGCGGAGAGCAGAAACGACAATGCCGCTGCAATGAGCGGCAGAACTATCTTGAATTCGGGTTTCATCTTATCCTCCGCACAGTGTCCTTAACCGAAGTATAGCAGAGAAACAGGCATGCAGCGCCGATTCGGTGTGGAATAGCCTGTGAGACCCAGTTCCTCTTCCGCGTCAGTGATGCTTCTCGACATATCTTGTCCAGGTCGAATTCCGGCCGAACAACGAGAAGATTACATATCCTCGCAGGTGGAGCGTATTTTCAGAGACAAGGGTCATCTTTCCACGATAGGTGTATCCGCTCTTCGGATCGTATATGGTGCCGCCAATCCATTCGGTGTCGCCGCGATAGCGGAAGTCATTCATAATCCGAAGCCCGAGAATAGGCCTTGGTCTGAGTTCCGCGTCAGGATTCAGATCATCGAGTCTCGGCTTCCCGCCCCTTTGCTTTGCGTCGGATGAGGGATAATCAGGTTCTTTTATCCAGACGATCTTGCCGCAATAATGATCGGAGCACTTGAATATCTCGATTACGGCGTCGCCTTCCTCGTTGAGCCAGGCTCCCATGATGGTGTCGCCGCCAGCGGCAGCGGCGGAAGATACAACGATCGGCATGAAAACGATGATGAGAAGAAAGCGGACCATAGCCTCTGTTGAGACTTTACTGTAACCAGGACTGTTTTGTCATTATGGGTGCTCCTTTTCTTTGCGAGGCCGTATTGGGCAGGCGATGATTGATTCTTGAATTAATTTTACTGCGCCATTTGCTACTATTGAGAAGAAAGTGATGTCCGCTATTTAAGGAACCAAGAGACTGGATACGTTGTCTAATAAAGCGGAAGGGTGCGATTCTCCTGATCTTGATGAGGACGGGGATCTTGTTGTGCGCAGTCAGCGCGGAGAGATCGATGCCTTTGAATCGCTCGTCATCAAGCACCAGAAGAAAATGCTGAACCTCGCATATCGAATGACGGGTAACTACGACGATGCATGCGATATAGTGCAGGATGCATTTGTCGCCGCCTATAAAGGCATTGGCGGTTTTCAGAGGAAGAGCCGATTTTCGACATGGCTGTCGACCATAACGATGAATCTTGCGCGGAACCGGTTAAGGCAGGTGGCGACTGAACAGCAGCGGCATGGTCTCAGCCTTGATGTACCGTTGCTTACTCAAGACGGCGAGGTGCGGCTCGAGCTGCCGTCGTCGGCCCCCACCGCCCTCGAACAGATCGAAAGGCACGAGCTGCAGCGTGGCGTCCAGGAATGCATCAATGCATTGGAGGAAGAGTTCAGGGCAGTGGTGGTGCTTCGGGACATTCAGGGATACGCATATGAAGAAATCAGCGAGGTGCTCCAGCTGGCGATAGGCACCGTCAAGTCACGTCTGTTCAGGGCCCGTGCGATGCTCAGAGACTGCCTGAAAGGGAAATGGGGAGGGTTGTGATGGATTGCCGCGACGTAAAACAATTGCTTCCCGCATATAGTACCGACGACATCTCGTCAGCCGAGAAGTCCGATATCGAGATGCATCTTGCGGCATGCTCCTCATGTAGCAGTGCGTTAGAAGAGTTGCGGAGGACGATTGCTCATGTGCGGAACCTTGAGCAGGTTGAGCCGCCGCCGTGGCTGACACAAAAAACCATGGAGTGCATTCGCTCGGATGTCCGTGAGCAGCGGCAATCCTTCTTTGAGCGCATCTTTGGTTCATGGGGGGGCAGGGTTCCTGTCGGGGCGATAGCGACGGTGCTCATTGCCGTCTGCTCGTTTTTCGTGTATAGAGCGATACAGCCGGACATTGATTTTGAAGAGAAGAAGGAATCCGCAGCCCCGGCATCCGTTCAGCGGGAAACAGCGGAGCCTGCAGGGAAGTCGAAGGAAGGAATGCCAACGGATGCGCGGGAGCGCATTCAGGAAGCCCCACGGCTGGAACGGCCGAAGACTCTCGTGAAGAAAAATGTCCCGCCAGATAAGCGGGAGAGCGCTCCGGCTGTCCAGGCTCCTTATGCCGCAACGGCTGCAGATAGAGAAAGAACGGTGTCGCAGGCCAGAAGCGGGAAATCCGACGCAGCTGGTCGTTTTGAAGTGAATAGCGCAGCGCAGGCGCAGGGGGCTAACTTTGAACGCAAAGAGAAGAAGGCTGCTGCTCCCGCGCGCGCGGCTCTGGCAGGGCGCGAATCGGTGTTGATAGTTCGGGCGGCCGACACGGCCAACGCTGTTGAAAAAGTGCGCGCGGCGATTGCCCGGACCGGCGGGGTCATGGTCGAGCAGCAACAGAGCGGTGCTGCAACGGTTATAACGGCAGAAATCCCGACTGTGCGGATCAAAGATTTTATCGGCGATTTGCAGCAGATCGGTCTGAGTGAAGATAACGTGCCTGTCTCTGAGGCAGAACGAATCCGGTTAACAATCAGGGTAGAGCGCATCCCCTAGCCCACATTCTCAGGCCCGGCACGATATCCGCCCTCAAGCGAGTTGATTAGCCCCGTGCAGCAAGGGAAGGCATCTTATCCCGCCACCGTTCTGATGTCCTCCTCAATGTGACAAAGTCACAGACGCCAAGATGGTACATATGGTTACCTTTAAATATCACAGGAGAAGGAGGATCGGATGAGAAGAACTGCGTATTATGTTACGGCTGCGGTGCTCACGCTTGCCGTCATTGCAGTGGCGTGGGCCGGGTCGCATGGTTCCATCTCACTCAAAGCTGGAGATGAGGTTTTTGCATGTAATTGCGGCGATGCTTGCCCTTGCAAGACAATGTCGAAGGCTGCCGGTAAATGCACCTGCGGCAAAGAGATGGTAAAAGCGAAGGTCATGGATGTAAAAGACGGGGTAGCGCAACTGAAAGCTGACGGCTGGAGCGAAGCGCGCGCTTTCCCGGTAAAGGGCAAGTTTGCATGCGCATGCGGTGCGTCCTGCCCGTGCGAAACGGTCAGCCAGGCTGCGGGGAAATGTACCTGCGGCACGGAGATGAAGGAAGTTAAATAGCCGCTGAATCTTGCAGCGTGCGGGGCAGTCATGCATCCATGACTGCCCCGTTCTCTTTTAAAAGACTGATGAGCAATATGCTATGATGAGCGGAATAGGCTTCACGGGATCGGCGTGAAAGTTACGCCTCCCTGGAAATGAAAGAAATGGGAAAGGTTCTGAACAAGTTGCGACGGATTTAAGGTGTCTCCGTCGTGCCGAGCAATTCCTTCATTTTTGCCCCGATATCCCTTGATTTCATCAGCGTGGTGCCTACGAGCATGGCGTCGACGCCGGCATTCTGTAAGCGCACGACGTCATCGCGCGTTCCTATACCGCTCTCGCCGACTACCGTTTTGCCCGCCGCTATCTGCCGTTTGAGGTGGAAGGTTGTCTCAAGATCAATGCGTAATGTCGTAAGATCACGGTTGTTGATACCGATGATCGTGGCTTCGACCATAAGCGCCTGTTGCAGCTCCTGTCCGTTATGAACTTCATACAAAACAGCCATGCCGAGTTCGGCGGCCATGTGGAGATATTCCTGCGACTGCTGAACATCAAGGGCGGCGGCAATCAGAAGGATGGCATCGGCATAATTTGCGCGCGCTTCATAAATCTGGTATTCGTCGAAGATGAAATCCTTGCGGAGGACCGGGAGCTTCGTTTCCTTGTGCACAAGCGGCAGAAATGAGAGACTGCCCTGAAAAAAATCCTCTTCGGTAAGACATGAAATCGCGCTTGCGCCGCATGTGTCGTAGATCTTCGCGATGCGGACAGGGTCGAAATCAGGGCGGATAAGCCCCCTCGAAGGCGAAGCCTTCTTCAGCTCCGCGATCATGCGGATTGCGCCGCTGGAGCGGATTGCCGCCGCAAAATCACGCGCAGGCTCGACATCACCGAGCCGCATCTTTAATTCGCGCAACGGGACGGCAAGCTTGGCCTGCGCCAAGCGATTGCTCTTTGTGTCGATGAGTCTCTGCAAAACGTTCATCTCAACTCCATATCCCAAATATCGTTCGCAACAATCAACGCTGCTGAACATCGGCAACAGCAGGTCCTGTCATGCTTTGAAGATTGCGCAGTAGCGCCGGATTGAGCCACTCCTGCTGGCCAAAGAATATCCTCGCGATAACGCCTTGCCTATCAATGAAGATCGTCGTAGGAACCATGAAGACAGCATATAGCTTCTCCGTGACGGCCAGTTCCGGATCGGACAGCACCGGATAGGGAACTGTCGCTTGGCGTACAAACTGCTTGGCATCCGTCTCGTTCTTATCGACCGTGATCCCCAATATAACCAGTTCTTTCATGTCCGGCCTGACGCGCAGCTTTCCCAGAGTAATAACTTCAGCCCGGCTGTTCGGCGCCCATGGCGCCCAAAAGTTCAGGAGAACGGGCTTGCCGTGCAACGATGAGAGCGCAATCGACCGACCGTTCTGATCCTGAAGCGTGAAGTCAGGCGCAGATTTGCCGATGAGGTTGTCGATAAGGAACGGGGAAAGTTCATCGGCATCCGCCGAAGGCAGAAAGAAGAGAGCCAGGAGAAAGGCGACGATAAATTGGGCGCGCATTCTCCCGGCTTCGGTCCTGAACGACCTACACAAGCCCTGCGGACTGCAGGACGGTTCTCAGTTTTTCCTTGTTCACCGCGCCCATTTCGCAGAGCGGCAGCTTGAACTCCTCGGCCACCTTGCCCATCAGATATAGCGCCGTCTTGACCGGAATCGGGTTCGTTTCGATGAACATCGCAGCATTCAGAGGTTCGAGCCGGTAATGCAGCGAGCGCGCGGTCTCGATCTCTCCGCGCTGCCATGCATTGTAAACATCCGCCACCATCTTCGGCGCGATGTTCGCCGTTACCGATATCGCTCCGTGGCCACCAAGGGCGTACAGCGGCAGATTCGTAAAGTCATCGCCGGAAAGCACCGTCAGCCGGTTTCCGACAAGGCGGATAAGTTCGCTCGCCTGCTTCATATCACCCGTCGCTTCTTTAATGCTGACGACGTTCTTGCAGTTATCCGCAATGCGCGCCACTGTCGACGGCAGCATGTTCAATGCCGTGCGTCCCGGTACATTGTAGAGAACCAGCGGCAGCTTGCACGCATCGGCAACGGCCTTGTAATGGCGATAGAGCCCTTCCTGCGTCGGCTTGTTGTAGTAAGGAGTGACCAGCAACGCGCCATCGGCGCCGAGTTTTCTGGCTTTCTTGGTCAGTTCAATCGCTTCGTCGGTCGCGTTGGCGCCGGTGCCGGCAATGACCGGAATCCTCTTTGCTGCGCACTTGATCGCGACTTCAATAACGCGGAAGTGTTCCTTGAAATCGAGGGTCGATGCCTCGCCGGTCGTGCCGCACGGGACGATGCCATGAGTCCCTTGCTTGATATGCCAGTCTATAAGTTTGCAATAGGCCTTTTCATCGAATTTTCCCTTTTTGAACGGGGTGACGATAGCAACGATCGAACCTTTAAACATGATGGCCTCCTTTGCGCCGGTCCAGATGCCGAATGATATTGGCTATATATTACATCAAAACATGATGTGGTATGGAGGGCGCGGAAAAAGTTGGTCTGCATTGTTCGTGAGTGGCGCAGGATCTCCGTTCTCAAGCGGGCTAGACAGTTACGGTTCCCTCAAAGACTTCTTCGGCAGGTCCGGTCATATAGGCGTGTCCGTTCTCCGCCCATTCGATGACAAGGTCGCCGCCGAGCAGATGCACTGTGACACGTTTCCGCGTGAGCCCTTTCACCATCGCGGCTACGCCGGTCGCTGTCGCCCCGGTGCCACATGCGAGCGTGATGCCCGAGCCCCGCTCCCAGACGCGCATGACCACATCGGAATCGCTTGTGAGATTCACGAACTCGACATTGATCCGCTTCGGAAAGAGCGGATGGCGTTCGATAACCGGCCCGTATTTTTCGACCGGAAACTTTGTCACATCGTCATCCAGAACGATGACCGCATGCGGATTTCCCATCGAGACAAACGTGGCGTTAAATGTCCGGTCCAAGGCTTCAATCGGGTGATCGACGACAGGCCCATCGCCCTCAGCATTGACAGGAATAAGATCGGGCTTGAGAATAGGCACACCCATATCGACCTTCACCATCTCGCCGGCACGTTCGGGACGAATGATCCCCGCGAGCGTCTCGACATCGAGTAGCGCCTTGTCGGAAATCTTCCGATCCCATATGTATTTGGCGAAGCAGCGGATCCCGTTTCCGCACATCTCGACCTCGCTCCCGTCGGCATTGAAAATGAGCATCCTGAAATCGGCGACAGCCGAAGGATAGAGCAACAGGAGTTGATCTGCTCCGATCCCGAAGCGGCGCCGGCAGTACCTGACCGCGAAGGATTTCGGATCCGGCAACGGAGCCGTGCGGCAATCGATGACGATGAAGTCGTTGCCGGTGCCATGCATTTTTGTAAATGGAACATTCATTTCAGAAACCCCGGCACTGCTTCGCCCTTCATGATATCGGCGTATGTCTCGCGCCTGCGTATAAGGGCGTATTCGGAGCCCTTCACCATCACCTCCGCGACGCGCGGCCTGCTGTTGTACTGCGACGACATGGTGAATCCGTATGCCCCCGCACTCATGACCGCAAAGAGTTCTCCGCGCTCCACAGCCTGAATCTCGCGATCTTTGGCGAGAAAGTCCCCGGACTCGCAGATAGGTCCGACGATATCAGCAACGATGGTCTTTCGGCGGTTCTTCACGACCGGCTGGATATGATGATACGCACCGTAAATCGACGGCCGGATAAGGTCATTCATCCCGGCATCGACGATAATGAAATTCTTTTCCGGAGCCTTCTTCAGGTACAGCGTCTTTGTGACCAGTATTCCTGCATTCCCGACAATGGAACGGCCCGGCTCCATGACCAGCGTGATTTTGCGGCCCTTCAGGAGCGGCAGAATATTCTTTGCGAGCGCGGAAGGATTCGGCGGCACCTCATCGCTATAGGTGATGCCGAGAC
>DATHDH010000018.1:0-3301 GCA_035319145.1 Dissulfurispiraceae bacterium | reverse complement strand
GCAAAGCGCCAGATCACTATGCCGATAAGTCCGATCAGGACCAAAAAAAGGATGGAGTCCTTCGCCGCAGCAATATCCCGCTTCAGCGTCTCAAAAAAGCTGCCGCCCCAGTATCCGGTGCCGACCATGATGCTGATGGTCACGACCGATGATATCGCATCAGCCGCCACAAACTTCGGACGCGGCATTTTGAGAATCCCCGCAACGATGAATATCTGGGAGCGCAGCCCCACGAGATGGCGACCGAGAAAAATGACGAGCACTCCCCATTTCTTGAATGTCTTTTCGAGCTTCCGGATGCGGCGGGGCGAAATAATGCTGTTGAACCGGTGGTGTGCGACGACCATCCTGCCGTATTTGCGGCCCATGTGGTAAAGAAAGAAATCCGTCATGATCATGCCGCATGACACAACGAGGAGTGCGGGCAGCGGATCGACCACATGCTGTGCGATCATGAATCCGCAAAGGATTAGGATCGCATCCTCGGGAAACGGAAAACCCAGTGTTCCCAAGACAAGCAGGACGAACATCCCGAGATACGGAAAATGCAGAATAAGCGATGTATCCATGGTTATTGTCCTGTTTCTACGATAGCACAAAAAGAACGGGACGGATGCACACGCTCACGAACAATGCGTGTTAGGCCGCTTTTTTATCGGCAAAGACAAGGGCCTTTTTGGGGCAGGCGGCGACGCAAGTTCCGCATTTGACGCAGTCGTTATCCCGAAGACGTCCATGCGCCTTATCACGATAAGGGCTGAGCTGCATGGGACAGACGCGTTCACAGACCCTGCAGTCGACGCAGGAATCGGCAATCAGCAACGGTTTCTTCCCGCGCGATATCCAGTTCGCAAGACTGCCCATCGGGCAGACGTGGCACCATGTCCTGGGGTGTATGCCGATGCCGAGAAGAATGCCGATCGATGTCGTAACCGTCAAGACCACAACAAACGCCTTGCCGATGCCTTCAACGCTCGGCCATGCGAAATAGAATTGCACGCCGAGCACGGTAAACAGCAAAGCAATGACGCCGACGCGGGCGGATGTTTTTCTGAAGAAAGACGGGATGGTGCGTTTGGTGCTCAGCCGGTCGAGGAACAGATCGTAAAAGCTTCCGCGCGGACAGAGCCAGTCGCACCACTGACGTCCTCTCGTAACGGCTATCGCGACTGCCCCGACCATGCACCCAAGGAGCAGGAAACCGAGGAGCGGATAGAACCATCCTCCTATCACGACAAGCGGTAGCCCGAGCCACGTATAGGTCTGCAGGCTGCGCCTCTTTCTTCTGAACTGAACAAGATTCATCGAACAGTGCCTCTCTTGTTTCTTTTCATATAGGCAAGAAATGTCTTCATATCACACTTGCCCGAAGCTTTCTGATATTCGGTGCACTCCTCCAGCGAAGTGAGATCGCGTTTGAACTGCTCCGTTTTGCGAAGTTCTTTTTGCAAAAGGCGTATCAGCGTCCGGTGCGGCTCAGGCAGCTTTTTGCCCAGGGAATAAAACATCATTTTTCCCTCACGCCTGTCCGCAAGATAGCCAGCCTTGAAGAGCAGCGACAGGTTTCTCGAAACCAGGGGCTGGGACATGCCGAGAACACCCATTATCTGACAGACGCAAAGTTCTCTTCGGCTCAGCAGCATAAGAATGCGAATGCGGGAGGCGTCTCCCAGAAGCCTGAAATGATCCTCTGTCTCTCTCATCAACATATGTAAATACATTTATACGAAAAAAGTCAAGCGGTCCATATAGCAAAGATATCTGCCGACATGGATATGCAGATAATCGTCGCATCGTCGGCTACGTTTCTCGAATCGAGCCGCGGCCGCCTTGCAGTTGCAGCTGCATTTTCTTTAAACTTAACAATCGGGATAACGAGGGGGCTTCATGAAGTTTTGTCTGCCTGTGGAGAGCGATAACGGTTTCGACAGCCTGGTCCATAATCATTTCGGCACGGCGCCGTCATTTGTCATTGTCGATACCGAGACGAAGTCGCTCGCGGTTATTGCAAACGCCGATCTCGATCATACGCACGGCGGCTGCAATCCCGTTCGTGCATTGAATAATACCGTCGTTGATATTGTTATCACCGGCGGAATCGGCAGCGGTGCGCTGAAGCGATTGCTGGAGGTCGGCGTACGGGTCTTTAAAGCAGAAGCGAAAACGGTTTTGGAGAACCTGAACATGCTTGCCGACAAGCGCCTTCCGGAGTTCGTGATGCAGGATGCATGTGCGGCTCATGACGAGGGAGGGATTTGCTGTCCCCACTGATTTATACGAGGCCGGTTATCGGGACGGTAAGACGTCAGTTCTTTGTTTTTTGTTGATCCTTAAGATTCTGGTTCCGATGCATTTCTCCTCATGATTCCGTTGCGGAATATCCGTGCGGTCCAATTATAAGCGCAGACACTGCGACATCGATTGAGTCGCCGTATTTCTTGCCCGGGAGGTTCCCAATGTTTAACCCTGATAGGAATGGCTGGAGTCCCTATGCGGCCGGAGCTCTGAGCGGTTTGGTCTCGATTCTCTCGGTGGTGCTTGCCGACAAATACCTGGGTGCGTCGACGACCTTTGTCAGGGCAGCCGGTATGATGGAGCACCTCTTTGCCCCGGAAAGGGTATCGGCAATGGAGTATTTCATCAAGGAGAAGCCGATCGTCGACTGGCAAATGATGTTCGTCATCGGCATTTTTCTCGGAGCGCTCTTTGCCGCACTGATGTTCAATGACTTCCGGAAGCAGGCAATTCCTCCGATGTGGGAGAGTCGCTTCGGTCCGGGCATTCCGCGTCGTGCACTATTCGCGTTTGCAGGAGGAGTTGTTGCGATGTTCGGCGCACGCCTTGCCGACGGGTGACCCAGCGGTCACGGGCTGAGCGGTTCGCTTCAGCTGGCGGTCAGCGGGTTTGTGGCATTGATCTGCTTTTTTGTCGGAGGAATGATTTCAGCCCGGATTCTTTACGGCGGAGGTGGCAGAAGATGAATCCGCTCATGTATGGGTTGATCACCGGCATTCTGTTCGGCTTCTGCTTGCAACGCGGCGGCGTGCTCAGATATGAACGTCAGATAGGCGCCCTGCGGCTTATCGACATGACGATACTGAAATTCATGCTTTCTTCCATTATGGTCGCGATGGTCGGTGTCTATCTGCTCAAAGACCTCGGGTTGGTCAAACTCCAGCTCAAGCCGACGATCCTCGGAGGGCAGGTTATCGGAGGCCTTATTTTTGGCCTTGGTTGGGGCGTGCTCGGCTATTGCCCCGGCACTCAGATGGGCGCTCTTGCAGAAGGCAGATGGGACGCG
>DATHDH010000017.1:0-5466 GCA_035319145.1 Dissulfurispiraceae bacterium | reverse complement strand
GCCCGAACAGTCACAGCAGACATCACATCCGTCCGAGACGCAGCCTACGGAATCAGCCGCTCACGACAAGAATGATTCGGCGAGCCGGCCGCAGAGCCACCCGTCTCAACCGGCGCCGGCTGCTCCCGTCGCACGGCCCGTCCAGATGCTCGATGCAAAAAAGGAAACACTTCAGTACGACATTTATTGGTCCGGTGTTTATGTCGGCAAGGCGAGTATTGAGGCGTCGCGCGACGAAAATTCGATGCTCATAATTTCGCGCGCGCGCTCCGCGGGCGTCATTGCGGCATTTTATACCGTAGATGATCATGCCCAGAGCATCCTTATCAATAATCGGCCATACGCATTCACCTTCCGGCAGCATGAGGGGAAAAACCGCAGCGACAAAGAAACGAGGTTCGATTACGATGCGAATAAAATAGCATACTCCAACGCCGTCAAGAACGTCAGGAGCGAACATGATTTGCCGAATTTTCCCATGTGGGACATTCTTTCAGGCTTCTATTATGCACGCTTCCAGCCGCTCGAAACGGGACAGAAGTTTTCGATCGACGTCTTCGACAGCGGGAAGATAGGTCGTGTCGGGGTAGAGACGCTCAAGAAAGAGCAGATTGAAGTGCCGAATATGGGAACAGTACGCACGGTTCTGATCAAGCCCAATGTCGAAACGGAAGGGCTCTTCAAGAAGAAGGGCGATATCCTCATCTGGTTGACGGATGACGCACAGCGCATCCCGGTGCGGGTCGAGACGGTTATCCCGATCGGAAAAGTTAGCGCGGAGCTGCGCGGCCGCATCGTAGAGAAATAAGAGCAATCTTCCTGCCCTGAATGATGCAACCCCTTGTCAAGCCGGACATTCGGAGATATACTCTCCTTGCAGAGGAAAATGAATGCTGAACCTGTCGAAACATGCACTCTTCGTCCTGCAGAGCCGGTATCTCCGCAGGAATGAGAGCGGCCAGATAATCGAGACGCCGGAGGAGATGTTCCGGCGCGTTGCGCGCGCCATGGCCGTAATCGAAGAGCGCTTCGGCAATGAAGCCACCGTGTGGCAGGAGCGCTTCTATCAGCTCCTGACGTCGCTCAGATTTCTTCCGAACTCTCCTGCCCTTATGCACGCGGGCAAACCCTCGGGCCAGCTTGCCGCCTGTTTTGTCCTTCCGGTCGAAGACACCATGGAAGGTATCTTCGATGCCCTGAAAAACGCGGCGCTCATTTTACAGAGCGGCGGGGGAACAGGTTTTTCGTTTTCGCGACTCCGCCCGGCCGATGATGTCGTCGGATCCACAGGGGGGCAGGCGAGCGGTCCGGTATCGTTCATGAAAATTTTCGATGCGGCCACAGACGTCGTCAAGCAGGGAGGCGCTCGCCGGGGCGCGAATATGGGAATGCTCCGGGTCGACCATCCCGACATCCTGCAGTTTATCCGCCTCAAGCGGGAGTCGGGGGAGCTGACCAATTTCAACATTTCGGTCGCAGTGCCCGATTCTTTCATGGATGCCGTAAAGTCAGATTCCGAGTATGCCCTTGTTAATCCACGCACCGGGGCCGTTGTCAGGACGCTCCGCGCACGCAAGGTGTTCGACGAGATGGTGCTGAGCGCCTGGACATCCGGGGACCCCGGAGTCGTCTTTCTGGATCGCATCAATGAAGCAAACCCGACTCCCCATCTCGGATCGTTCGAGGCAACCAACCCCTGCGGGGAACAGCCGCTTCTTCCGTACGAGGCCTGCGTGCTCGGCTCGTTGAATATCGCCGCATACATCAAGAACGGAGCTCTTGACTATCTGGCACTCGGCGACGATATCACCCTCGCCGTTCGCATGCTGGACAACGCGGTCGATGCGACGCATTACCCGATCGACGAATCGGCTCGCATGCACCGCGCCACGCGCAAAATCGGCCTCGGCGTAATGGGATGGGCGGACGCGCTCGTGAAGATGGGTATTCCCTACGAAAGCAGCCAGGCATGCGCAAAGGCACGGCGCATCATGCGGTTCATTCAGGAATCCGCTCACCACACCTCTGAGGCGCTGGCGCAGGAAAGAGGGCCGTTCCCCTCGTTCACCGGCTCTATTTATGAGCGGACGGGCATGCCTCCGCGCAGGAATGCAACGCTGACAACTATTGCGCCTACCGGCACCCTAGCCATAATTGCCGACTGTTCCAGCGGCATCGAACCGTACTACTCCCTCGCCTATAAACGGAGGGCCCTCGATACGGAATTGCTTATCGTCAACAAACTCTTTGTTGAAGCCGCTGAACAGAGCGGGTTCTACTCCAGGGAACTGATGGCAGGCGTGCTTCAGCGTGGCACGGTGCGCGGCATGCGCACTGTTCCGGCTGCCTTCAGGGCGCTCTTCCGCACGGCGCATGAGATACATTATGAAGCCCATATCGAAATGCAGGCTGCGTTCCAGGCATATACCGACAACGCGGTCAGCAAGACGATCAACATGCCGCATCGTGCAACTGCCGCAGCCGTCGCGCACATCATCATGCTTGCGTATGAGAAACGGCTGAAGGGAATAACGATATTCCGCGCAGGAACAAAACGCGGCACTCTTGCTACAATCAGCGAGTCCGACACCTTGAAGGAGGGTATCTGATGATACTTGGCGTCAATATAGACCACATCGCAACGGTACGCCAGGCCCGGCGTTCAGTCGAACCCGACCCGGTAACGGCGGCGGCGCTCGCGTTACTCGGCGGCGCCGACGGCGTCACCGCCCATCTGCGGGAAGACCGCCGACATATCAACGATCGCGATGTCAGACTGCTTCGCGAGGTGGTGTCATGCGAGTTCAATCTCGAAATGGCCGCCACGGACGAGATGATCGACATCGCCCTGATGACAAAACCCGATATGGCGACGCTCGTTCCCGAAAAACGCCAGGAATTGACGACCGAGGGCGGTCTCGATGTGGTGAAGTCCCGAAGACAGTTAAAGCATGCAGTTTCAAAGTTGCACGCCGGCGGCATCGCGGTCAGCCTTTTTATCGATCCGGAACAGAAAGCCATAGATATCGCAAAGGAAATCGGCGCTGACATGGTCGAGATCCACACCGGCAGATACGCGGATACCCGCGGAGCCGTGCAGCAAAACGAACTCCACCGGATAATCGATTCGGTATTGTATGCCGAGCGGATCGGACTCACCGTCAATGCCGGTCACGGTCTCAACTATCACAACGTGCGGGCTGTCGCGGCAATCGCGGTAGTGCGGGGCCTTTATATCGGCCACAGCATCGTATCACGGGCGGTTCTTGTCGGAATGGAACGTGCCGTCCGCGAAATGAAGATGCTGATCGAGCAGCATTGATGGTTGTGGGCATCGGCACGGACATTGTCGAAATCCAGCGCATTACCGATGCGGTGACGCGATGGGGATCGCATTTTCTTTCGCGTGTCTACACCGATGCCGAGCAGGCCTATTGTATGACCAAGCACTCGCCGTATCAGTCCCTTGCCGCCCGTTTTGCCGCAAAGGAGGCGACAATCAAGGCGCTCTCCCCGCTTCGTGCCGAAGGGGGTTCCGTCCCGGCATTGACCGATATCGAGGTCCTGAACGATTCGACCGGCCGGCCGCATATCCGGCTCTATGGGCCTGTCCGGCGGATCCTTCGCAATCACACGCTCCACCTGTCGATAGCGCATGAAAAACACTATGCCGTCGCATCCGTCGTGCTTGCCAGAACCGGCGCCTAACTGGTAAAATTTTTTCTTCAGTTTTCAGCTATTTATTTCCTCAGAGGAGGGATCTGTGCAGATTGTCGTCTGTATCAAACAGGTGCCTGACACCGCTGAAGTGCGTATCAATCCCGAGACGAATACACTCATCAGGGAGGGCGTTCCGAGCATCATCAACCCTTACGACGTTCATGCCCTGGAGGCCGCTCTCCAAATCCGGGAGCAGGTCGGGGGTAAGGTTATGGTCATTACCATGGGTCCGCCGCAGGCGGAAGAGGCGCTCCGCGAAGCGATCGCCATGGGAGCAGATGACGTCAGACTCATATCGGACCGCATGTTCGCGGGTTCAGACACATGGGCTACGTCGTATACCTTATACAAGGCCATCCTCAAGCTTGGCGCCGATCTCATTCTCTGCGGCAAGCAGGCGATAGACGGAGACACGGCACAGGTAGGGCCTGCCCTGGCGGAATACATGAATATCCCGCATGTTTCATATGTCAGAAAAATAGAAGAAGTCTCCGCCGGGCAGATCCGGGTTCAGCGACTCATGGACGACGGGTACGATGTTGTCGAATCATCGTTGCCGGCGCTCCTGACGATCGTCAAGGAACTCAATGTCCCGCGGCTGCCGTCCCTGAAGGGCAAGATGGCCGCGAAAAAGGCAGTCATAACCAAAATGTCCTTCGCCGAGATCGAGGCGGAGGAGCAGAATGTCGGGCTGAAGGGCTCTCCGACCCAGGTAAAGAATATCTTTGCCCCCCAGGCCAAGGGTGACCGGCGTATCCTCGAGGGCACTCCGGAATCGCAAATCAACCAACTCTTGGCGGAACTGAGGAGGCTGCAATGCGTATAGTGGTTGATGCTGCACAATGCACGGGATGCGAAAGCTGCGTCGCTTCCTGCCCGTTCGGCGCAATCGAGATGAAGGACGGCAAGGCGGTCATCAACGACTTCTGTAATGTGTGCAAAAGTTGTATCGATGTCTGTCCGGTCGGTGCTATTGCCGAAGTCGCCGAACCCGGCGACGAGACCGCTTCCACAGACCTGTCCGGATACAAAGGCGTCTGGATTTTCGCGGAGCAGCGCCACGGCAAAGTTGCGGGAGTCTCGTATGAACTGCTCGGCATCGGGCGGAAGCTCGCAGATGAACGAAAGACATCCCTGACCGCCGTTCTGTTCGGTGCGGACGGCAACGAGGCAAACGAACTGATCCGGTGGGGCGCCGACCGCGTTCTTCACGCGCAGGATCCCGTTTTCGAAACGTTCAATGATGAGCCGTGTTCCCAGTTGATGACCCGTTTGATCAAGGCACAGAAACCGGAAATCGTACTTGCCGGTGCGACGGCCATCGGCCGCTCGTTTATCCCGCGCGTCGCGGGACGTCTGAAGACCGGCCTTACGGCCGATTGCACCGCCCTCGAGATCGACCCTGAAACGGGCAACCTTCTGCAGATCCGGCCGGCGTTCGGCGGCAATATCATGGCGACGATTCTCTGTCCGAACTACCGCCCGCAGATTGCGACGGTACGCCCGCGTGTCATGAAACGCGGTGAATATGCTACAAACAGGACAGGTGAAATCATTGCCGTTCAGACTGACAACCTGACCTGCCGCACAAAGGTGATCTCCTCGGTCTGCGAGGACGGAACCTGCAAGGTCAATCTCCAAGACGCCGAAATTATTGTTTCCGGTGGCCGCGGCCTCGGCGATCCGAAAGGCTTTGAACTGCTGACCGAACTGGCCCAGCTCCTCGGTGCCGTTGTCGGATCTTCC
>DATHDH010000016.1:0-2874 GCA_035319145.1 Dissulfurispiraceae bacterium | reverse complement strand
GGTGCGATGGTGGAGGTCTGTCGGCCATTCGCACACTGCGTTTGCCGTAGAGAGCTTCATCGACGAGCTTGCCCATGCCGCACGAAAAGACCCGTATGAATACCGTTTGGTGCTGCTGAAAAACCATCCCCGCCATATGGGAGTGCTGAAGCTCGCCGCGCAGAAAGCGGGATGGGGAAAGAAGCTGCAACCCGGCCGTGCGAGAGGGATTGCTGTGCATCTTTCCTACGGGAGCTACGTCGCCCAGGTGGCCGAAGTCTCGGTCGGTCGCAACGGCGCAGTGCGCGTCCATAAAGTCGCTTGCGCCATCGACTGCGGAAAGATTGTGCACCCCGACACGATCAAGGCACAGATGGAAGGCGGTATCGTCTTCGGGCTTTCAGCCGCGCTTCATGGAGAAATCACCCTCAAGAACGGGCAGGTGGTCGAGAGCAATTTCCACGACTATCCGGTTTTGCGCATGAACGAAATGCCCGAGATCTCGGTCGAGGTTGTGAAGAGCACCGAAGCCCCCGGCGGCGTGGGAGAACCCGGTGTTCCGCCTATTGCGCCCGCAATCGGGAATGCAATTTTCGCGGCGACCGGCGTCAGAATCAGGAGGCTGCCTATCAGAAGCGAAGACCTGAAAAAGGCGTAATAAAGAGTGCGAAACGGATCTGTTTATTACCGGGCATCGGCAAGAGATGGCGGATAGATTTGTGCTTGCAATAAGGAGAATGAACAAGTGAGCGAGCGTTATTCGCGCATTGCAATAGTGACCGGGGCAACATCCGGAATCGGAGAGTCGACCGCAAGGAAGTTCATTGCATCGGGCTGCGGCGTTGTAGGCAACGGACGCAATGCAGAGAAATTGGCAGCGCTCGAAAAGGAAATCGGGGCTGCCTTCTGCGCAATAGCGGGTGATGCGGCTGATGAGACAGTTATCGAAAAGCTATTTGCCGCCGCTGTCGATCGCTTCGGCAGACCTGCCGGCATCGTGGTCGCCAATGCAGGAAGAGGACTCGGCGGATCGGTAAAAGATGCTAACTTGGCCCAACTCGACAACCTGATCAGAATCAATCTGACCGGCGTAACGCGCCTCCTGCAAAGAGCTGCAAAGACGATGGTCGAGATGCAGCAGGCCGCCTATCCGAACGCTGCGGCTGATATCGTCATCATCGGTTCAGTCGTAGGCCGCCATGTTTCGCCGTTCAGTGCGGTATACGGTGCCACTAAATTTGCCGTGCATGGATTGGCTGAAGCGCTGCGCCGCGAAATCGGGCCGAAGGGAGTTCGTGTCTCGCTCGTAGAGCCGGGTATTGTGGTCAGCGGATTTCAAGCGGCGGCAGGGTACAGCACGGAGATGGTTCAGCTATTCAACGAAAAGTTCGGCCCGTTGCTGAACGGCGACGACATCGCAAATGCCATTTCTTTCATTGTCTCGCAGCCGCCGCATGTGCATGTCAGCGACATTGTAGTGCGTCCGACACGGCAGGATTATCCGTAGAAATCTGATTCAGGAATTCAGAAGCTGGCGGAGGAGGTGGGATTCGAACCCACGGTAGAGTCACCCCTACAACGGTTTTCAAGACCGCCGCTTTCAACCGCTCAGCCACCCCTCCGGCCAGACTGCTATGATACCAAAGCACCGCACGAAATTGCACGCTCAAACCATTGATAGAAGCCCATTTCGGCACACACGCCAGGCCTGTTATAATTTATTCATCACAGGTACAGGAGAAAACGGATGGAAAAGCTCAAGGCAGTCTTTCACGTAAATGAAGCTGACAGATGGAGCATTGCGCTCATGAATATCGCCAACCTCCTGAAAGACGTCGGGGCTGCCGCAGTCGATATCGTCGTTATCGCCAACGGCGGCGCCATTGTTGCGTATGGCGAGGCGGAAAAACTGGAGTTGATGGGGCCGCTGCAGGACCAGGGAGTTCATTTCCAGGTCTGCAACAATTCGCTGCATATGCTGTGCGAAAAAGGGGTCGTCTGCTTCAAGCCCGAAATGCTACCCTTTTTCGTCGAAGTAATACCCGCCGGGATAACCGCCCTCATCAAAAAGCAGCAGGAGGGCTATGCCTACATAAAGCCCTGAAAAGCGGTTACAGCTTCAGCAGTACCATTTTTGACACCGGGTCGAATTCGCGGCTCGCGCTGATGCCCTTCAGTTCTATAATCACCACTTCAAGCACCATAAAGGTCTCCGACGATTCTCGCAGACAGCCGACCTTGACCGAATCGAACTTTCCATATGCGCCGTGAAAATGCACGCGCGGCTCGTCGCCACGCCAGAAGATAGTTCCGAAGCCGAAGGTTTCATGGCTTTCGGTCAGTTGCCGCCATTCCGGTTCCGGAGGCATTTGATCGGTCTTCGGTCCGACAACAAAACGCCCTCCCTTCAGCCCTCCGACGCAATGAAACACCCCTGCCTTGATCTTTTCGTCCTTTGCGAGTTGGATTATCCCCTTGAGAACATCATCGCCATCTTCAAAGCGTGCAACAATGACCCTGCCGACTTCGCCCGTAGTATATTTCATTTCTTCCTCCCGCTGATTTGCCTCGGCTGTCCGTTGATCAGCCCGCGCATTTGTATAGCGTCGACAACTTGACTAACCGATATCGTCTCCATACAGGGCGGTTTGCTGCATTCCTTCTTATAACAGGGTGCACACGGGACGTCTGCCTTGATTACGGCGTGGACGCTTCCGTACGGGCCGGTCCGCACAGGGTTTGCCGGGCCGAAAAGGGCGACGACCGGGATAGCGCATGCCGCAGCTATATGCATGGGGCCGGTGTCGTTGCAGACCATGAAGCGGCCCCCCCGGATGAGCTGAATCAGTTCGGGAATACTTGTCTGTCCAGCAAGCGAGAGCGCTTTACCCCCAG
>DATHDH010000015.1:0-4298 GCA_035319145.1 Dissulfurispiraceae bacterium | reverse complement strand
CGTCATCCATCTCGGACTGGCCGAATAATGCGTCGGCTAGTTATTTCAGGCAGGTTGCCGGGAAGCTCAAGGCCTTTGTCGAGAGCGGACAGCTCGGCATCTTTGCAAACGGCTATTGGGGCCACAAGGAGTATCGCCTTCCTCCTGAAGCAAATCTCATGGCCGTTGCCCATTATCTCGAGGCGCTGGACTGGCAGCGCGATATTATCCGCGCGCACGCCCTTGTCGGAGCCAAAAACCCCCATCCCCAGACGTTCCTGGTCGGCGGTATGTCGATTCCGGTAGACCCGAACAGCCAGAATGCAATCAACGCCGGCACCATAGCCATGCTGCTCGAATGCGCGCAGAAGGCGAAGGATTTTGTAGAAAAAGTCTATATTCCTGACCTTCTCGCGGTAGCCTCCTTTTATAAGGATTGGGCGAACTACGGCGGCTTCAACAACTTCTTTGCCTGCGGCGAACATGCCGACGACAGCGGCAAGTTCTACTTCCCGCCCGGCATCATCAAAAATAAGGATCTCAAGACAGTGCACCCCGTGGATCACAAGAAGATCGCCGAATATATCAATAATTCCTATTACAACTATTCGGCAGGTGACGACAAGGGGATGCATCCGTGGGACGGCGAGACTAACCCGAACTATACCGGGCCCAAGCCCCCTTATAAGGAAATCAATATTGACGGCAAATACAGCTGGGTCAAGTCGCCGCGCTATGAAAACCAGCCGATGGAAGTCGGTCCTCTGGCGAAGATACTTGTTGCCTATGCATCCGGCCACAAAGACACCCAGGAAGTAGCTGGCATGGTTCTGAAGAAGCTGGGCGTCGGCCCGGAAGTGCTCTTCTCAACACTCGGCCGGACAGCTGCGCGCGGCATCGAGACCTACTTGGTCGCCAACAAGCTGAAGGATTTCATTATGGAACTTGCGGGCAACATCAAGAAGGGCGACTATCGCTCAGCCAATACCGAAAAGTGGGATCCGTCAACCTGGCCGAAAGAAGCGAAGGGCGTGGGATTCCACGACGCGCCTCGCGGCGCTCTCTCTCACTTCATCGTCATCCGCGACGGCAAGATAGCCAATTATCAGGCGGTTGTCCCCACGACCTGGAATGCCGGACCGAGAGATGCAAAGAAACAGCGCGGACCCTATGAGGCATCTCTTATCGGCACCCCGATTGCGAATCCGGAGCAGCCGATTGAAATTATCCGCACTATTCACTCGTTTGACCCATGTATGGCATGCGCTATTCATATGGTAGACGCGCAGGGCAAAGAAGTTTCCAGCATCCGCGTGCGGTAGGGGAGGCGACACATGGCGACGACTCAGAGGGTCTACATTTGGGAATTGCCGGTTCGCATAACACACTGGGTAAATGCCCTTGCTATCACAGCATTGTCGATCACGGGATTTTACATAGGGGCGCCGTTCATACATTCGACGGCCGACGGTGTTCTGCCGATGGCTACCATGCGATTCATCCACTTCTGTTCAGGGTACGCATTCGCGGCAAGCGTTCTGGTCAGGATCTATTGGTGGTTTGCAGGCAACATGCACGCTCGGCTGAATCAGTTCATTCCGACCACAATGGATCGGATTCAGAACACGATTCAGACCGGCCTGTTTTACGCTTTTATGGAGGATGAAATTCCACATTCCCCCGGACATACGGGACTGGCAGGTCTTTCGTATTGCGCGGTATTTGCTATGTTCGTATATGAGATAATTTCAGGTTTTGCAATGCTGTCTATCGCGCAGGGCGGTGGTATGGTGAACGCGGTCATGGGAGCGTGGATACTGGCGATATTCGATCCGGGCACCGTAAGGATGCTTCACCATATTGTCATGTGGTTCATCTGGATATTTGTGACATTTCATGTCTATATCGGTTGGCACAATGACGTTGTGGAGCGCAACGGACTTATTAGCTCGATATTCAGCGGATACAAGTTTTTCGGCTCTGGCCATTAGTCGTCAACTGATGTTTGCAACCTCCACTCGCTAGCCGTGGCCGCATCTCGGCCAGGATGTGCCACGGCCTTTTTTTCGCTGCGTTCTGCAGATAATAAGTTTTTTCCGGGAGGGATACAGAGCATGGGAGAAGTCAGCAGCGGCGGTATCATGATACTTTTGAGCGGCATTTTTGTCGGTGTTGTGTTCGGTTTTGTCCTGCAGCGCGGTCGCTATTGTATGAATTCAGCGTTCCGCGACA
Organism: Dissulfurispiraceae bacterium; assembly: GCA_035319145.1. Lineage (GTDB taxonomy): Bacteria > Nitrospirota > Thermodesulfovibrionia > Thermodesulfovibrionales > Dissulfurispiraceae > JAAYUK01. Next base: position 2,087 of record DATHDH010000015.1, on the reverse strand, counting down.
TTATCTTCATCAATGACTTTACCATGATGCGCGCTTATTTCATTGCCCTGCTCATCGCCATCGTCGGCGCGAATCTCATGGAGGATTTCGGTATGCTCGGCGATGACGGTCTTCGGAGGCAGCAGTTCAATATACTCGCCAACATTATCGGAGGCTATATTTTCGGTCTCGGCATCGTTATGGCTGGCGGGTGCGGCAGCGGCATCGTTTACCGCATCGGCGAAGGGTACACGTCCGCCCTTGTCGGTACAATGGGATTTGCGATCTCGCTCGTTGCGACCTATAACGGTCCGTTGAAGCCGGTCATGCAGTTTTTAAAGAGTTTCAAGATTACCATCGGGCAGGGCGACGACGCCATCGCAAACCCGGCGCTCTGGGACCTTGTCGGCGGGGCGCACTACAAATGGATTGTAATAGCCATTCTCGCGGCCATTCTCATACCGGTCATCCTGCAGGGCAAACCATTTTCCGCAAAGACCAAGAAAGGCTTCACCTGGCCGGTTACCGGCATATTGCTTGGTGTTGTGCTCGTGTTTGCCATCTGGGCGTCGTATTTCTGGGGAGGCCAGGCGCGCGGCCTTTCTGCGGCCGGTCCGACGTCGGAGGCCTTCCTAGCCGCAACGCTTGGTACGAGCATGGCTAAATTCGATCCGATGTTTAACTTCGGAGGCGTATTTACCGCAACATGGAGTGCCCTATACATCTTTGGCATTCCGCTTGGCGCTTATCTCAGCGCCAAGGGCCTCAAGGAATTCAAATGGCAGGCACCTCCTGCGCCCGAATTGATTCGTGTATTCATGGGGAGCCTGGTGATGGGCTTCGGAGCGGCAACCGCAGGCGGCTGCACGATCGGGCACGCCCTGACTGGGGTCTCGTCGCTGGCGGTTTCGAGCGTCGTCGCCACTATATTTATCATTCTCGGCAACTGGACCATGGTCTATTTCATGTTCATCAAGCCGATGAAGGACATGTGAGCTGACGCTTCAGGGCGCGGCTGATGAGTTACCTGTCAGCAGATAGGAAAAGCCGAATAATAAGCAGTCATTTATCGTAAAGAACTATTGGACAGTGTGGAAATTCCGAACGTATTTTAAGGCTATCTGCCGGAAAGACAGGTAGCCTTCTTGTTTGCTGCTCATAAGGGGCTTTCTATCTGCGGAATTCACAGCAACATATCGGACTTTCAACGAAGAAGCGGCATCTGCTTCAAACTCTATAACTGGGAGGATGTAATGGCGAAAGACTACACGGCGATGTGGGAGAAGCTCGGGCTCAATCTGAAGGCGCACGACGGGTTGATGGCGGTTTTGGGAGACGCCTACAAGGGGATGTACCTTTCCCAGCAGAACCGCCCGAAGGGAATGGGATATTTTGATTTTGTCATCTCCGAAGTCCACGGACTGCGCATTGAGGAAATAATCGACGCAAAGGAGAAGGGCCATCCCATTATCGGCACTTTTTGCGTATACGTGCCTGAAGAACTTGTCCTGGCAGTCGACGGGGTCTGCATCGGCCTCTGTGCAGGGGCTGAAGTCGGTTTCGACGAGGCCGAGAAGTATATCCCGAGAAACACCTGCGCCCTCATCAAGGCTTTTATGGGCTTCAAGCTGGCCGGTCTCTGTCCGTATGTGCAGACCACGGATCTGATCGTCGGTGAGACAACGTGCGATGGCAAGAAGAAGGCGTACGAGGCGCTTGACGATATTACGAAGAAAGTTTATGTCATGGAATTGCCGCACATGAAGAGCGCTGAGGGCCGCCGGTTGTGGGAGGCCGAAGTGCGTCGTTTCGCAAGCAAGCTTGAGGAAATATCGGGCAGGAAGATAACGGCGGAAAATCTGGCAGCTGCGAGCGAAATCGTGAACAATAAGCGCAAGGCACTTCAGCGTCTTGCAGCGCTTCGTGCCGCTGACCCCGCGCCGATATCCGGCCTCGATGCACTTCTCGTTAACCAGGTGTCGTTTTATGACGATCCGATACGCTTCACCCAGAGCGTCAACGCGCTTTGCGACGAGCTTGAATCGCGCGTAAAGGACGGCGAGGGTGTCGCCGCCAAGGGCGCAAAGCGCGTCCTCATTTCAGGTTCT
>DATHDH010000014.1:0-4128 GCA_035319145.1 Dissulfurispiraceae bacterium | reverse complement strand
AACGCCGCCATTGTGGTATTGGGGCGATCATAAGGTACTTTCTTGGTTATCGTGAAGCGCGGTCCGCAATTCGTGCAGTTGATGAAAGGATAGAGATAGCGCCGATCGTTGGGATCGAACATCTCTCTGAGGCAATCTCCGCAGACCGCCACGTCCGGTGAAATATGGGTGAAGCTGCCGTCGTCCACGCTGCCGGCGATAATAAAGTCCCTCTCTCCGGTTGCAGCAATTTCGGACATTTTTATAGTGTCGATTTTGGCGAGCGGCGGATATTCTGAAGATACTGCCTCCGCAAACGCCTCGGCACGCTCTCCCTCCGCTTCAATGATAACGCCGCGCGAGGAATTGGTGACAAAGCCCTTTATCCCAAATCGCAGGGCAAGGGTATAAACGAAAGGACGAAATCCTACGCCCTGAACAATGCCTGAGATTTCAATATGAAGGCGCTTCATACGCGGCCGAGAAGTGGTCTCCGGGGCATCTCATCCTTACTTATTTTCCGATTCCCGACACTCAACGCACGGACTGACGGAACAACGCAACGCATTCTAGGTATCACTGACACGCTTGACATAGATTTCACGCGCAAGCTCAGGATCAACTGCTATAGTTGTTTCGTCTATCTGCAATACGACGGACGGCTTCTTCTGAAGCAATTTGATGATGCCGCCGGGGATGATTCCGATCGAACTGAGCCGTCCGATGCGCGCCGTATCGGCCTGAGTAATGAAAACTATCTTGCAGAATTTTCCGACCTCGAATTCGGTTAACCGCGTCACAACCGGCTGCACATCGACGCGATACTTCTTGCAGCATTCCCCGCGCGGAATCGGCTTCCCGTGCGGACAGATCGTTGGGTGGCCAAGAAATGTGCAGATGCTGTCGGTGAGCGCCTCGCTGAGTATATGCTCGGTCTTGCACGCCCCGCCTTCAACTTCTTCCATGGTCAGATCGAATACGTCGAAGAACAGCCTCTCCGAGAGCCGGTGTCGACGAATCAGCCCTTTTGCCAGCTCCCGGCCGGAAGCGGTCAGATGTATCTCTTCCGCCGAGACGGAGGTGTGCCCGGCAGCCGACAGCTTTTCAATAAGCTCATCAACATTAGTATCATCGCTGTCCTGACGAAACCGTTTCAGGCCGCGCTGCCCCTGCTCTTCGAGCACCCAGAGCAGTTCAAGCCCTTCATCCAACCGTTCCATTTCCATAGACAATCCTCCTCGACAATACTACCATGGCCAAGCAACGACAAGAAAAAATTATATGAACGGCAATGGCAACGTCCTCACCTGATCGAAGGTCAGGCGGTGTATAGGACAAGGACCGTGCTTTCGCAAGGCATCCAGATGTTCCTGGGTCGCATATCCCTTATGACGTGCAAATCCATAAAGCGGGAATTCCTCATGATACCGGATCATCAAGCGGTCTCTCGTTACCTTTGCAAGGATCGATGCAGCTGCAACGCAAGCACTGACGGCATCTCCACGGACAACGGGGCGCTGCATGACGGTAAGCTCGGGCAACCGGACGGCATCAATGACGACGAGATCCGGTTTCGCAGACAGGCCGGCAAGCGCCCGCATCATAGCAGACCTGGTCGCCTGTAAAATGTTTATCCTGTCAATCTCGTCCCACTGCGCTACGCCTGTTGCATATGCGAGGGCGGCTGTGCAAATGCGGTCGTGAAGACGTTCGCGTTCGCGTTGCGGCACGATCTTCGAGTCCCGCACCCCGTCGATACGAAGGCCTTCGGGCAATATGACGGCGGCGGCGACCACAGGGCCGGCCAGAGGGCCGCGACCCGCCTCATCTATGCCGGCGATCAAAAAAAAGCCCTGCTGGCGCAGGGCTTCGTCATATTCGAACAGATCCATCCGGCACCGCTTAAGCGTCGGCCTTCTTGACCTCGCGCGCTTTTTCCTTGACCTTGGCGTCTTTACCCTTCTTGTCTCTGAGGTAATAGAGCTTTGCGCGACGGACATCGCCTCGCTTCACAACCTTGATCGCATCAATAGAAGGGGAATGTACCGGAAAGATCCTTTCAACGCCAACACCGAACGATATCTTTCTCACCGTAAACGTCTCCCTGACCTCGCTCCCCTTGCGGGCAATGACGATGCCTTCGTAAGGCTGCAGGCGCTCCTTGTCTCCCTCGACTACCTTCACAAAAACACGTACCGTATCGCCGACGCCGAACGCCGGGACTTCCTTCCTGAACCGTTCTTCAACAGACTTTATCAGGCTCATCGGTATCCTCCCCAGATGATTTCATTCTCTCAGAGCAAAGCTCCTGCAAAAAAAGCATATCCTCTTTACTTAACACTGCCCGCTCAAGAAGTTCGGGGCGGCGTTCTTTTGTTCTGCGTAAGGCCTCACGTCTCCGCCACGCGGCAATGTCGCGATGGTTGCCCGACAAAAGAACTTCCGGAACCGATCTCCCGTGAAATTCCGGCGGCCTCGTGTAATGGGGATAATCGAGAATCCCCCACGTAAACGATTCTTCCTTGTTCGAGTCGGCGTCTCCAAGCACACCGGGAACCAGCCGCGAAACGCTGTCTATTATAACCAAAGCACCGAGTTCTCCACCAGTCAGAATATAATCACCGATGGACAGCTCTTCATCGATCAGAAGTTCACGCGCCCGCTCATCGATGCCCTCATACCTTCCGCATACGAGAATAAGCCGGCGCTCATCTGCAGCCAAGCGCTCTGCGTCGCGCTGAGAATATCTTTTCCCCTGCGGCGTCAGAAGTATGGTGCGCCGCGGCCGGCCATCCCCGATCAAGACATTGACGGCTTCGTAAAGCGGCTCGACCTTCATGACCATTCCGGCCCCGCCGCCATAGGGGGAATCATCCGTCGTCCTGTGGCGGTCATGTGTGAAATGGCGCAGGTTGTGGACAGCGACATCGAGCAATCCCGACTGTACAGCCCGCTTCATGATGCTCTCCCCAAGATAGGTCTGAATAATCTCGGGGAAAAGGGTGATCACATCGAACCCGCATGCCATGAGCGTCTCCAAAAAGAAGGGGCGTTGCTGGAACGCCCCTTTCGGTCTTTTTCTTATCGAACGATATTACTCGAGAATCTCCAGGACACAGCGTTTACCGACTTTCGTTCCTGCCGCACCAAGGATGGTTCGCATCGCCCGGGCTGTCTTTCCCTGCTTTCCGATCACCTTTCCCAGGTCCGTCTGTCCCACCCGCAACTCAAATACTGTGGTCCTCTCCCCCTCGACCTCGGCAACCTTGACGTCATCAGGCTTATCTACCAATGCCTTCGCCATCGTCTCAACCAGGGTCTTCATGCTCCACCTCCACAAGGATTGCCGTTCCCCACGACGCGGATCCCGAGCGGAGAACGACTTCTACATGCCGGCTTTCTGCAAGAGCTTTTTGACCGTTACTGTCGGCTGTGCGCCGTTCTGAATCCAGTGCTTCGCACGCTCGACGTCAACCTTGACCGAAGACGGCTCGGTCGTCGGGTTATAGGTACCGAGGATTTCGATAAATGGGCCGTCTCTCCGGACCCGGGAGTCCGACACAATAATGCGGTAAAACGGGCTTTTGTGCGCTCCCATTCTTGTCAAACGAATCTTAACCAAAAAAGCACCTCCAATGCTGTTCTCTAAGTAACCGAAATTGTACTATATTTCAGTGCATTGATGCAACGAAACCGCGCTATATTCCAGCATCAATAGTTTGCCGCGTCGGCCTTACCACAACCGAACAGCTTAGGATAGCGGCGGGAAGCCCCGGTAATTCATTGCCGGGATGAGAGCCGTGACTAAGAACGATAGTTCGCCAATACTGGTATAATCAAGGCATGGTGCTCAAGGCATACAGGTACAGGATATACCCAACCGCTGACCAGAAACGATTTCTGGAGCAGCACTTCGGCTGCTGCCGGTTTGTGTATAACCATTTTCTGGCGCTCAGAGCTGAGAAATGGAAGAACGAACAGGTGTCCGTATCAGGTTTTGACTGTAAGGGTATGCTTCCTGAGCTGAAACGTCAGCACGCATGGCTTGCGGAAGTAAACAGCCAGAGCCTGCAAGCTGCAGTGCTGAATCTTGAAGCTGCGTATCGGCGGTTTTTCAAAGGACTTGGCAAGTTCCCGCGCTTTCACAAG
>DATHDH010000013.1:0-3516 GCA_035319145.1 Dissulfurispiraceae bacterium | reverse complement strand
TCAAGGCCTCGATATTTCCTGCCCGGGCTTCTTGTGATTGAGCTCTTCCATCAGCTCCATCTGAATGCCCTGAATTTCGAGCAGCCTCTGCCACTGATGGGCAAGAAGATAGTCGATCTTTTCATGAAGATTCCGAATCTCAACCTCGGCTTTTAAATTGACCCGATAATCATGCTCCGCGCGGAGGCGGTCACGGGCCTCCTGACGGTTCTGGCTCATCATGATAACCGGTGCCTGCAATGCCGCAAGGCAGGAAAGAATCAAATTCAGAAAAATATACGGATATGGATCAAACGGCATCCAGAGAGCCTGCAGGGAATTTACTGCAATCCACACAACAAGAACAACGGTAAAGATGCCGATAAACCGCCAGCTTCCGCCGAGGTCGGCAATCCTGTCCGCGAGACGCTCACTGGCCGTTATTTGCTGCTCATACTCTTCATTGACGTTTTCGGAAAGAAGCTCCTGCTCGCTCAGGCTCTTGACCACCTGCTCTTCCAGCTCATCCAATTTGCCCTTGTCTTCTTCGATAACACTCCTGACATATTCGGAGCGAAATCGGTTCAGGTCATTGATGCACACGTACCCGGCATGCGACCACTCCGGATAAGCACGTCTGATGAGCCCTCCGATTGAAGGGCGAATTGCCTCGGCCGGTACTGCTTCATCCCTCTTTTTCTGCTGCCCGCAGACCGAGCAGACTACCATATTGTCGGAAGTCTCTTTCATGTCACACCCCGATTATTCGATGCCGCATCACCGAAGCCTTCGCGCACACGACTGCTCTAACACATTGTACCCCATTGAGCTCGCCGCACAGCAAACAAAAAGGCGGCCGTCTCTCTTGCGAGGCGCGGCCGCCTTTCGTCTTAAAGGTATCCTGTCTATTGTTAGTATCGCGCGTCCGCGAACTCTACCCAGCCGCCGGCCTTAACGAGTGCCTTGTCGAATGCGGCGATTTGATAGGCGATCGTCTTCGAGTCTTTTGCCGATGTTACGGTCAGCGTATCCTTTTCAAAGTCGACGGCGATGGATGCCCCGGCGTCTTTGTGACGGAACAGCTCGTCTATTTCCATTTCAGACAGCTCGATGGCGAGCATGCCGCAGTTGAACATGTTCTGGCGGAAGATGCGCGCGAAGCTCGATGCGATGACGACGTTGATATCGTTCACCTCAAAGACCCACGGCGCATGCTCGCGAGAAGAACCGCAGCCGAAATTGGCGCGGGAGACAACCACCCGCACTTCGCGCACCTCCGGAGCCTGCGGTGCGAACCCTTCAAGTTTCAGGTCTTCAAGCATGTGCGGCTTGAGCGCCTCTTTCGAGATCTCGGTCAGATATTTCGCCGGAATGATCTCGTCAGTATTGATATCGGATCTGTCGAGAAACAGCACCTTGCCTCCGTATGTCTTCATCTTAGAGCGCCTCCTTCTTGAACTTTCTCGGGTCGGCAATCCTGCCTTCGATTGCCGTCACCGCGGCGACCGCAGGGCTGAGCAGGTGCACCATGCCGCCCTTTCCCATCCGTCCGGTGAAATTCCGGTTGGTCGTCGAGGCGCAGACCTCGCCCGGAGCCAGCACGCCGTTCGACATGCCGAGACAAGCACCGCAGGTAGGGTTCGTAACGCAGAAACCTGCCTCCATAAATATCTGAATGATGCCCTCTTTGTCCGCCTCGCGGAATATGCGCGGAGTCGCGGGAGAAACAACACCGCGCACCATCGGTGAAATCTGTTTCCCTTTCAGATATGATGCCGCAACGCGGAGATCCTCAAGTCTTCCGTTCGTGCACGAACCGATATAAACCTGATCTACCGACGTGCCGGCAACCTCGGAAATATCCTTCACCTCGTCCGGCTTATATCCAACGGTCACCTGCGGCTCCATATTCGTGACATCAATATCAATCACCTTCTTATAAGCGCATCCCTCGTCCGACCACCACTTCCTGAAATCCGCGAGCGCGGCGGCTTTATCCTCATAGTCGGACGAGATAAACGGCCAGAGGTAATCGACCGTCACCTCATCAGGCATGCAGACGCCGGATGTCCCGCCAGCCTCGATTGCCATATTGCAGAGCGTCATGCGGGACTCCATGGACATGCCCTTCACCACGTCGCCGTGGAATTCGATGACGCAGTCGGTTGCGCCCTTCACCGTCAGAAGTTTGATCACGCGGAGGATGACATCCTTGGCATAAACCCCTTCAGGCAGCGCACCGTCGATATTGACCCTGATGGTTTCGGGCGAGCGAAAACTGCAGACGCCCTTCAGAATGCCGACTTCGAGATCCGTCGTACCGACTCCGGCGGCAAATGCGCCGAAGGCCCCGTGCGTACAGGTGTGCGAATCGCCCATGATGACGGTGAATCCCGGTCGGATGAATCCCTTTTCCGGAAAGATGGCGTGACAGACGCCGTTTCGCCCGATATCGAAGAAATCCCTGATGTTCTGCCGCCGCGCCCAGTCACGCAGTATCTTGCCCTGAAGCGCGGTCTTCGTGTCTTTCGCAGGGGTTACATGATCGATGACGACCTTGATCTTTTCGGGATCGAAGACCCTGTCCTTGCCGCGCGCGACGAGGTCGTTGATCGCTATCGGCGTCGTGATCTCGTGACAAAGGACCACATCGACCGAGAGGACCTTCGTGCCGGGAAACGGTTCGTCCCGGAGATGTTCCTTGAAAATCTTCTCAGACAACGTCATCGCCATATGCATCACCTTCCATTCCGGAGATTCGGGAAGCTTTACTCTTTCCGTGCCGATACCATATCATAAAGACAATGCATTCTCATAATTCATTTATTTTATATTTCCGATAACTGAAAGTATGAATTTCTATCAGCTTTTATACTTCAGCAGGGTAGCCCGTACGAACAGCGTCAGTCGCGCTGCCGAGGAGCTGAATATTACGCAGCCGGCGGTCAGCAAGCAGATCCTCGCACTTGAAAATGAGCTCGGCGAGCGGCTTTTCGACCGCATCGGCAAGAAGGTGTACCTTACTCGTGCCGGAGAGACGCTTGCCGCCCGCGCGGATCGCATCCTCCAGTCTGTGCAGGAAGCGAGAACGGCGGTGCAGGATCTCTCGGCGGAATGCTCCGGCGAGCTTATCATCGGGACAAGCGACCATATCAGCATCCATCGGCTGCCTGATTTGCTGAAGGCGTTCATCACGGCGTACCCCAAGGTCGATCTGAAACTCCGCTGCCATCGCTCCGAGAGCGTTCTCGATCTCGTCGAAAACAACCGGGTTGACCTTGGGGTCATTACCCTGCCGAAGATTACGAAGAATGTCGTAGCGAAGACCGTGTGGCATGATCCCATGTCGCTGGTGGTTCCGGCCGGCCATCCCCTCGCGGCCCGACGGACTGCCTCTCTTAAGGATACCGTCGCTTACGGTATGATACTTGTGGAATCCTCCACTACCACCCGGAAGGAAATTGAGGATGCCTATGCGGAAAAGGGGCTTGCGCCGAATGTCACTATGGAAGCCGGATACATCGAAACAATAAAGAG
>DATHDH010000012.1:0-5277 GCA_035319145.1 Dissulfurispiraceae bacterium | reverse complement strand
GATTGCCGAGCAGGGCAGTGAGAGCCAGATGGGCTGGGATTATCAGGGCAGCCGTTTCCTGCAGGATATCGATTTTCGCGGCGTCGGCATCAGGGCGGCAGAGCGCGCCGTCAGTCTGCTCGGCGCCGAAAGAGTCCCGTCCACAAAAGGCACTATAATCCTCGATAATTCAGTCGCCGCGGACTTCCTCGGAGTTTTTTCGTCCGCGCTTTCTGCCGATGCGGTTCAGAAAAAGAAATCGATGTTTGCGGGAAAGGTCGGTGCAGCCGTCATAGCTGATTGTCTGAGCATCGTCGACAGCGGTCTCCTGCCGGGAAAACTCGGCAGCCGCCCCTTTGATGACGAGGGCGTTGCGGTCAGCCGCACGGGCCTTATCGATCATGGCGTCCTGAAAGGGTTTCTCTATAACACCTATACCGCCCGGAAAGACGGAGTTGCCTCGACCGGCAATGCCGTGCGCGGTGGGATAAGGGGCATGCCTTCCGTCGGCGTTTCCAATCTTTATATGGACGCATCCGACGAAAAACTGCGCATGCCGACTGCATCACTCTGCAGCCGGATCGACAAAGGCCTGCTGGTGACCGAAACAATGGGCATGCACACGGCAAACCCCATTTCCGGGGAGTTCTCCGTCGGCGTTTCCGGGCACTGGGTTGAGAGCGGCAAGGTTGTCCGTCCGGCGAAAGAAGCAGTCATCTCAGGCAATATCCTGGAGCTCTTTCGCAATGTCGCGCTGGTTGGAGACGACCTGATTTTTTATGGTAATATAGGAGCGCCAAGTCTTCTCATCGAGGGGATAGACATCAGCGGTTAGTCTCCCTCCCTCATTTTTGACTCCGGAATTCATCGAACACGCACGCGTCCAAGGAGGATAGTGAATGGATTATTTTCTTAATGAAGATCAAATCATGATCCGGGATCTCGCTCGGCAGATTGCGGAAGAAAAGATTGTCCCGGTTCGCGCAGAACTTGATGAAACAGGCGAGTTCCCGTGGGATATCATCAAGGTGCTCGCTCAGTCCGATATGATGGGAATCTATATACCGGAAGAATACGGCGGTCTCGGCAAAGGTTGTCTGGAGCTCTGCATTGCCGTCGAAGAGATATCACGTGCATGCGTCGGCGTGTCGACAAGCTATGCCGCCAATGCGCTCGGCACCTTTCCCTTTCTCCTGTTCGGCACTGATGCCCAGAAAAAGAACTACCTGCCCGATATCGCCGCAGGAAAGAAACTCGTGGCCTTCGGACTAACCGAGGCAAATGCCGGCAGCGATGCGGGCGGCATCCAAACCACAGCGCGTCTCGACGGCGACCATTATGTTATCAACGGCACGAAACAGTGGATCACGAACGGCAGCGTTGCCGATATCTACTCGGTGATCGCCATCACGGACAAAGCAAAGGGCGCCCGCGGCGCATCTGCATTCATTGTCGAAAAGGGAACGCCAGGATTCAGCTTCGGCAAGAAGGAAAACAAGATGGGCATTCGCTGTTCCATCACAACCGAGCTCGTCTTTGATAACTGCCGTATCCCCAAAGAAAACATCATCGGCAAGGAAGGCATGGGATTCATTGTTGCCATGAAGACCCTCGATGCCTCCCGTACCGGCGTCGGAGCGCAAGGGCTCGGCGTTGCCCAGGGGGCATTCGACGAGGCGGTCAAATTCGCCCGCCAGCGCGTCCAGTTCGGCCATCCGATCATCAGTTTTCAGGCGGTGCAGCATATGCTCGCCGATATGGCGATTGAGATCGAAGCCGCACGCGCCCTCATTTATGCCGTGGCACGCTATGTCGACAGCGGCGCAAAGGACGTGTCGAGGGAATCTGCGTCTGCAAAGACATTTGCGACCGACCTCGGCATGAAGGTAACGACCAATGCCCTGCAGGTTATGGGCGGATCGGGATACATGAAGGAATATCCGCTCGAAAAGATGATGCGCGACGCGAAAATCCTGCAGATATATGAAGGAACCAACCAGATTCAACGAAACGTTATCGGACAAGCCATCATCAAGGAAGCGGCAAAGAAAAACTGACAGTTCTATGACGAGAGGGGGACGGACAACCGTCACCCTCTTTTTTTTGTAATGCTTCCCCTATCTTGCTTCAAAGCATTTCTTCTCAATAGGCATGTTCATCCTTCGCAACATCTTCAGCGGAAATGCGTTCGCTGAAAATCCTGTATGTCCAGATCTGATAAACAATAACGAACGGAACAAAGATCAAGGCGACTATCGTCATGATCTTCAGAGTGTATGGGCTTGATGATGAATTGAAAATCGTCAGACTGTAACGCGGATCGATGCTCGACGGTATCAGGTTCGGAAAGAGACCTACAACACCGGTAAACGTCACCATAACAATCGTAGCGCATGATGCGATAAACGCTTTTCCGTATGCGGCTCGATTGGCGAAATGTCCGACAGCCAGAAGCGCAGCAACCGCGACCGCCGGAACGACAAAAAGAAACGGCACCTTCAAATAGTTGTCATAAAGGTTTGTCGCAAAAGCTGTCGTACCGAGAAAAATAATGGCTACCGCGGTAAGCGGGAACCAGAGCCTGAATGCCAGCAATTGTGCGCGCACCCTGATATCTCCCCTTGTCCGTAAAGAAAGATACAGGCCCCCATGAACGACAAACAAAAGCACAAAAAGAACGCCGGTCAACAGGCCGTACGGATTCAGCAACGAAAGCAAATTGCCGTGGTAACCTGTCGCATCCATCGGCAATCCCCGAAAAATATTACCGAATGCAACTCCGAACAACAGCGCGGGCAGAAAACTGCCGACGACAAAGGCATAATCCCAACCGCGCTTCCAACTCACGCTATCACTCTTGCCGCGAAATTCAAGAGATACGCCCCGGATAATCAGCGCGAAGAGGATGAGCAGCAGCGCGGTATACAAATAGCTGAACATCAAGGCATAGGTAGTCGGAAATGCGGCAAACGTGGCGCCTCCGGCTGTAATCAGCCACACCTCATTGCCGTCCCAAACGGGACCGATGGAGTTCAGCGTGACGCGGCGCTCCGCATCATTCTTCGCGACGAACGGCTGGAGCATGGCCACGCCGAAGTCGATTCCGTCGAGCATGAAATAGACAGCCCAGAGGACTGCCCAGAGAATGAACCAGATAATCTGATATTCCATCACGTTCCCCCTAGACCCTTGTCATCTTGACGATCTCATCGAGATTTTCGTCGGGACCGTTCTGCGCATATTTCTTCAAGAGATAAAGGTCGACAGCAGCAAGCGTACCGTACAGCAGAGTAAATCCGATGAGTGACACAACCACCTGCATCGGTTCGATTGCCTGCGACACGCCATCAGAAGTCCGCAACACCCCGTAAACAGCCCATGGCTGTCGGCCGACTTCGGCAACAATCCAGCCGAGCTGAACCCCGAGATACGGAATTGGCAGCACATAGAGCATGAGCTTCAGAAACCAGGCGCTCGATTCAAGCCGATCCTTGACCGAAAGAATAACGGCAACGAGCGAAACAAGAATGAGCAACATCCCCATCGCAACCATCAACCGGAAACTCAGAAAAGTTGCGGTCACCGGAGGACGGTCTTCATTCCGGTAGTCCTTTAACCCTTTGACTGTTGCATTGGGGTCATGGAATGCCAGCATACTCAGCATGCGCGGAATCGTAACGGCCTCGACGGCATTGCGTTCATTAGCGGGATCGGGAACGATAAGAAGTGGATATCCTGCGGCCTGCTGAGTTTCCCAGTGGGACTCCATTGCGGCGAATTTCGTCGGCTGCACCTTTGCCACCTCGACTCCGTGAAAATCGCCTGACCCAAGCACAAGGAGCGCACTGACCAGCGAAAAATACGATGCATAGCGGAACGATGTCTTGAACAGACGAACATTATTCTTTCTCACCAGATGATAAGCGGCTATCGCCATCACAAAGAACGCTGCGAGAACGTATGAAGCCGTGAGGGTATGGAAGAACTTTGTCCATCCGTACGGATTCGCCAGGAGCGCTCCGAAATCGACCATTTCGGCCCGGCCATTCCGGAGGACATACCCGACCGGATTCTGCATCCAGCCGTTTGCAAGCAAAATCCAGAGCGCCGAAAGATTGGTCGCGAATGCGACGATTGTAATAGACCACGCATGAAGCCTTTTCGTAATCCTGTTCCATCCGAAGATCCAGACGCCCATGAAGGTCGACTCCAAAAAGAACGCCAATGTCGCTTCTATTGCGAGGGGAGCACCGAAAATGTCGCCGACGTATTTCGAATATTCCGCCCAGTTCATGCCGAACTGAAATTCCATGGTCAGGCCCGTGACAACGCCTAAGGCAAAGTTGATAAGAAAGAGCTTCCCCCAGAATTTCGTCATTTTCAGATACATAGCATCGCCTGTCCTGACATATCGCCATTCCATATAGGCAACAAGCCACGAGAGGCCCAGCGTGAGGGGGACAAAAATAAAGTGGAAGGCTGCTGTGACGGCAAACTGTATTCTACTCAGCATCACGACATCCATAAGATCGGCGCTCCTTTCAGAGAAATCTCACCCAGTATCACTTATCAATGTAGTGCGAAACAATGCGTCTGTCAAGTGAGTGAGAATCTGCGGCAGGCAAACGTAAAAAGAAACATCCGTCTAAGGTATAAGAAGACCTCTACACCGCTTCATACGATAAAACAAACAATTTTATTCAGCATCTCTGTCTGTTCCAGGCCCTTCCAGCATCCCTTCGAGCACATCGATCATGACGTAATTGCGGGTCTCGGGATCAAGATCCATCTGCTCCTGATAAAGTTCCTCCAGCTCCTGCGACGACAGAGAGCGCAATTTCCTTTCAAGCTCAAGGCCATAGATACGCTCCAGCTCTTTTCGCGACAAGGTAGGAAACTGCTCTTCCACATCATCAAGCCAGAATGGATCATCCCAATTGACATCGTCGACATACGATGCCATGATATCGCGCGCCTCGTCTCGTGCCTTGTCTGCCATAAAATAATCTTTCTCTCCTGATCGTTATTCCACTTCGACCATGAAGCGTGTTAGCACCACCTGTCCATGATGCTTGAACTCTCCGAATATCTGATAGAGCCCCTTCGTCGGAAAGACGACTGTCGACTCGATGAACGGCCCGTATTGTTTCTGAACCGTCCCGTGAATATGCCCCATAGAGGCCATGCCATGTCCGGCATGCGCTGAGTGGTCCTCCATCCCGGGGGCATCTCCATGGGCATGAATGAAGGAATCGAGATTCGCCTGGACAACGGCAATATGCATCGCCGCAGAGAGAT
>DATHDH010000011.1:0-3085 GCA_035319145.1 Dissulfurispiraceae bacterium | reverse complement strand
CAGACAATCCGTAAAAGCAACGGCTATGCGGATTTATCCATTGCCGTCATGTCTCTCTGTTTCTCCGCGACGTAGAACCGGCGAATCGAGCCGTCCCGAAGGTCAGCTCATCCGCACCCTGTTGGACGTCATCACTAAGGAGAGCAAAATGAGGAAAGTAGTTGCACATCTGATCATGACACTGGATGGAGTAGTGAAGTTCGATGCGGTCATTGACACGATAATGAAGCACCGAAATGCTGAAGAGGTGCTGCCAGATTTCTTTGCAAAAGTTGCAGAGGAGGATGCCATACTGCTGGGGCGCGTCACGTACCAGGAGTAGGCGAACTATTGGCCAACTTCGACGAATGAGCCGTTCTCAAGCCATATCAACAAAGTGCCAAAGTATGTGGTATCGAAGACGCTCGATTCTGCCCCGTGGGGAAGCCGAGGGAACGCTACACTGCTCAAAGGCAACCTCGCAGACGCGATAGCGACACTGAAGCGGCAGCCTGGCAAGAACATCGGCATCCACGGCAGCCCCACATTGGTGGAAGCCTTGCTGCAAGCAGATCTGCTCGACGAACTGAGACTTGAAATCTATCCCGTGGTTGCTGGTGGTGGAGCCCGTCTATTTCATGACGGGCGTGCGATCAAGCAACTCCAAACTTGCAGATTCAAAGATAACCGGCAACGGAGTTGCAATCTTGACCTATAAGCCAGCCAAACAATGACGCGCCCAACAACGCCATAACCGACAAATCGTGAAACGATAAAAAGGCGGCTGCCTATCGCCGCGCAGCCCCTGGATTCAGGCACTGGGGCGGAACTTCTCCGGCGAGCGCCCGAAGAATATTATCGGCTGCCATCATCCCCATACGCTCACGGGTTTCAAGGGTGGAACTGCCGAGGTGCGGCGCAAGAACAACATTCGGGAGATCGCGCAGTCCGGCTTCCACCAGCGGCTCCTGCTCGTAAACATCGAGGCCGGCTCCCCGAATCCGCCCCTCAACGAGTGCCGTGACCAGGGCCTTTTCATCGACGACCGGCCCCCGCGCCGTGTTCACAAGAATCGCGGATTTCTTCATGATGCCGAATTCCGGAGCGCCGATAATATGCTTTGTCTTCGAGGTTAACGGGACATGCAGCGATATAAAATCCGATTCGCGCAAAAGCGTATCAAGATCGACAAAACGGGCCCCGGCCGCCGCCTCAAACTCCCTTTTCGGCGAATTAGCCGTATAAAGAACCCTCATGTTGAACCCCTGTGCACGTTTGGCTGTTGCCTGACCGATGCGCCCAGCTCCGATGATGCCGAGTGTCTTGCCGGTCACTTCGACCCCGAGCATAAACAGGGGCGACCACCCGGAAAACCGTCCTTTTCTGACAACAGCGTCGCCTTCAACAACCCTCCTCGCCGTTGCCAGTATGAGCGCCCAGGCCATATCCGCAGTCGCATCGGTCAGCACATCAGGGGTATTTGAAAGAAAAACACCTCGCTCGGTCGCGGCAGGAATATCCATATTGTTATAGCCGACAGCATAATTGGCGACAATGCGGCATTGAGGCCCGACCGCTTCAAAAAAAACGGCATCCACGGCATCCGTCAGCATTGTCATAACAGCATGCCTGCCGGCAGTATTCTTCAGCAGCTCATCCCTTGTAAGCGGACGGTCGTCGGGGTTAACATCGACGATACACTGCTCCCGAAGATAAGAAATAGCCTTTTCAGGGATCATCCGGGTAATAAAGACGTTCGGTTTGCTCACGCGACCTCCAGGGTTCATTTAGTCTGCATTGCTCACACAACCACGAGAACCGCCGTTCTTTTAAGTATCGCATATTCATTGTGTCAATGGCTGAACAAGAACACTTTCCTGCGTATGCTAGAATAGCGATATGGATTTGAACCGGCAGATAAATCAGCTCCTGAAAGCCCGCCTCAGCAATCCCTTCGAACTGCTCGGCCCGCATATGATTGACGGAGCCTTGCATGTCCGCGCCTTCCTGCCCGAAGCAGCTGAGGCCTGGGTCATAACAGAAGCTGACGGGGACCATGTCCGGGCGGAGACCCCCATGCAGCGAATCCATGCCAAGGGATTTTTTGATGCCCTGCTTGATGCCGGCAATCATGGAAGACGCTATATTTTACGAATAATCACACGAGACGGCGAACAGCGCGAGTTTTATGATCCATATGCAATGGGCCCGCTCCTGACCGACTTTGATCACTACCTGATAAGCGAAGGGACGCATTACAAGAACTACGAGAAGCTCGGAGCCCATGTTCGCGAATTCGACGGCATTCGCGGGGTTCATTTTGCGGTCTGGGCTCCCAACGCGAAGGCCGTGAGCGTGATCGGCGATTTCAACGTCTGGGACGCGCGGCGTCATCCTATGCGCCAGCCAGGGGCTTCCGGCATTTGGGAGATCTTTATCCCCGGGCTGTCGGAAGGTACGCTGTATAAATTTGAGATCCTTTCGCTGCATCAGAATCACCGTCAGCAAAAGTCGGATCCGTTTGCCTTTCTCTGCGAGATGCGCCCAAAAACGGCAAATGTCGTCTATTCCCCGGACGGTAAGCACACGTGGAATGACGAGGCTTGGATGGCGCACAGAAGGGAAACCGACTGGCTCGAACAGCCGATAAGCATTTACGAAGTGCATCTTGGTTCATGGATGCGCATACCGGAAGACGGCAATCGCTTCCTCACGTATCGGGAGTTTGCCGATACCTTATTGCCTCATGTCAAGACTCTCGGATGCACACATATAGAGCTGCTGCCGATCAGCGAACATCCGCTCGATGCCTCATGGGGATATCAGACCATTGGTTATTACGCTGCGACGAGCAGATTCGGCAGGCCCGAAGACCTCATGTTTTTTATCGACCGCTGCCATCAGGAAGGCATCGGCGTGATTCTCGACTGGGTAGCGGGCCATTTTCCCAAGGATGCCCACGGCTTGGCGCGTTTCGACGGGACGTGTCTCTACGAGCACGCCGATCCGCGGCAGGGCGAGCATAGGGACTGGGGCACGCTGGTCTTCAATTACGGTCGCCACGAGGTCGAAAATTTTCTCATCGCCAACGCCCTGTTCTGGCTGG
>DATHDH010000010.1:0-3826 GCA_035319145.1 Dissulfurispiraceae bacterium | reverse complement strand
AGATGAAGGTGCAGGGCCAGATCGTAGACGGGAACGGGAAAACGTGGTACCGCATTCGCTGAGGACGATGAAAATGACGCAGTGAAGCATTCTGATGATAAATATCAACGCGACTCCCCGACGAGATTGCGGATTACTCGAATAATAGAATAATAGGGGCAGCTCCTATTTAATGGCGTTGCGTAGGCCAAATAACGGGCGCTGTCCCTAATAAAAAATGGGTGTATCTCCAATGTATTCAGGACGAAAAAACAATTATGCTGATCGAGCGGATACGAGTACATCACGTCATCCAGGAGAAGATGTCTTGAACGCTCTTTTGACTTCGACATCAAATCTCTCTCTGAAGTTGCCTGGCATTGGGGATGCAACAATAGATAGAAAAGGGATGAACAAGTTCAAGAAAGAAGTAGCAAAAGTCGAAAAGTCGACAGACAGACTCGATTAATTAAAATAGACTCAGCGCCTAGTGATAAAAAATATAGGGCCGGATGGCATTCAAACCATCCGGCCCTATATTTTCTTTTTTTGGGAGGGGATTGGGCGCAAGGGGAGTGTTACAATGGGCTGCAAAAATAACGAGAAACTTTTTCTGTGCTGTTCCGTCTAAATAGATGAGCAGCCGAACGGGAGCTGAAAAATGACCGAGAAGGGCATGCCAACTGGTGGGAGTGTTCTGGAAAACATTGTCGCCTAGCATCAGCACTACATCTACAATCTCGTCTACAACCTGTGCAGTGACACGGACGATGCTGACGACATTGTGCAGGAGACGTTTCTGAAGGCGATGACAGGGCTGAAGGATTACTGGGGCGAGGCGCCGACATGGCCGACTATCTGATCGGAAGAATCAACAATGCGAACGGCTGCGACCGCACGGTGACGTTTGATAAAGTGCTCAAAAACTCCGTCTTCTTTGAGGCGCTGTCGTAGGGACTGATAAACCAGGGTAAAAGACACGAAGGGCCGGATGGAATCAGCACCCTCCGGCCCTTCGTATATCTGAATTTTATACAGCAGTATTAAACGTTCTCGACCATCTCCCAGATGCCGCACGGACAGATGCCGGCGCAGAAGCTGCAGCCGATGCATTTGTTCTCATCGACCACATACTCAAACTTGCCTTCGCCGAGATCAACACGGCTGATGGCGTTATAGTAGCAGGTGTTCTCGCACATGCGGCAGTCGCGGCAGCTGGAGCACGACATGCAGCGGTCGCCTTCCTTGCCGGGTTCGAATTCCATGGTGCAGGCTTCGTAATACTGTGTCTTGATGCGCTCATACGCAATCTTCTGCTTCATTTCGGGCGCCCTCGGTGCATGGGCCATCTGGTAATGCACGACATCGGCAACGATTGCGCCCTGGCCGATAGCGTGTGTCACGAGGCCGAGGCCGGTCGCATCGCCGACGCCGAAGACCTTCACATCGGACGTCTGCCCCAGCTCATTCACCTGCAGCCACCCGCGCTCAACATGGACGCCGGGCGGCAGAAAATCGAGCATCGGCACATCACCGATGGACATGAAGACAACATCGGCGTCGATGAACGAACCGTCCTTGAAGAAGAGCTTGTTCTGGCTGACGTCGTAGTGATCGGTGAACTTTGGATAGAGGATCTTCGCGCCCTTGGCGGTCGCTGACTGCATCTCCTTGCCGAATGCGGCGGGCTTCTGGATATCGACCGCCGTCACCTCCGAGGCGCCGCAGTTGTATGCCTCAATCGCGACGTCCATGCCGACGTTACCCGCGCCGATGACGACCGCCTTCCTGCCTTTGAGATCGGGCGCGGTGCCTGCATTGACGCTCCGCAGAAAGTCGTAGGCAGAGGTGATGTGTTCGGAACCCGGGAATGCGATCTTGCGCGGCTGGTGCGCACCGATAGCCACGACGACGATTTCGTTGCCGTTGTATATCTCCTCGAACAGCCTCTGATCGACCTTTGTATTGAGATGCACCTGCACGCCGAGTTCCCTGAAGCGCGAAATCTCTTTTTCGAGGATCTCGTGCGGGAGGCGTTCATGCGGTATGCACATCTCAATCTTGCCGCCGAGTTCGGCGCTTGCCTCATAGAGCGAAACGGTATGTCCCTTCAGGGCAAGCTGCCATGCCGCGCTCATGCCGCCGGGGCCGCCGCCGATGACCGCAACCTTGTGGCCGGTCGGGTCGGCCTTTTTGGGTGCCGGAATGTCGAGCGCAAGCTTGCCGAGCTTGTCGATTGCTAGCGGAGCATCGAGCTTCCCGCGCGTGCAGCTCTGCATGCAGAGGTTCGGGCAGATGGTGCCGCAGACCGTTGCCGGAAGCGGGCTGTACTGGAGAACAAGCGAAATAGCATCTGCCAACAGACCCTGACGGATCAGTGTAGCGCGCTTGTGCGACGGGATGTGCGACGGACAACCTGCAGCGCATGGTGGTGCATATTTGTCGTTCGCCCAGACCGGCTTGTTTCTCCGGTCCCTGCCGGTGGTGATGTACGGAAGCAGCGAGAGGTCGTGATCGACATATTCTGCAAAGATACCTCCGGCGCCGACCTCCTTGTCCCAGCCGACCTTGCGGAAATTCGTAATATCGATCTTGTACGACTTCTTCCATTGCGCCTTATCCTGCGGCGTGTAGGCAACGAGCTTCTTCCAGTCGGACATTGATTTGGTCAGTTCCTGATAATGCCCCACACGATCGATCGCTTCAAGGAAAGGCTTCATATTCGTCCTGAGCCAGTCCCAGTCGGCATCGCTCAGGTCGAGCAGCTTCACGTCGCGCTCGCTGTATCCCTGTATTTTGCCGCGGAAATAAACGGTGCCGCCGACCATGCCGACGCACGGACGGTAGCCGAGGATGTTTTCGGGATTGCGCGGATTGACGCCGCAGACAACGGCGACGCCGCCCGCCTTGAATTCCGCGAACGAATCGCCGACATTGCGGAAGTACCATGACTGGGGCGGTTCAAAGCGCGGGTTGCGCTTGGTCATCGTATCGCACCGCGCCCCGCCGCTGCCCTGGACATACAGAACGCCCTGCGCCGCGGCGTTGAATGCGCCGTTGGTCACATCGCCCAGAACCGTTATCTTGGCGCCGCAGTTGATCCAGCCGACATCGTCCGATGCGCTGCCCTTGACCACAATCTCCGTACCGTCGAAGCCCATGCTGCCGGTGCGTTGGCCGCTGGTGCCTTCGATAGTGATGGAAACCTTTTCACCGCGCGGCCAGATGCGGCCGCCGATTCCGTGCTGACCGTCCGCAGCAACCGTGATAGAGCGGACGCCCTCTTTCACCAGTTGCTGGATCTGTTCTTCCAGGATGCGCGACGGTGTGCGCTGGTCGTTCACGAGGCCGCGAACAAGCATGCTGCCGTCTTTCCGCTTCTCAACGGCGGCCTGCAGTTTCGGTGCCGGAGCAGCCTTGTCCGGAGCCGTCTTCTTCGCAATCTTCTTTGCAGGAGTCTTGACCCCAGCCGCTCTCGCAGCTGTCCCGGCCTTTGCCGTTGTCCTGGCTTTGGCTGCTGTCTTCACTCCCGACTTCTGACTTCTGACTTCTGGCTTCTTCTTTATGTTTTTAGCAGGCATAGTTTATTCCCAGCCTCTCTGCCATTGCCTTGTCGTTGATGCTGAGGCCGTCGGACATGCCGATCGGAAGTTCCGTGCTTCTCCCCATCGGGGCAAAAATCTTTTTGAGCTCGACATTCGCAGCCTTGAACACCTCGACGGTCCGCATGGCAACCTTGTCGGCATCAAGCCTGCGATAGAGCTTCGGATCCTGCGTGGTGATGCCGCGCGGGCATTTGCCGGTGTTGCAGAGGTTGCAGCGGTTGTATTCGTCGCCGAAACAGTCC
>DATHDH010000009.1:0-37331 GCA_035319145.1 Dissulfurispiraceae bacterium | reverse complement strand
GAAGACGGGCTCGACGAGATAACGGTCTGCGACGGGACGCGAATTTCGCAATTCCGCGGGCCTGATGTCGAAACCTTTTATGTAACGCCCGAGAGCTTCGGCATCCGCCCTGCTCAACGGGATGAAATTCTCGGCGGCGGGAAAGATCTCAATGCCGCGATCACGATGGCGATTCTCAAGGGAGAAGCCGGCGCGAAACGAGACATGGTACTCATAAACGCGGCTGCCGCATTGGTAGTAGCGGGCACCGCCCCTGACTTCCAAATAGGAATCACGCAGGCGGTCGATGCGATTGATTCCGGCTTGGCGCTTGCCAAGCTTAAGCAGGTACGGCAACTTACATCTTCATTATAGATCATTCCGTATCTCCTCATACTCAGCATTCCTAACCCATATTATTCCTAGCCAGGCGTAGAATATCCGCTATCAAGCAAGCTGATTCGCCCTTGTGCAACCAGAGAAGACATAGGGATGAAGCGGACATTGTGTTGCGATAGTCAGTTTGCCCTGCCCGCTCATGCGGGCTGTGTAAACCCAGGCACCTCACTTTGAAGAGGACATCCCACACCAGCTCTGAAAAAGCTTATGAATAATGTGGCGTACAGGATGAAGTTGGACAATGCTCCTGTATAATGCAGGTATGCCTACAAGCAAAAAGCGAAGCCAGAAAGCGGTTTATTCCCTCCTGCTGATCCTTGTTATTGCGACCGTTGCGACCGTCTTCAGTTCGGTCGTTATGTACCGGAACGCCGTAGATGCGGCTGACAATGCGCTCAGGCTTCAGGCATTCGGTCTGGCAGCGACCCTCGAAGCCTCGCTGCGCCGCATGGATCTGGAGAAAGGGACGCTTTTCAGCGACATCATCACAGAAAGCGCCGGCGAGGGCATAGCATTTCTTGCGCTCTACGGGAAAAACGGGAACATCATAATGCACTCAAATGCGAACCTGATTGGCAGACCTTATGAAGACGAGCGTGTTGCCGAAGTCTTCAGCTCCGGCCAGCCCAAACATTATTATCTCATGCTCGGCACCGAAGAGAGGGTCTCAGTGCTCGATATGCCGGTGCATGTCGGCAATGCCATCTTTGTGCTCAGACTGGCCCTGCACCCCTATCCTGCAGAAAGCGGCATCCGAGAAGCCCGCATCCAGCTCGCTACGGCGGCGGGCGTCGTTGTGCTCCTCTGGGCAATCGGATTCATTCTCCTCCGCGCGCTCAGGCGGTCGGAAGAACTGCGGCGACGGATTGAAGAGCGGGAACGCCTGGTCGTGCTCGGAGAGATGGCGGCCGTACTGGCGCATGAGATTCGCAATCCGCTCGGCAGCATCAAGGGGTTTGCCCAGTACCTTCTTGAACAGCAGAGCTCTGCATCGCCCAACAATAGGCCGAAAAATATGCAGCAGCCTCTGTCTGTCATTGTGCAGGAAACACAGCGCCTCGAGCGGCTCACGAACGACCTGCTCATCTATGCATGTCCGGCTAATGCGCATAGTGCAGAATTTGACCTCTGCGCATTGATCGACAATGTTATTGCCTTGCTGCAGCCACATCCCGAAATATCGATCAGATGCGAATGTTCAGCGCCGCTGGCCGTCACTTCAGATGAAGACAAGGTTCGCCAGATCCTTGCCAACCTGCTCCAGAATGCGAGCGATGCAATCGAGGGCCCGGGCTCGATCGCGGTCTCCGCGTCGATGACGCGTGATACAATACTACTGAGCGTTGCAGACAGCGGGCCCGGTATGGATCCCTCGATGAAGGAGCGTGCATTCGAGCCGTTCTTTACGACAAAGGTTCGTGGAACCGGCCTTGGTCTGGCAATCGTCGGACGGCTCGTTGACGTGCTTGGCGGCGCCATCGATTTGGAGAGTCCTGCCGGCAAGGGAACGACCGTCATAATCAAACTGCCGCGCACGGCGAAGCAACCGGAGAAGTGATGGAGCGAGCTGCCTTTAAAATCCTTATCGTTGATGATGAGCGTTCATTCCTGCTGCTCATGTCGAGCATTCTTGCCGATGCGGGATACACTGTCGCGAGCGCTTCATCACCCGCCGATGCCTTGCGCAACGTCGAAATATTCCGACCGAATCTCGTCATCACTGATCTCAAGATGCCAGACATGGACGGCATCGGCTTTATGGACAGGGCACGCGAACTCGCCCCTAATGCCGATTTCGTCATTGTGACCGCCTTTGCCACTGTCGATACGGCAATCGCGGCGCTCAAGAAAGGCGCCCTCGAATACATCATCAAGCCGCTGAAGGATCCGGAAGAACTTCGCATCGTCGTCGCCAAAATTGCCGAACGCCAGTCCCTGATTGCCGAAAATAGCCAGCTCCGTTCCGACCTGTTCGGCTCGATTCCGCCGTCGGATGTCATCTTTGCGGGCATAGCGCCTGTTCTGCAGAATATAAAAGACGTAGCACCAACCGACGCGACAGTGATGATGTACGGAGAGACCGGAACCGGGAAAAGCCTTATTGCCAAGGTTCTGCACCACCTGAGCGGAAGACCGGGTCCTTTCGTCGAGATCAATTGCGCGGCCATTCCCGAACAGCTGCTCGAATCCGAACTCTTCGGCTTCGAAAAGGGGGCCTTTACCGGCGCGGCGCAGCAGAAGAAGGGGCGCTTCGAAATCGCCCATGACGGGACCATCTTCCTCGACGAGATAGCCGAAATGGGACTTGGACTTCAGGCAAAGCTGCTGAAAGTGTTGCAGGACAAGACCTTTGAACGTCTCGGCTCGCTCAGCTCACTCCGATCAAATGCCCGCATTATTGCAGCGACAAACCGCAATATCAGTGAACTGACCGCCGACAGGAAATTCCGTGAAGACCTCTTCTACCGCCTGAATGTTTTCCCAATAACCATTCCGCCTCTCCGTGAACGCCTCGGATCCATCCGGACAATCGCAGATTATCTTGTCGGAGCCGTTTCGGCGCGCCTCGGCAAGCCTTTGCGTCCGCTGCCGAAAGAAGCGGATGAGGCGCTCGTTCGGTACGACTGGCCGGGCAATATCCGCGAACTCGAAAACCTTATCGAGCGAAGCATCATAATCAGCCGTGGTCCGGAACTTACCATACCGCATCTTGCCGAACCGACCGGTGCTGTGACGGCTGAATACTGCGTGACCGGAGACATCAAGAGCGCGGAGCGTATTGCTATCATGAATGCGCTGCAACAGACCGGCGGCAACCGGCGCAAAGCAGCGGAGATCCTCGGCATATCACTCCGTTCACTGCAGTACAAAATCAAGGATTATGTGATTGAGTTGTGAGCTAGGCGGAAGTTGGTGGGTGTTGAAAACACCTTCAAGTCAACACTGTCAGGTTTTGAGCGGAGTACCAATTTTCGATTGTAACAGGCACCACCATTGCAGACATGGAGGCTCAGACGCAGCCAGTCATGTGAGAATAGTTTTTACAGCTTCAGCCCCTTTGCAGGCTGGCCTCGGAGAATTAACGTTTTGGGAAACCGACCCTTGCCGCATATCTTAAATAAACAAACTCCTTATACCAATCGCCATCAGGCGCATCTGGTTCAGACTCTCGCCAAAGCTTTAGCTGATGGAGATCGTCAGCGGTAATTTGGCGGTCGCGAAGTCTATCAAAGAGATGATCGCGCAGCGCAGGAGGAAGATCGCTCCATTGAATCTTCGGCACTTATGCTCCGAACGTCATTCGGGCGAGTTCTGCTTTTATCTTCTGTAGTTCTTCTGTATCTGTTGAGTTTTGCAGTTGCTCAGCCAATTTGAAAAACCTGAGCTTTTCATCTTCTTTTGATTGAAGCCCGGATTCGACAAGCTCTCTGAGCACCCTGTTTGCACTAACTTTTCTGCTTTTTGCCATTGCCTTTACCCGTCTTACTATTGGAGAGGGCAAGGTGATGCTTTGACGGATTGCTTTTTCAATGGTTGCCATAAGTCAATTTACACCAATTTGCACCACAATGCACCATTACCTCATAGAATTTTGACGGTGATTCTTGCAACATCCTAACTTACTTGTTGTTTTGTCGCTTTTCAAAGATAAGCCGCCCGCCGCCGCTATCTGACTTGGAAACCTCCAATCTGCCGCCTCCCTAAAACATATAGTCACCTTAAAGCGAAAGATTTTCATTGTCCTTATAGAGTTTCAGCTCGTAATATCGTCGTTGATGCCGATGCATTTCATTTGGCTCTATCCAAACCAACCCAGTTCAGCGACGGGTTCGCACCGTCTGCTGAATTGGGGCACAAGCTCATTTTTTTGTCTCTCGAAGAAAGTTCCATGTGCATGCACCCTCATGTATGCACGTGGAACTTTCCCAGCTATTTCCTCATCAAGCAATGTCGAAACGATCAAGGTTCATCACCTTGTTCCAGGCCGCCACGAAGTCCTGGACAAACTTCTTCTGCGCATCTGCACTTCCGTAGACCTCCGCGAGAGCACGCAGTTGGGAGTTTGAGCCGAAAATAAGATCAACGCGGGTTGCGGTCCATTTCAGTTCGCCCGTCTGACGGCTACGCCCCTCAAATATCTCTTCGTCTTTTGTGCTTGCCTTCCACTCTGTCCCCATATCGAGCAGGTTGACAAAGAAATCATTGGAGAGTGTTTCCTGATGCTTGGTGAAAACGCCATGCCGCGTTTTGTCGAAATTTGTGTTCAGCACACGCATGCCGCCTACGAGAACGGTCATCTCTGGTGCAGTAAGTGTCAGCAATTGTGCCTTGTCAACCAGCAATTCTTCGGCTGTCACAGCATAACGTGCCTGCTGATAGTTACGGAAGCCGTCGGCCTTTGGTTCAAGCACACTGAACGACTTCACGTCGGTTTGTGACAGCGACGCATCCGTTCGTCCCGGTGTAAAAGGAACGGTCAAATTGTGACCGGCTTTTTTTGCAGCCTGCTCGATCCCTGCGCATCCACCCAAAACAATCAAATCAGCGAGAGAAACCTTCTTTTTGCCTGACTGCGTTGCATTGAACGACTTTCGGATCCTCTCAAGGGTTCGTAGCACAGTCTTCAATTGCTCAGGCTGGTTGACTTCCCAATCCTTTTGCGGTGCGAGACGTATACGAGCCCCATTGGCGCCACCTCGTTTATCGGATCCTCGGAATGCAGATGCTGACGCCCAGGCCGTTGAGACCAGTTGCGAGATCGACAGTCGCGTAGCAAGGATTGTTTCCTTGAGATCTCTGATATCTTTCTGATTGATGAGTCTTTGATCAACTGCAGGCACCGGGTCTTGCCAGAGTAACTCTTCGGCAGGAACCTCCGGACCAAGATACCGTGCACGTGGCCCCATATCGCGGTGGGTCAGTTTAAACCACGCCCGGGCGAACGCATCTGTAAACTTCTCCGGGTTCTGCAGGTAGTTCCGGGCGATCGGCTCATATATCGGATCAAAACGCAACGAAAGATCGGCTGTAGTCATCATCGGCCGATGCTTCTTCGAAGGATCGTGTGCATCAATCACCATGTCTTCTTCGTCAACGTTCTTGGCCAGCCACTGATGCGCTCCTGCCGGGCTCTTGATCAGTTCCCACTCGTATTTAAACAGCGTCTTCAGATAGCCCATGTCCCATTTGGTTGGATTCGGCTTCCAGGCTCCCTCAATGCCGCTGCTGATTGTATCGCCGCCTTTTCCGCTCCCAAAGCGGCTCTTCCATCCTAGCCCCTGCTCTTCAATAGGCGCCCCTTCGGGTTCTGCCCCGACATATGATGCAGGACCGGCGCCATGACACTTGCCGAACGTATGCCCGCCAGCAACGAGGGCTACGGTCTCTTCATCGTTCATCGCCATACGTCTGAAAGTCTCGCGGACGTCCCTGCCCGAGGCAACAGGATCTGGATTGCCGTCGGGTCCTTCCGGATTTACATAAATCAGCCCCATCTGCACGGCGGCAAGGGGATTTTCGAGATTCCGGTCACCGCTATAACGATTATCGCCAAGCCACTTGTCTTCGCTGCCCCAATAGATATCCTCTTCCGGTTCCCAGATATCCTCGCGCCCGCCACCGAACCCGAACGTCTTGAATCCCATTGATTCAAGCGCGCAATTGCCGGCGAGAATCATAAGGTCGGCCCATGAGATTTTCCTGCCGTATTTCTGCTTGATGGGCCAAAGCAAACGACGCGCCTTATCAAGATTCACATTATCCGGCCAGCTGTTCAGGGGTGCAAGCCGCTGATTGCCAGAACCTCCACCCCCGCGGCCGTCGCCTACACGGTAGGTGCCTGCACTATGCCACGCCATTCGGATGAAGAGCCCCCCATAGTGGCCGTAATCGGCAGGCCACCAGTCCTGCGAATTTGTCATCAAAGCGTAGAGATCTTTCTTCACGGTAGCAAAGTCGAGCTTCTTGAACTCTTCCGCATACTTATAGTCCTTGTCCATCGGATTGGACTTGCAGGAATGCTGGTGCAGAATATGAAGGTTCAGTTGGTTCGGCCACCAGTCTCTATTTGATCCGCCTCCGGTTCGGTGCCCGCCTGTTTTGCCCGTTACGGGGCACTTGCTTCCTTCACTCATGATATCGGCTCCTTTCAGGTCATTAAGTGTGCTGACGAGACCGCCCAAGGCGGATAGATGTGCTAATTAGGAATCATTCCTAATCTCTGGCCAATAAAAATCACTTCTTGCTCTTTCTACATTTACTGCAGACTCCGTAACACTCGAGTCGAAAGCGAAACGGTTGAAAATTGCTTCTTTGCTCTATGTCCAAAGAGGAAAGAGGCAATTCATTCACATAATCCTCAATCCTGCCGCACTTCTCACAAATAAGGTTCAGGTGATTTGAAACATTGATGTCATAGCGGTTATCCATATCATAGAACTCAATCTCTCTTATGAGGTCCTCTTTCTTGAGCATGGCAAGAGTGTAATAGACAGTTGATACGCTGATACGGGGTGCGCGCTTCCTAGCCTTCAGCAAAATATCGGCGGCACGCGGGTGAGATGAGTCCTGAGCAAGAATTGAAATGATTTCCCGCCGCTGGAGAGTCAGTTTATATCCCTTTTCTCTCAGGCGGTCTAAAATGCCTTGTTCAATCTTCCTTGCCTTGTCTGTCAGCTTCATAATCGGAATCATTCCTGTTTAAATATAGCCCATTATTGCTGTTTCGTCAATTATGTCTATTAGCAATTGAAGCATTCCGTGTTGTATCAATTTATTTACGGTGAAGAGTTCCGGAAGCAGTTTCCGCCTATAAACATTTCGCTCTTCTTAAAGAAGACATCAGTATAGATCGATAAGTTATTCTCTCTTGGATCTGATCGAAGGGTTATCGATGTTATTGATATTAGGCACTGCTATATTAACTTTGGTAATTGTTGAGTCTTTCCTTTGCGCTATCGGAATGTCACGACACTCTATTTGTCAGTCAGTACAAAATAAACCCCATTTTGAAGAGTCATACCAAGGAAATTAGTTCCGTCAATCCGAACCGCCATAAAGTCACCTGCATAAGTCGCCACCCCTAGCTCAATCTGAAAAGGAATTGAATAAGCTTTTTCTGAATAGAATTCTTTCGCAGATCGGCCCAGATTCTGATAAATGTTGAAGTTATTTAATTCATCCTCGCCAGCGAGTAATCTCTGAATATCGAGGACTCACGAGCCTGCCTCAGCATGACACCAATCTTGAACTGCTCATATCCAGTTTCATATTGATTGGCAAACGCCTTGTCTTTCTGTTTGCGATCATGCACATATTTCTTAAGGTCGCTCATTTCCGTGTCCTCCGCTGCAAATAATCTCGTCTGCATTTCTCCGCCAAATCAATCTCTTGTCGAGGAGTATTCTGTGTCTTTTTGACCAGTCCATGGGTCGTCAGCACAACAACAGAATTGCCTTCAAAGAAGCAAAATACTCGATAAATATTCGATCCATACTGTGTGCGGCATTCCCATATCCCCTCGCTGCCAGTGAGCTTTCCAAAATAGACTGCCGGCAATGTCTCTAGGCTTCAAGGAGGCTCAGAACCCAAGTAATAACTGTTCTGCCCATGTATTTGTTAAGTTAGCATATGTGTTAGCATCGGTTAGTGCGGGCCTGCTCATTGCAGTGCGTTCCTCCTTGTTGAACAATATCAGACCTTGGTACTGGACAAGCGGATAGCGAGGAGCATGTCATATGGCCATTGAATCGCTTAATGCGGAGGAACCCGGTCGATTTCCTGAAACATTTACCGATGGGTTATCAAGGATTGCAACTGCGGTTACTTTCGTATTTTCGGGTATTAAAGCACGGACTCTTCTTTACCATTTGAAATGATCAGATTTTCTGCAAAAGGTGGGATGCGCTATGCCTGATGACCGCACTCCCTGCAATACTTTCCTAAAACGTGCATCAGCCTTTTGCAATTACTGCACGGTTTGAACTGAACAAACCCGCAGAAGGGGCATGCGTTCGCGCCTGCGGGCAGTCGTTTCCCGCACTGCTGGCATTCTCCTTTTGATATTCTGCGTTCGATCAGTTTGTCATGAGAGAAGAGTTTTTTCTGAAAGATGTAAATCAGGAAAAGAGCGGCGATGATTGCGACAGCAATGACAAGGTAGTGCCAAATTGCAATAAGGTTGAGGGATACAAGGAGATCCATAAGCTGTTTGAGCAGTTTTTTCGGAATGATGTCGTATACAGCTTCCATAATCTTGCAGAGAATGGGAATGAATGTGACCCCGAGAAGATGAGACGACACAAGGGTCTGCAACCCCCGGTTCTTCCTTATACTCGCGCTGTTCCATACGAAAAAAACTATAAAGAGCGGAATCAAGAATATCATCTGCATTCCCAGTTTCTTCACCGGGTACCAGAAGTTCGATGTCTGCAAATCAGACAGTAATTGTTGCCTGTCCTGTTCGCGAAGACCCTGCAGTTTCGCCCACAGAAGCTTGATTTTCGTATCGCCGTTGATAGCTTCTTCCAGCGTTGCCAGCCTGGATTTTAATGTATCAAGCGCAGCGGTTTTCTTCCGGTAATCTTCCCTTATCGCATCCACTTTTGTTTTGCTTTCCTGCTTTTTTGCAATGGTTTCGAGCAGAGAAGTATCGTAAGCGCCCTTCAGATTGTCGATTTCCCTCTGGAGCTTCTTTGCCTCAAGCTCGTCTTTGCTTCGCTCTTCGAAGATACCGACAAGTTCCTTGTCATTCTTGATTTGCTCGATCAGACCGATATATGGCTCGCAGACGGGATGCTGTTTATTCTTCCTTTCGTCTGCCGGGTAATAGCTTCTGCTCGACTGAATGATGATTTGAGAGGCGTTTTCAATCCGGTTCGTAGGATTCCATCGGTGATTGACGACTATCTCTCGGCAGGTATACGGGATGAAGGTGTCGGGAGAAGGAAGCTGTCTGGTATGCGCGTCGAGTCCATTGAAAATGGACACCAGAATGAAGATGTCGAGGAAAAAGATGATGACAAGCGCCGCTTTGCTTAACGGCTGATCATCGAGGCTTGTGAGGTTGGTCTTCATCCTGCCGATCTTATCCCTGAATCGAACCCCCACGCTTAAGTCTCCTCCCTTTGACTATGATTGAGATTAAACCTGACTATATTATTTTCGGCATGTCCGGTCCGGACTTGATGGGCTGCTATCACATAAAAAGCCTCTTATGGCAAGGCCGGGAGTCCGTCAAGGCTCGAGGATGCATCGGAGTCAAGCATCTCTCTGTCATATGCAGCGTAAAGCGAGAGCATCTGCGGGTCGGCTTGTTCCAAATGGTCGATGACGGCCCGCATTGCCGAGCAATCCGTCACGCTGAAGACCCTTTCCTTATACTGCCTGCCGGTCTTGATTCCTTTTGCATACCATGTGAAGAATTTGCGAAAGAGCACGGCCCCGCTGCGTTCTCCGTACTGTTCGCAACAGAGGGAAAGATGCTCCCGCATCGCCGTGCATGTCTCCGTGAGGCTCCTGCGATCACTGAATACACCCGATGCCAGATACCCGGTCACATCGCGAAAGATCCAGGGATTGCCGAGGGCGCCGCGCGCAATCATCACCCCGTCACAGCCGGTTTCAACGAAAGTTCGTTCCACAAGGCGCGGAGAAAAGGCATCGCCGCTTGCTATGACCGGAATCCTGACCACCCGTTTCACATCAGCTATGACCTTGCGGCTCACCCGTCCACCGTAGCGCTGCATACGGGTGCGTCCATGCACGCAAATTGCAGCCGCCCCGCCCGACTCGGCCGCGCGTGCGACATCTACCGCCACAAGCTCATTCTCATCCCATCCGCTCCTGATCTTGATCGTCACCGGCAGATGCGTTGCCTGAACGACGGCCTTCAGAAGCATCTCGATGCGAATCGGGTCTTCACGCAACATTCCGGCTCCTTCGCCGCGGCTCGTCACTTTCGGCACCGGGCAGGCGGCGTTAATATCGATAATCGAAAACGGCATCGTATGGATGACATCCAGCGCACGCACCAGAAGTTCGGGATCGTTTCCGAGCAGTTGGACGCCGAGCGGCCTGTCATCTCCGGATGTCTGCAGCATGCTTAATGTCTGGCGGCTCCCGTAGACTAATGAACGGGCGCTGATCATTTCGGTGAACGCCAGCCCGCATCCGTATATGCGATGAAGCGTGCGAAAGGACAGATCGCTGATTCCGGCCAGAGGCGCGAGAATCAACGGCATGGCCAGCTCCAGCGAACCGATCGCGAGGCGGCCCGGCAGATCCTTTCGTCCGTGCATCACGCCTTTCATAAGGGCTCCTTGTGATATATAATTTAAACAGAAGGCTGGGAGTTGAGACCCGGCTCGGTTGTATTCAAACACTGTGCGCTGCACGGTGATCTTTTCTTTACACTACCTGCAGAGGAGGAAGCATGGCAACAAAGAAGACAGCAGCACCGGCCAAGGCCGCAAAGGCGGCCCCGAAAAAGGCGGCAGCAAAGAAATGCGGAACGAAGAAGTGTGCGCCGAAGCCCGCGGCCAAAACGGCGGCGAAGAAGCGCGGCTCGGCGGTTGGCAGCAAGTATTCCTGCTCGACATGCGGTCTGGTCGTTGCGGTTGATACGGCATGCGGATGTCTCGAAATGCACGAACTCACCTGCTGCGGCACACCGATGAAGGCCAAGAAGTAAGCCGGAGGAGCGGATGTGACGGCGGCCCGCCATAGAACAGGCCGCCGTTTTTTATTGCCTGATAAAACCGGAGATATGCCGTGCTGGATGTACGGTCCCATGCGAGGGGCCTAGGGTTGCCGCGTCGGTCTTTGAATAATGCAGGCTACGTCAGAGCCGCGAGATCAATGCAGCCAAAGCTGCATATGCGTTTTCAGACTCGGCGATGTCGGATTTCAGTAGCCGGAGCCCTTCCGGGACATACTTGAGGAAATAGCGTTTCCCTTTCACCTTCGCCAGAAATCCGTAAGCGCCCAATGCCTGCATGTGTCGCTGCAGACGGCATGCGATGAGTACCGAATCGAACGCTTGAAGGTTAAACGAGCGCGCCGCTTTCCGCATGCCTTCGCGGTAGTAATCGAGCAGGCGATGCCTGGATGCTTCAGATAATCGATAATAGGGATCCCAAAGCAGAGAGGCGATGTCATACGCCGGGGTCAAGAGACGCGCCCCCTGGTAGTCGATGAGACAGACTTCAAATCCGTTTTTCAGCATGATGTTGTGAGACTGGCAGTCGCGATGGATTATGGTGCGGGGTGCCGCATCAACACGGGCGGCCAGTTTTGCAAGATCATCCGCAAGCAGCGGAGATTCGTAGTCACCGATTCCGCAAGCACCGTCGACAAATCTCTCGAGAAAATACTGCGTCTCCCAAAGAAGGTACTTGCGATCAAAAATCCGGCTTGCAAGCCGCGAGCATTCCTCGACTCGTTCGGATGCCGTCGTATGAAGACGGATAAGCTGATCAAGGACGCGGCGGTAGGTCTCTTCCGCGACATCGGCAGAACGCCGGCATTTCAGCCAGCTATAGAGCGACAGATCACCGAGGTCTTCAAGGATCGCTTCAGCACGGTCTTGCCGCACATCGAGCAGCGCCGGCACACGGACACCGCACGACGCAAAGAAACGGCTGTATTCGATCTGCCGCACGAAATCCTCGTCGCGAACCGGACATCGCAGCATAACGGCGCCACCAGCCCGGTAATACCTTCGTTCTGAGCCGCCGGCGCCGATTTCCTTGAAACCTTCGTCTGAAAGCCCGAAGATCTCATGCTCCGCAAATGAGAGGACTCCTCCGGGATGCACAAGGGCATTTTCGAGCCCTTCGTCTCCGACAGTACATCCCTGCAGAACGACAACGTTTCTGACCGCTCCGGCCCCAAGCGATGTCCCCTGTTCGGCAATCACATAGCCGTCGTATCGGGCAGAGACGCATCCCGCTTCGGCAGATGCAAGAAAAACTGTTTCGCCTTCGCGGCGAAGCATGGCGAAAAGCGTCTGAACGTAAGAAGCCGGAGTTCCGATATCGCTCCAGTTTGCTCCGGCAAAATCCACGCTGCCGATGCGCCGCCCTGATTCCCGCGCCGACTTCCAGGCATCGGTGACATGCGACGCACCGTCAGGAAGAAAGTTCAGAAACCCCGGTTCGTACACCGCTATGCCGGCAAACGCACGCAGTCGTTCATCTTCATCCAATGCCGCGTTTGTGCCGAGCCCGGCAAACTGTCCGTCAGGACCGATGCGGACGGTATTGAAGCGCGGAAAATCGTGAAGCGCAAGCGTTGCCAGATTGTCCTGTCTGAAATGTTCATCAATCAGATGCTGCAGATCGATGTCGGATATGATGTCCGAGTTATGGACAAGAAAGGTTCCGCCATGCAGCAGCCGTGCGGCGTTTTTCAGGGCACCGCCCGTGCCGAGAATTGCCGTCTCATGAAACAATGTAGTTTGTCCTGCATAAGGAACCCCCGCAAGCCATTTCCCGATATCGGCCGCGCGATAATGCACATTCAAAGCCAGCGCCTGCGGCCGCACTTCGGATATGCGATCGAATACATGTTCGATGATCGGTTTGCCGAATATCGGAAGCAACGGTTTCGGGATATGGTCGGTAATCGGACGCAGCCGTTCGCCAAACCCTGCTGCCAGGATGAAGGCTGCCGACAGTCGCTTCATATGGGATTTTTGAGGAGTCGAAGGGTCCGCATCAAGATGCCGCGTCAATCTTCATACATCAGGAAATGCCGCCGCACATCCCGCTTAAACATCGTTGCCTGCTCGGCTGACCACTTGCAAATTTCCCTGAAAGACGTTCCAGCGCCGAGCGCGCGGCGCACATAGTCGCTGCCGACAAGGATGTCGATAGGTCTCTTCTTCGATTCATATTCATATGGAGGTCTCTTCCAAACAAACTGCTTCGGCCATGTGTCGTGAACGACCTTGAGAATGGCAAGCGCAATATTCCAAGGTGAAAACCGTTCGCGATCCGTCACATGTATCTGAGCGCCACCGCAAAGCTTGCCCGCATGCTTCTGAAATGTCGTCTCGAACTGCAGCGGGCGGAAAACTACGCCGGGCAGGCGCATCTTGCGAAGCTGCTGCACAAGCATGTCGGCATTGATATAAGGTGCTCCGAATGTCTCAAACGGCCTCGTTGTGCCACGCCCCTCGCTCAGCATCGTTCCCTCAAGCAGGCACATCCCGGGATAGACAGTGGCGGTATCGAGCGTCGGCATGTTCGGAGACGGCAGCACCCACGGCAGCCCGGTCTCGTCAAACCACATGCCGCGCCGCCAGCCTTCCATGCGGATGACATGATACCGGAGCTGCGGGAAGAAGAGTTCGCGAAGGTAGAAGCCGATTTCCCCGATGGTCATTCCATGGCGCACCGGCAGCGGGCGCAGACCGACAAAGGACGCATACGCAGGCTGGAGCACCGGGCCTTCGACGGCGATTCCGTTGATCGGATTCGGGCGGTCAAGCACCATGAGGGCCTTCCCCAATTCTGAACATGCCTCCATACAGAGATCGAGCGTCCAGATGAACGTGTAGTAGCGGGCGCCTACATCCTGAAGATCAACGACAAGCACGTCGATATCCTTCAGCATCTCGGGCATCGGCTTGCGCACCTCACCATAAAGACTGTAGACCGGAAGATTCAGGCGTCGGTCGCGATATCCGCGCCACTCGATCATGTTGTCCTGCGTCTGGCCGAGAATACCATGTTGCGGGCCGAAAAGCGTCGTCAGGCGACAACAGTGCGCGTCCCTGAAACGGTTAATGGCATGAGTGAGAGAAGAATCAACCGAAGCCGGATGAACGACCAGCCCGACACGTGCACCGCGCAAAGAACGGGGCCACCGCTTTGCAAAGAGGTTGAGGCCGGTTTGAACCGTCATTACTGTCCGCGCCTCTCTTTCATCTCAAAACAACACCTCCTGTCCCTTCTTTTCCGGCACCGCGAACTTCTCAAAAATGCGAATGCGGCCATACTCTCCGTCATATCCGGGTGCGATGTTTACCTTTCCCTTGCGCATAAGCTCGATTGCGTCGACGATTCTGCCTTCGGGCACTGCCTTTCGTATAGCAGCAATAGGCAGATCCATGAGGACCGCCAACTCATTGCCGCACGCCTCCAGGAGCGAGAAATACGCCGCCTGCACCTTCTTCGTTGCAACACCTGCGCCGAGCGCCTCGGAGATCAGTTCCTGCAGCGGGATCAGAGAAACAAACGGCCAGGGCGTCGCAGGCTTCACTGACTCATCGCGGTCAGCCAGTTTGTCGACGCGATGAAGGACGCCTATTGTCAGGGGTTTGCCGCATATCGGGCAGAGGTAGTTATGACGGATGGTTTCCTTCGGCTGCAGGGCCACGCCGCAGTTTCGATGACCGTCGATATGATATTTCCCTTCTTCAGGAAAGAACTCAATTGTCCCGACATACCCCTCTCTTGTGCGTATTGCCTTCGCGATGGCGCTGTATGATACGTCAGTATCAAAAATGGTCGCCTCACGGCCTATCTTGGATACAGAGTGGCAGTCAGAGTTCGAGATGAGGGTTAGACGATCCAGCGCCGATATGCGACGGTTCATTGCTGGATCTGATGAAAGCCCCGTTTCAATCGCGGCAATGTGCGGGGTAAGCTCGTCAAAGCACTCTTCCAGCGAATCGAAACCCGACTCCGCTCCGAAGACCGAAAAATGCGGGGTCCATGCATGTGCCGGGATCACGAGGGCATCGGGCGCCGTGGATAGCACGATGCGCAACAGCTCTTTGGCATCGAGGCCGAGAATAGGCCGCCCGTCAGCCGAGAGATTGCCTATTTTCGCCAGTTCAATATTGATGAGGTACGCATCGTCAAGTCCCGACGCCAGAACAATAAGATGCACTTTCCGCGTTTTGCCGGCTTTGCGATAAATGCAGCTGATTTCGGCGGTGGGCATAAAGAAAACGTCTGCATGGCATGATGCAGGAACAGTTTCGCTCCGGAACTGTTTTTTGAGCCGATACAAGCCGTTGCCGGCTGGATCGAGCTTCTCGCTCAGCTCTCTGTGCCAGAGCGGATGGGTAAAATCCCCCGTGCCGAGGACCCGGATCCCCTTCAGCTGAGCCCAGCGCCAGAGGCTCTCCGGCGACATGTCCTTGCTCGTGGCGCGCGAAAAGCGGGAATGTATATGCAGATCTGCTATGAAGCGCATCGGCAAATTATACCACGGCGGCGCTTTCGAGCCCATGCTGCCTCAGTCCCTTTGCGACACGAATGATTACTTGTTTCCCCCCTCTTTTTCGGGTTCGCGCATATCAATGAAGGGGACACCGGCGCCGGTCAGCTTCGGCAGCTTGCCGTCCCATTTTTCGATTGCCTTAATCGATGCCTCAATCCTGCGCAACTGGACCAGCTGCGGCGTGACATTTTCTTTCTGCATGCGGAGCGATTCAGCCTCCGCCTTGGCCTGGGCAATCTTCTGTTCCGCCTCAATCTTTATCCGTTCAAGGTCGCGCTGGGCCTTGAGCGCCTTTTGCTGCGCCACCTGTTTCTCTTCTATGGCGTGGGTAAATTCCTTTGAAAACGCGAAGTTGACGATCGAAAAGTCGTCGACCATGATGTTGTAGGAGACAAGCCGAGCCTTGAGAAGCGCCATGATTTCTGTGCGCACCTTTTCGCGCTGCGTTATCAGCTCTTCCGCGGTGTATTTTGCGGTTACCGCTTTCACGACCTCCTGGATGGTCGGATCGATGACCCTTGTTTTGTAATCACTGCCGAGGTTTTGGAACAGCCAGCCTGCCTTCTCGGGAGAGATATGAAAATTCAGTGCGATGACGGATCGCGTGTCCTGCAGATCCTTGGATACAGATTCCGCATCAGTCTGCGCCTTTTGTACGCGCACATCGATCTTTTCGATGCTCTGCATTATCGGTATGCGGAAGTGAAGGCCCTCTCCGAGAACGACATCCTGAACCGCACCGAAATTCAGCACCACACCGCGCTGTCCTGCCCCGATAATGACAAACGGCGAAAAAAACATAACGGCGATGAACGCCGCGAAAAGCCAAGCCAGCAGTCGTAGTTTCCCTCTGCCCTGTCTGACTGATTCAATCACTTCAGCTACCTTGCCCGGCCCGCCTTCTTTCTGATTGTCTTCCATTGCGCCTCCTTTTTCGCCTCTATGCGGCATGCTTTTCTTAATAGATATTCGGGTTCGGATACGACCGAAGCGCAACAACCGGCTTCGGCTGTTTTATCTATCGGCAGTTAATTGCTATAGTTAAACAGACAGCATCAGCGGAGGTTCAGTATGTCAGACCGTCCGACCGAGACAGAAGCCGACGTCGATCGTTATCTGCAGGAGGGCAATACAGAAGCCGCGGTAAAGGCTTTGTATGCGCTTGTTATCGAACATGTGCGGGGAGGCGCCTTTTCGAAGGCGGAAGCGTTGCGCGACCGGCTGTATGCGGTCGATGCTATGGCGCTTACCGAAATAATCAAGGCGGGAGAGGCTATCGAAGAAGCCAAGAGAGCCGGCATGTCGCGCGACCTCCTCGTTGCATGGAAAGATCTGTACCGGACCCTCTCATCCGAAGAAGCGAACGCGCTGTATTACGCCCAGAAGAGCGAAACATTTGAGCCGGGGCAGCGCATCTTTCGGCAGGGGGAAACGCATTCACGCATGTATTTCATCGAAGAAGGACAGGGCAGCCTCTCGTTCCGTCGGGAAAATCGCGACATTCTTTTATGCACAATAGTGCCCGGCGACGTCGTCAATGCGGACGCCTTCTTTTCGAATACAATCTGCACGTTCAGCTTCTCCGCAGTCTCAGCGCTCAAAGCGCATGCTCTCGATCAGGATGTCCTGACGGCTTGGGAGAAGTCTTTCCCCGCACTCGAAGGGAAGCTTCTCGGTTATTGCTCCACGAAGCGCAAAAAGGCGGAGTCTCCCGAGACGGCAAACCGGCGCCAGGCAGCGCGGCGCAAACATGCAACCGCCGTGTATTTCCGCCTTATGAACGCTTCGGGAGAGGCTTTTGGCAATACATTCAATGGAAGCCTCATCGACATTTCAACGCATGGCCTTTCATACTCCCTGAAGATAGCGGCGCGCAGCAATGCCCGCATGCTGCTCGGCAGGGCCCTCGAACTGAAGGTCCCTCTGCCTGCGACTGATGCGGTCGTCAGCGGCACGGTCGTTGCCGTGCATCACCTTCCCTTTGACGACTATTCGGTTCATGTCCGTTTTCACAAGGTGATCAGGGAAGACAGCATCAAGCTGCCCGCTTCAGCACAATAACAGTCGTTGATCCCAAGCGATCTAGTGCAACAAATCTTCGCGCACAAACCGTTCGAATTTCGCTCTCAGCAGTGCCGATATCCGTCCCGGCACCCCGTCGCCGATCGTGCGGCCATCTATCATGGTCACGGGCATGATTTCAGCCCCGGTTCCGGTCAGAAAACATTCATCGGCCGTATAGAGGTCGTATCTCGTCAGAAATGCCCTCTGATGGGGTATGCCAGCGAGCCGAGCAAGGTCGAGCACTGTTTGCATCGTTATGCCGTCCAACGCGCCGCACTGAACTGCCGGCGTCAGCAGGGAGCCGTCGCGAACAATAGCGATGTTATCCGCGGAACACTCGGCCAC
Organism: Dissulfurispiraceae bacterium; assembly: GCA_035319145.1. GTDB lineage: Bacteria > Nitrospirota > Thermodesulfovibrionia > Thermodesulfovibrionales > Dissulfurispiraceae > JAAYUK01. The sequence continues at coordinate 19,310 of DATHDH010000009.1, read as the reverse complement.
ATACCCTTCTCGATTCAGCATGACCGCCTCATGACATCCGGCTCGCCGCGCTTCAATTTTGGCGAGTACGTTGTTCAGATAATTGAGTGATTTTATGCGCGGATCGAGTCCGTCCGAGGAAATGCGTCGTGTCGCCACAGAGACGACCTCCATTCCCTTCTCATAGAGTTCCGCGGGATACAGTCTGATGTTGTCGACAATGATGATCACGGTTGCTCGACTACAAGAGGTCGGATCGATTCCGAGACAGCCCGAGCCGCGCGTTATTATCGGCCTAATATAGCCGTCGCGTTGTCCTTCCGCCCTGACGGTCTCGAGAATTGCCTGTTCCATTTCCGTTTCGGACATTGGAATGGTAAGCATGATGGCTTTGGCGCTCGCAAAAAGCCGAGATACATGCTCGCGAAGCTTGAAAACCTTACCGTTATACATACGGATGCCTTCGAAAACACCGTCGCCGTACAACAGCCCGTGGTCAAGCACCGAAATCTTTGCCGCGGCGCCGTCCATGATATTCCCGTCGATGAAAACCTTCATGCCCCCTCCTTATCAGAGAAAATATCCCGCAGTTTGACATATCCTGCTCCGAATGTCTTTACCAAATCGGCATCGAAACGGCGAACAATCTTCATGATGTAAATGTCATGCTTGATATAATCCTCGGCCAATGTCACGAACCCCTGATTCGCACTCCATGCGCCCTCCGTGCGGCCGCCCTCGAAGAGCGTACCGGTCAGCACCTCAACGGAGTCGCGGACAATCACGATTCCGCGCCCGCCCTTCTCGCGGTAAATGGTGTCTTCTATGGGATGCGCATAGATGCACTGCAGCCTTGATTGCGGGGTCCCGAAATGAATGGCGGCAATGCGGACCTTTCTCTTCCGAGCTTTGAGCAGAGCCGGCTCGAGCATTCCGAAATCTTCTTTCCAGAGCGAAAGCAGCACCGTCTGTCGCGCCTCCGCAATCATCGCCTTGGCCTTATCGAAAAGATACGCGGAATCGGTAATGTTCCAAATGGACGACTGACGAGCCCGTTCCGAGAGTTCGCCGAGATCCTTCCTCAATGAATCGACCGCCTGCCCGATAGTGCTGCTCTGCCGGCGCAGAAACTCTTCGGGCTCGAGCGGCATATACCGAGTGCCTTTCCGCTCCGACAGTGGCGCAGCCATGCCGCGGGCGACGAGTTTGCCTAGAACGTGATATATCTTCGATGTCGGGATGCCGGAGCCCTTGCTCACCTCATACGCCGTCGCAGGGTGAGCATGCAGCAGCGAAAGATACGCGCGCCCCTCGTATTCAGACAGCCCCAGCACATTGAATTTCTCGAGAATCGATTTCATAATGACTACCTTAGTAGTTACTTTAGAAAACGACGCATCCGGTTGTCAACCATGCACTGCGACTGAAGACCTTAGACTGTTTTCCGCGCTACGGCGGCGTCGCGACGGCAAATCAACTTTCTTGCTGGAGAATCAAACAGTTGTTTGGCGAAAAACCTCCCGAACGTGCTAAACTGTCGCGAAGCAGCACGAGGACATGCTGATATATTCCTTGATAGGCGGGAGCATACATGTCACAGTTTTTCGTTGACGTCTCGGCAATGTCAAAGGCCTTCGATTCGCTGTCTGAGCTGACCGGCCTCAGCTATTCGCTCTATGACGACCGCAACAACCTGCTCATCCCGCCGTCGCGCGATGATGTTGTTCTCTCGGCTATCCGCAAACACTTCAAGGGCAGGGAGTTGTTGAGCAGCTTCCTTGCACGCATGCTCTCAAAAGCGGTGACCATGAATGACGCCATGGCGGTTCAGGGCCCCACCGATCAGTACCACGTATTCATTCCCATGCATCTGAAGGGCATTACCGTCGTCGTCGTCGCGGAGGCCTTCTATCCGACGAACAACTCCTATATCGAGTTCTGCGTTCGCAAGGGCATCACGATGGGAATCGAATACGAGAGCATCGCCGAAAACATGGTGAAGGTGCGCATCATGCCGCTCGACCGCGTGCAGGAGACGCTCAAGACCGTGCGGCCGCTGCTCGACGGGATACTTGCCTCGGGATACGAAAAAGGCGAGCTCAGGCGTCAGTCGCACTGGCTGAAGGTCGTGAGCAGCCTGATGACGAGCATGAAGCAGGAGACTCCGCTGAAGGACGTCTATAAGACCGTTATCGAGGCGACCTCTTTCGTCTTTTCGATTGACACCTCCGCCATCTTCAGCGCAAGGAACGGATCGCTGGTCGTGGATTATTCTAGCGGCCGCACGCACGATCTCCTGAAAGACATGCGGCTCGATGCGGCCAATCCCCTTGTCGCGAAGGTCTTCCAGACGAAGATGCCGCTGGCTGTCATGGATACGCATGAAATTCTGCATGCAGGATTCCATGAAGACATCATCTCGATGTATCTCTTCCCGATTATGACGGACAAGGCCCTGTTCGGCATGATGGGGATTTTTAATACCCTGCTCGATAAAGATGTCTTCGAGTCCATCCAGAATCTCTGCAAGGTACTTGCGCAGATGCTCGAAAGCCGTGCCAGCGCTTATCGCTATTATGTGCGGTATGAATCGCTGCGCAAGGTCTTCGAAAAGGCGCCGAATCTGCTGCGATATTGCCAGACCCCCGATGAGCTGCATAAGGCAATCGTCGCAGAGGCTGTTCAGCTGGCGCAGGTCGAAAAATGCTCACTCATGCTGCCCGGAGAGGATGAAAACACGTTGTCGGTGGCCGCTGTGCACGGCACCATGAAGGAACTGATGCAGGATGTCTTTGTCCACCCCGGCGAAGGCATCGCAGGCAAGGCATACCAGACAGGCGCGCATATCATGATCAACTCGGAATCGGAATTAAAAAAATACGTACCATCCGTCAAACCTTCCTACAAGACGTCCTCGTGCCTGAGCCTTCCCATTGTGCATGAGGGCGACACCATCGGAGTCCTGAATCTCGCCGACAAGATTGGGGGTAAAGGCTTTACCGACGAAGATGTTCTTGTACTGCAGCACTTTCTCACGCAGGCATTCGTCATGCTGAAACTTTCGGGCTATTTTGAGGATATCCGGCGGATGAAAGATGCATCGCTCATCGATTCCATCACCCGCCTTTTCAACCGCCGCTATTTTGATGTTCGCGTTGAGGAAGAGTTCCAGCGCTCCAAACGCCACAAACACTCATTCGCAATCGCCCTTGTCAGAATCGATCACCTCAAAGGCCTCAGCGAAAAGGAAGGAACGTCCGCTACCCACGGCGTTCTGCACCATATTGCGTCCTCCATGAAGAATGCCATTCGGGTCAACGATGTCGCAACGCGGTTCGGCGATGAATCTTTTGCGCTGATTATGCCGCAGACGAACAGTGACGAGGCAATCATCGTGATGGACAGGATTCGCACCGAGATAAAACAGTTGCCGCTTCCTGCGTGGAAAAACTTTGACCCGAATCTCCTGACCATGACGACCGGCATTGCATCGTACCCGGAATGCGAAGGCCCGGCTGCCTCCATAATCCGCGCAGCCGACAAGGCCTTATATCAAGCCATCAACGAGGGGCCGAACAAGCTTGCGGTCTGGAGCAGCAAACGCGGCAATGTTGTTCAATCCGACGGCGAATGCGAAGAACACCCTTCCGGCGACCACTCATCGGATAGTCCGTCCTTGCGAAGACGCACCAGTTTTATCATTCCTGCCGAGGACTAAAACCCGTCGAGCGTTCGGCAGACATGCCTAGGAGTTTGCGGGAAATGGAGATGCTCATTCTTTGAACTCATAGCGAAGGCCGGACAACCAGATCATCGCAAGCAGTGCTCCACCGACAAAACCGGTGGCTACGGTTAATGCCATCGCAGGGCCGCTCAGCAGCACAGGCCTGTAGAACATAAGACAACTGATATCGACGATGCAGGCCGTCGTATATGCAAGACGCCCCCACTGTCTCAGCCGCCACATACCGATATACCCGATCAATACCAAAATGAGCAATGCCAGCATATACAGCGCAATGCCGCCATTGTCCGCGGGATATGCGTCGGCATACGCGGCAATAAGTGCCGGCGGCATATCCTCGGACATTACAGGCTCGAACACTATTCCTGTCATTGTCAGCAGCGCATCAATTGCGATGAGCAGACGAAGAATCTGCGCCTGTTGCATTCGTCCTCCCCGGGAACTCGATCATCTTCAATTTATCGGAGAAACATCGGGGACATAAAGCTCAAACGCTAGAACCTTGAGCATGGCATTGTCTCATGCCGGGGATTTTCAACAGCACTTCGAAGCCGGTATGCTTTCTTGCACTCAGAGGTATTTCATGCTATTGTTTGCCATGCAAATAGATTATCGCATCGTTTTAAGCTTTAATATGCAATATGCCATTGTGCGAAAAACAGAGGTGAGACTGAATTGTGAGCGCTGAAAAGAGGGATTTCGACAAAGAAGCTGCCTTGTGGGATGAGAATCCGGGGCGGGTGAAGGCAGCGAAAGAAATAGCGGCTGCCATCATGAAAAACATAGACGTTACGGCGGATATGGATGTTCTGGACTTCGGCTGCGGCACCGGACTGGTGTCGCTCCGGCTGCAGCCGTTTGTGCGAAGCATCGTGGGCGTCGACAGCTCACAGGGAATGCTCGATGTAATTAGAGCAAAAATTGTCCGGATGAATTTGTCGAATATCGACGTCCGCCACCTCGACACCGACTCCCACGAGCTGCCGCCTGCCCGATTTCATTTGATAGTCACCAGCATGACCCTGCATCATGTTCCCGATGTGCAGCCCCTGCTGGTGCGATTTCATGCAATGCTTATGCCGGGCGGCCGTTTATGCGTTGCCGACCTGGATTGCGACGAAGGGAAATTTCATGAGAACAATACCGGAGTTTTTCATTACGGGTTTGACCGCACATCCCTGCGCGAATTGACTGCTGCAGCAGGATTTGAAGATATCGCATTTACCACAGCGACAGAAATCACTAAACCTGCGCATGGAGGCGCAACACGAACATTCCCCGTGTTTCTCATGACGGCACGCAAAAAGGGATAGTTTTTCGCATGAATTATAGTGTTGGTCGCTCCGCATCTTTTCCAAAATTGCTGCGGGCAGTACAAACAGCGGTCCATTCTTTAGCCTGCTTGCGACAAAATTCAGAGACATAATCGTATTTGAGCTAATTTTGTAGCATATCATTCTTTTTTGTATCATTCCATCATGAAACACATCCTCGCTCCAATTGTTTTTTCTGATTTTTTTTCATCTGGCACCGTGCTTGCAATTCATCCATTCACCGTTGATGCAGGAGGAACCGATGAAACTGAATCACGCAAGCCTGATGCAAAACCATCCTTGCTTTTCGAAAGAGGCGCACGGCAAGCGCGGACGCATACACTTGCCCGTCGCGCCGGCATGCAATATTCAATGCCGCTATTGTCTGCGGAAATATGATTGTGCCAATGAATCGAGGCCCGGCGTCACCAGCGTAGTGCTGAGCCCATCGGAGGCGCTGGAGCGCGTCCGCAACCTCGTGGAACGGGACCTACGCCTGGGCGTAATCGGCATTGCCGGACCCGGCGATCCGCTTGCAAATGAAGCGACTTTTGAAACCATGCGCGCGGTCAACCGTGAGTTTCCGCATCTGATACTCTGCATCTCGACGAATGGTCTGGCGCTGAACGATCGGATCGACGACCTCATGAAGAGCGGCGTGCGGAGCGTAACTATCACGATAAACGCGTCCCGCCCCGAAATCGCCGAGAAGGTTTACAAGTGGGTGATCTATCGCGGCAGGAAATACGACGGTCGAGAGGCCGCTGAACTCCTCCTCGCGAATCAGTGGTCAGGGCTCATCAACGCGATTGAGGCCGGATTTCTTATCAAAGTAAACAGCGTACTCATTCCGGGCGTGAATGATAAGGAAATTACGCTTGTCGCCGAAAAGGCCGGAGAGGCCGGCGCCGATATTCATAACATAATTCCTCTGAATCCGCAGGCCGAATTTTCCCATGTCAAGCGTCCGTCGCGAGAGGATATCCACCTGCTCAGGCTGGAGTGCGGCGTGAGCATCCCACAGATGAGCCACTGTCGCCAGTGCCGGGCCGATGCCTGCGGCACGCTCGACGACAACAAGGACATGGAATCTGAAGTCCTCGCCGCACGCATAGGCGAGGAATACGAGATGATGAATTAGGGGGATACCATGGAACTATCGTTCATGACCATTAAATATCTGGTTGCGACCACCTTAGTTCTCGCGAGTCTCACCCGCGAGGCTCAGGCTGTCCGCATGATGGCAATGGCCCTGTCGATTGGGCTCAGACCGTTGATCAGTTAAGGAGGTTACGATGCTTACCGACATTCTACTCTTCGGGGGTTCCGTTTTTTTCTGCACCCTTCTCATAGCACGGCGCTATGGAAGCGAGGTTGCAACATGGTCGCTCCTCATGGCTTGGGGTTCGCTCTTGCTTGGTCTCACAGTGAATTGAGGAAGAGAATTGCATCGTGCCGAATCAGACAATTTTGCATGTAAAACAATTTTGTCGCGAATCGGCATCATGCTGTTTTTGTTGCTTTTATAGACATTGTTGATGCCTGTTGCTACAATTTTGTTGCGAATCAACCTCCTGCCCACTCTAACTTTATTCTGTTTTATCAATAGGTTAATGCTGGGCACGGCTTTCGCTTACTATGCGCCGCTTTTTAGGTTTCAAATTTCATTCCCGCCGTCAGGAGGATTCATGAAAAGACAGGTCTTCGGTGCAGTTCTCAACCTATCGGGAATTCTACTTCTTCCCGCCCTTGCTCTTGCCGACACGCCTGCACCGCCGAAGATTGACACCGGCGATACGGCGTTTCTGCTCGTCTCGGCTGCTTTGGTCATGCTCATGACCCCCGGCCTTGCCCTCTTTTATGGCGGGATGGTTCGCGGCAAAAACGTCCTGGGCACACTCATGCAGAGCTTTGTTGCGATTGCTTTAATCTCGGTGCAGTGGATTCTGTTCGGCTACAGTCTGTCCTTTGGGCCGACGCTTGGAGGCATCATCGGCGGGTTTGATTGGGCCTTTCTCCGCGGCGTCGGCGCTGAGCCGAACGCGGATTATGCAGCAACGGTCCCTCATCTCGCATTCATGATCTATCAGGCCATGTTTGCGGTTATCACCCCTGCGCTGATAACCGGCGCGGTTGCAGAACGCATGAAATTTTCGGCGTACGTGATATTTACGCTCCTTTGGTCGACTATCGTCTACGATCCATTGGCTCATTGGGTGTGGGGCAACGGCGGCTGGCTGAAATCAATGGGAACCCTCGATTTTGCCGGGGGCATTGTCGTTCATATTTCCTCGGGTATCTCTGCACTCGCGGCAGCGCTTATTATGGGCAAGCGCAAGGGCTATCTCCGCGAGGCCATCTATCCTCACAACCTCCCGATGACGGTTCTCGGAGCCGGTTTGCTCTGGTTCGGCTGGTTTGGGTTCAATGCAGGAAGCGCACTGGCCTCAGGCGCACTCGCGGCGAACGCTTTCGTTACCACGCATACGTCAGCGGTGACGGCAACGCTCGTCTGGGTGATCATTGAGTGGGTTCACCGCGGCAAACCGACTATGTTCGGCGCGGCAACCGGATCGATTGCAGGGCTAGCAACCGTCACCCCGGCGGCCGGCTTTGTCAGTCCTATGTCGGCGATGCTCATCGGCCTGCTGGCAGGAGGCGTCTGTTATTTTGCCCTGATGATGAAATCGAAGCTCGGCTATGACGACTCGCTTGATGCCTTCGGCGTTCACGGTATCGGCGGTATCCTCGGCACGCTCGCCCTCGGTCTGCTCGCCCAGAAAGCGATAAACGACGGCGGGGCAAATGGTCTCTTCTTCGGCGACCCGAAATTTTTCGCCACGCAGGCTCTAGCTGTCTGCATCAGTGCGGCATATTCTTTCGGCATAACGGCAATTTTGCTGAAACTGATCGATGGCTCGATCGGTCTGCGAGTCGATGACGAATCGGAAGTTGTCGGACTCGACATTTCACAGCATGGTGAGAGCGGCTATCAATCATAAGCGGTTATGTAACCGTTTGTTTATAGTATGCGTTGTGCTTAATAAAGTGGCAGGTGCTGCCTAAAAAAACAGCACCTGCCGCTGATATTTTATTAGGTTGCTTTGAAATACTTGATTTTTTTGAATGGCACGAAAGGTGCAATTTATATTCTGACATGGCGGTTCTCATTCTGAAGAATGTCTCGTCCGAAGGCCCCGGTACGATCGAGCATTATCTTGCACATCGCTCAATCGCCTTCTCCGTGGTCGACCTGCATGCCGGCGAACTCATTATGTCTACTTCCAGATACGACACACTCGTGATGATGGGTGGGCCGATGAGTGTGAACGATGAGGCGGAATATCCCTATCTCAAGAGAGAATTTGAGCTGACCCGCAAGTTTATCAGAGGCGGGAAAAGGGTGTTCGGGGTCTGTCTCGGTTCTCAAATAATGGCAAAAGCGCTTGGCGGTAAAGTCTATAAAGGGCCCGCGCAAGAAATAGGCTGGCTCGACATCGTGCTGACGGGCGAGGCATTGCGGGATCCGGCTGTCCGGTCGCTCTCCATGCATCCCGACACCGGGCATGCGAACAGGACGGTTACGGTCTTTCAATGGCACGGTGAAACATTCACCCTTCCCCGCGGCGCGGTTCGCCTTGCTTCCTCGGATCTCTATCCCAACCAGGCATTTCGGTATGGCCAGCGCGCCTATGCCTTCCAGTTTCACATCGAAGTGACGAAACAAATGGTTTTTGAGTGGCTCAAGAACGAGCCGGTTGATCAGGCCGCTCTCAAAAGAGCCACGGAAGAGCTGTATGATATTTATAACAGAAGGGCGTTTGCCTTTTACGACGCTTTTTTCAGGAACTGAATACCGATTCTCGTGGAGACAGGAGGTGAGATATGAAAAAGATAGAAGCCGTTATCAAACCGTTCAAGCTTGACGAAGTAAAAGATGCGCTGAATGAGATAGGCGTCCAGGGCATGACCGTCACGGAGGTGAAGGGATTCGGCCGCCAGAAGGGCCATACCGAGCTTTACCGGGGGGCGGAATATGTTGTCGACTTCATCCCGAAGATCAAGCTTGAGATCGTCACGTCCGACGCGCTCGCACCGAAGGTTGTCAGCTCGATAGAAAACGCGGCAAAGACAGGAAAAATCGGTGACGGCAAGATTTTTGTCTATCCGGTCGAAGAGGTCATTCGCATCAGGACCGGAGAAAAAGGCGAGACCGCCGTCTAGGTTCCGGCAGTATGGTTGCGGCTTGATGATTCTCTTCAACCTGCAATCCGAACAGCAATTCCATAAATCCCACTAAGGAGGATGTTCATGACACCAAAAGATGTACTCAAGATGGCCCAGGAAAACAAGGCCGTCATGGTGAACCTCAAGTTCCTTGATTTTCCCGGCATCTGGCAGCATTTTGCGGTTCCGATAGCGGAACTCACCGAAGATGTGTTTGAGTCCGGCCTCGGATTCGACGGTTCTTCGATTCGCGGATGGAAGGCCATCAATACTTCCGACATGCTTGTTGTTCCTGATGCGGCAACCGCCTTCATGGATCCGTTCATGGAGTACCCGACGATCAGCCTTATCTGCAATATCGTCGACCCTATCACCAAAGAGCTTTATTCGAGAGACCCGCGCTACATCGCCCAAAAGGCCGAAGCGTATCTGAAATCGACCGGCGTCGGCGATACCGCATATTTCGGGCCTGAAGCCGAATTCTTCATCTTCGACGGCATACAATTCGATCAGAATGCGCATAGCGGCTACTATTTCATCGATTCCTCAGAAGGCATCTGGAACACCGGCCGCGACGAGAATCCGAACCTCGGCTATAAGCCGCGCCACAAGGAGGGATATTTCCCGGTTCCTCCGACCGACAGCCTCGTGAACATCCGCACCGAGATGGTCATGGAGATGCAGAAATGCGGCATTTATGTCGAGCGCGAGCACCACGAAGTGGCGACTGCAGGACAGGCTGAAATCGACATGCGTTTTGATTCGCTCGTCCGCATGGCCGACAAGCTGATGCTCTTCAAATATATCATCAAGAACGTTGCTCGCCGCCATAACAAGACCGTTACCTTCATGCCAAAGCCGATCTTCGGCGACAACGGTTCGGGTATGCACTGCCACCAGTCGATCTGGAAGGGCGGCAAGCCGACCTTTGCCGGCAACGGCTATGCGGGACTCAGCGAGACCGCCCTTTATTACATCGGCGGCGTCCTGAAACATGCCAAGGCCCTCGCAGCACTCACGAACCCGACCACGAACTCCTACAAGCGCCTGACGCCCGGATTCGAGGCGCCGGTCAACCTTGCATATTCAGCCCGTAACCGTTCGGCCTCCATCAGAATCCCGACCTACTCTCCAAGCCCGAAGGCTAAGAGAGTCGAAGTCAGATTCCCGGATCCGTCCTGCAACGGCTACCTCGCGTTTGCAGCTATGCTTATGGCAGGTCTTGACGGCATCGAAAACAAGATCCATCCCGGCGAGCCGCTCGATAAGGACATCTACGAACTCGGCCCCGAAGAGCTTGCCTCAGTTCCGACCATGCCGGGCAGCCTTGATGAGGCCCTTGCAACACTTGAAGAAGACCACGAGTTTCTGCTCAAGGGCAACGTCTTCACGGAAGACGCCCTGGAGACGTGGATCAGCTACAAGCGTGCAAAAGAGGTCGATGCCCTGCGGCTCCGTCCGCATCCATACGAGTTCTTCCTCTATTACGACATCTAAGCCGCACCAGTTCGCTGCTCACCGGCCGGGGATACTTCCCCGGCCTTTTCTTTTTCCGCTATACTAGTAGAATTTGGAGGTACCGTGATGAAAAGAATCCTGCTGCTCTGTCTGCTGATTTCAGCCCTCTGCCTGCTTGCGGCATGCGCGCAGCCTATCAAAATGGCTCCCATCGACGCAAATCTGGTCCCTGATACAAGGTACGAAAGCCTCCTCTATGTCGGCGGCATCGGCAAGCGCTGGCGTGCCGCTTTTCTGAAAGAACCTGCATCAACGGTGCCGGTGAAGCCGTGGGCGGAGACATTGATAGAGCCTGCGATAGGTTCGTTCAAAGACGCCATAGATTTTATGCGAACCGGTGCACGGGCCAGGGAAATAAGGGTAGAACGGGTTATGCTGCATGATAAACCGGTCGGCTATCTTCTTACGCTCGTTCCGAACTACGGAGAAATTTATGTACTGGAAACCTTAATATGGGAGAAAGGCGGTACCGTATACTTCTCCGTCCGGGAGCCTACCGACCTCGATTAATCCGGTTCATTCATAAAATCGAGAGAGCCGCCGGTGCGGGGGGTCTGATTTCAAGCGAGATGCCTTAATTCTCACGGCCCGCGGGATCCTGTTTCAGTTATTGTCGGGCTTCTTTCTGTGGCGGAGCACTTCAACAATGCTGGGGATGATCGAGATGACGATAATCGCCATTATGACTATCGTGAAGTTCCTCTTGACTGCAGGGATATTGCCGAAAAAGTATCCTGCAAGCACGAATGACGCGATCCACGCGACGCATCCGACCACATTGTAGAACGTGAACATAGCGTAATTCATGCGGCCTATCCCGGCGACAAAGGGGGCAAATGTCCTGATAATCGGCAGGAACCGGGCTATTACGACGGCCTTGCCGCCGTGTTTCTCATAAAACCGGTGCGTCCGGTCGAGATACTCCTTCTTGAGAAAACGACTCTTCTCCCGCGAAAATACCTTCGGCCCGACAAAGACGCCAACCTGATAATTGACGACATTCCCGAGAATAGCTGCGGCACTCAACACACCGAAGAGCGTGGCGAGTTCGAATGCGCCGGTGGCGGCAAACGCACCGCAGACAAACAAGAGCGAGTCACCCGGAAGGAACGGCGTAACGACAAAGCCGGTTTCACTGAAAACGATCAGAAAGAGAATGGCATACGTCCAGACACCATATATCTGGATAAAAGACTGAAGATACTTATCGAAATGCAGGATGAAATCGACAAGCTCCGCAGGGGATATCATTCGCCGCGAATAAAGAAATCCATCAGTTTGTAGCCCTGCTCAAACACCATAATATCGTCGCGGGCGGCGATGCTTTCATCGTAGGTAACACTGCTCCGATCAAGCGGTTTGCGGCTGTCGAAGAGAACAAACGGGACCGGTTCGCCCGTATGCGTGCGCGCGAATATCGGCGTGGCATGGTCAGGCATCAGGAGAATGCGGTGTTCCGGAAAGCGCTCTGCCAACCCCTGCACGACCGGACCGACTACCTTGGCGTCGAGGTCTTCGATTGCCTGAAGCTTATACTGAACATTGCCTGAATGCCCTGCCTCGTCGGGAGATTCGACATGAATGTAGACATAATCAACGCGTTCAAGGGCATCCAGCGCGGCTTGAGCCTTTCCCTCGTAATTCGTGTCTATCCAGCCGGTTACGCCGGGGACATTCAGAATTTCGAAGCCGGCATATTTGCCGAGCCCCTTCGTCAAGTCTACTGCAGAGATGAGTGCTCCGCTGATACCGTACTGCTCCTGATAGCTCGGCAGGGCCGGTCGTTTCCCCTGCCCCCAGAGCCAGATGCTGGTCGCAGGACGTTTGCCGTCCGCAACGCGTTTGCTGTTCACCGGATGGCTCGCCAGTATAGCCTGCGATCGGCACATCAGATCGCGAACAAAAGAGCTTCCCTTTCCGGTCGGCAGGAATTCGTCGATTCTGCGTTCAAGGATGTCGTGCGGCGCGGTGCAGACCGGCGATGTACTGCCGCCGTGCCAGATGAGCAGGTGACGGTAACTTACGCCCGGATAGAGATCAAAAACACCGCTTTTCAGTTCCTTAGCCAGCGCAACGATAAGCTCTCTTGATTCTTCAGTCGTGATATGGCCGCTGCTATAATCTTCCATGACGACGCTTCCGTCGGGCTCTGTACGCAGAGTGACAAGATTGCAGCGATATGCAACATCGTCGTCCTGCATGGCTATGCCGATGCTCGCGGCCTCGAGGGGTGCGCGGCCGGTATAATACCGGGCCGGATCGTAGCCCATAATGCTGAGATTCGCCACATCGGAGCCGGGATGGAATCCCTGCGGTACCGTATGAGAAATGCCGATACGGCCCCTGCGGGCAAGGGCATTCATATGCGGAGTGTGCGCCTTCTGTAACGGAGTCAAACCGCCGAGCTCCGGCAGCGGATGGTCAGCCATGCCGTCGCCGATAATGACAACGTATTTCATATCCCTTTTTCGATGACCTTTCTAATTGCCCCGAACTCGGCTTTTACCTTGATTGTCTCATTCACTATCTTGAAAGCCGTATCCGGGTCCTTGAGGCCGTTGCCCGTCAGCGTACACACGACTCTCTCTCCTGCCTTGAAATAACCCGCCCGCCAGAGCTTGATAACACCCGCCAATGACGCTGCAGAAGCAGGTTCGCAGAAGACGCCTTCATATTTCGCAACATGAGAATATGCGAACAGTATCTCCTCATCGGTGACCATGTCGATGAGGCCGCCTGATTCATCACGCGCAGCTTCCGCCTGCTTCCAGCTGGCGGGGTTTCCTATGCGAATCGCGGTCGCAATCGTTTCAGGCTTGGCGACCGGATGGCCGAGCACTATCGGCGCGGCTCCAGCTGCCTGAAACCCGATCATCTTCGGAAGATTCCTGATAAGACCTGCATGCTGATATTCCCCGTATCCCTTCCAGTACGCGGTGATGTTGCCTGCATTTCCTACCGGGAGAGCATGATACGTCGGCGCATCGCCGAGATTGTCGCATATCTCGTAGGCTGCCGACTTCTGTCCCTCGATACGAAACGGGTTAATCGAATTGACGAGCGTAATCGGATAATTGGCGACAACCTCCTTCACCATCCGAAGGGCTTCGTCGAAATTGCCCTCGAGTTGCAATACGAGAGATCCATGCACAAGGGCCTGCGCAAGCTTGCCCATGGCAATTTTGCCCTCGGGAATGACAACGATGGAACGGATACCGGCCCGCGATGCATAGGCAGCTGCAGAGGCAGACGTATTGCCGGTCGAAGCACAGATCACCGCCTGCGATCCTTCTTCGACAGCCTTCGAGATAGCCATCGTCATGCCGCGATCTTTGAAGGAACCGGTCGGGTTCGCGCCGTCAAATTTCAGCCAGATGTCAAGATCGACGCCAATCGCCTTTTGCAGGTTGCGCACCTGAATAAGCGGAGTGTTTCCCTCGCAAAGGCTGACTACCGGCGTGGCATTCGTGACTGGCAGGAAACGGCGGTACCGATCGATGATTCCCCGCCATGCGGCCGGACGTTCATTCACTGCTTCAGTGTGCATAGCATCTCCAATCAGATCGAAAATTGCATCAGAATGCGGTCCGATAAGGCGGGGTTCAGTCTATGTATCGAAAATCTCGCCCTCGATTATTTCCACTTCAACTCCCTGTTCACGCAGCGATGCAATGCTCTCGAACAGATGCCGCTCCTCGCCGTCGAGTTCAAGAATCATTTCACCCACCGCGTCGGTTACACGAGCCCGGCGAATATTGGGAACCACATCATACTTCTTTGCGACAGTAAAGAGCACAGGCTCCCGTATCAGATGCTGCGGAAATGTCAGCTTAACCCGCTGCCTCATGGCTGCTCCCTATCCGGCAAGGAGGTCCATACTATCCACCGGCTATTGCCGGCAGAATCATGACTTCATCTCCATCCTTCAGCGTCGTATGCGCTGCTTTGGGCTCCACGACGCCGTCATCATTCACAAAGACATGCAGAAATGCCCTGACACCGCCATGCTCAAGAATGCGATCTCCCAGGCCGGGATACTGACGGTCGAGATCCGCGATGAGGTCAGCCAACGTGCCGGCCCTGCCTTCAATGACCTCCCTGCCTCCCGTACACTCCTGCAAGAACGCAGGGATGCGAACACGAACCGACACCGGACCTCCTGCATGGCGAACTCTCAAATCTTTTCTTATATTACCGTAAAGACATCTTCCGGAGAAAATCGCTTTACGGTTTCCAGTATTCTGCGAATTTGCCGCCCTTCGTCGTCCAGACCACGTACGGCGACTGGATCACATTCCCCTTTTCGTTGAATTTGATGGGACCGAGTGCCGTCGAGAACTCCATGGCATGAAGTTTTTCGGCTATGGCCTTGCCATCGGCACTATTGGCCGCCTTTGCGGCCTCAAGCAGGATATTCGCTGCCACATACGCATAAATGGAATATGGGCCCAACTCGCCGTATTTGGCTTTGTATTTCTCGATGAAGCCCTTTGCAGCAGGAATATTCGCAGGGTCGGGTGAGAAGGTGAGGAATGTGCCCTCGGCAGCCTGCGCGCCTGCAATCTCGACCATCTTCTGATCGATCGCCCCGTCCCCGCTCATGAAGGGCACCATGATATTCAATTCCTTAGCCTGCTTAATCAGAAGGCCTGCTTCCGCATAAATGCCGCCGAAGAAAATCAGCTCGGGCTTTTTCTCTTTAATGGTAGTCAGCACCGTTTTGAAATCCTTGTCGCCGCGGGTAATACCGCCGAAATAGACGACCTCGATCCCGCTGCCCAATTGTGCTTTAAAGAGATCGGCAAGCCCCTGTCCATACGTCGTCTTGTCATGAAGAACGGCAACTCTCTTGAGCGCAAGTTTTTTCGTTACAAAATCGGCCCCGACCTTTCCCTGCTGATCGTCCGTTCCGCAGACTCGGAATACCGCAGGATATCCCCGCTCCGTCAACAACGGGTTTGTCGAGGCCGGCGAGATCATCGGCAAACCCGCACGATTATATACATCGGAAGCCGGGATGGAGCAGCTGGAGTTAAAGTGTCCGATGACGCCGAGCACCTTCTCATTCACGAGCTTGTTCGCAACTGAGACGGCCTGCTTGGGGTCCGACTGGTCATCGGCAAGGATCGCATCGATCTGCATTCCGAGCACGCCGCCTTTGGCATTCCATTCCTCAATTGCGACGGAGACGCCGTTTCTGAAATCTGAACCCATTTTGGCGTCGGAGCCGGTCATCGGGCCTGCGACTCCAAGACGAATCGCCTTCTTCTGCTCACCGCACCCTATCAGGAGAAAAGCCGTAAGTATCAACCATGCAGCAAAAAAGACCCACCGTTTCATCATGCACCTCCTTCGGCATCTGTTCCAGTCAATACAGCCTGCCTTTTTTCAATTAGTTATGCGGATTGTCGCATCGAAAATCGGGCCGAGGCGCGCTCGTGTATAAATACTATGCCAGACCCCGGCGAAAAATCTACCCTTCCATTCTCATGATAAACGGCGGCGACCATCCTTCCCGAGGGCTGCGCAACACTCCCGGGAAAAACTCCAATTGACTTGCATACGAATTATCTAGTATAAACAAACATATGGCTATATTAGGCGCGTCAGCCCTCGGCAATCTCCTGCTCAAGGAACAACTGATCACGGAAGAACAGCTCCTGGAGGCTCTGAAAGAGCAGAAGATCAAAGGGAAGCGACTCAGTTCCATTCTTATCAAACTGGGCTTTGTTTCAGAAGATGCGCTGACAGCGGTCTTGAGCAGCCAGTTCAACATTCCCGCCGTCAAGCTAACGCAACAACGAATCGACAAATCGCTCCTCAGAACGGTCTCGTACGAAACAGCGAAGCGCTATCAGCTCATGCCGATTGCAAAACAGGGCGATACCATCAGTATTGCGATGGCTGATCCCTCCGACACCTTCGCGATAGATCACGTGAAATTTCTGACCGGAATGAAGGTCGGCGTTGTTATCGCCTCGGAGTCCGAAATTGAAACGGTCATCGAGTCGTATTATAAAGGGAAACCTACGAAACGCTCTGGAGCGGCTGACTCCGCTGCGGAACTCCCGCCGCCTCCGTCTTCGGAAAGCCTGCTGAAGAAAGAAAAAAGCTTTGTCACCGACCCTGATTTCGATCCGCTGCAGGACACATCGGAATCTTACGCTTCAGAACAATTGCAGGTCGATAACCTTGAGGAAGTCGTCGGCAGCGCTCTCGATGAAGTCACGATAGTCGACGACAAAAAAGATCGTGACGAGGATGCGATGCGCGCGGGAGACGCGCCGATTGTCAAGCTCGCCAACAATATCTTTTATGAAGCGATTCGGGCCCGTGCAAGCGATATTCATATCGAACCGGCGGAACAGCTGTTACAGGTCCGTTATCGTGTCGACGGCATTCTCCATTCGGTCCTGAAGCTGCCGGTCAAGATTAAGAACGCCCTAACGTCGCGCATCAAGATACTCTCTCACTTAGACATCTCCGAACGGCGGCTTCCGCAGGACGGTAGATTCAAGCTGAAATTCGGCAAGGGCCGCGAGATCGACTTCCGCGTCTCCACGCTGCCTGCCATTTTCGGCGAGAAGGTGGTCATGAGAATTCTCGATAAGGCCAATCTCAAGCTCGACCTCGACAATATCGGCATGGAAGAGTCTGCGTACAAACATTTCCTCAATTCGCTCGACAAACCGTTCGGCATGATCTTGGTCACCGGTCCTACCGGAAGCGGAAAGACGACAACCCTCTATTCCGCACTCAACCGTCTGAACGATCCGAAGATAAATATCATGACGGCAGAGGATCCCGTTGAATATAATTTCTTCGGTATCAACCAGGTCCAGGTCAGAGAAGAGATCGGCCTGACCTTTGCTGCTGCGCTCCGTTCTTTTCTGCGCCAGGACCCCGATATCATCATGGTTGGTGAAATCCGCGACTTCGAGACTGCAGAAATAGCGGTCAAGGCGGCACTTACGGGACATCTGGTGCTGAGTACCCTTCATACGAACGATGCGTCGGGCGCAGTGACCCGTCTTGTGAATATGGGCATCGAACCATTCCTTATTTCATCGTCACTGCTGTTAGTCATTGCGCAGCGGCTTGCCCGCCGCATATGCCCTGATTGCAAGAAGCCGCACAACGTTTCTCACGACACGCTGCTGAAACTAGGGTTTCCGCTCGAACTTGCCGAAAATGCGACCTGCTATGTCGGGGCGGGCTGTCCGTCGTGCGCCAATACGGGCTATCGGGGGCGTCTCGCAATCTATGAGGTCATGCCGATTCTTGACGAATTGAAAGACATGGTTCTGCAAGGGGCGTCGGCTCATGAAATCAAACGCGAGGCCGTCCGATTCGGGATGCTGACCTTGCGTCAGAGCGGCATTCGCAAGGTCTTGGAAGGGCTCACGTCCATCGACGAACTTGTCCGCGTGACGTTCGAAGATTAAGAGAAAAAAACGTGTGTCGCGGGCGGACCGCCCGCCGCAAAACGGCGCCAATCCTTTATTGACAAACAGTTATCTTTATTGTAGTATGTCGAAGCATTCCGCTTCCTGCTCGAATCGGATGTATGCTGAAGGGGGCTTGCATGGCACAAAATATTAGGACCAAGGGAAACCCGACGTTGGAGAACGGTCAACAAAGGATCTACCTCCGTTTTCTTACGGTCTTTCTTCTGGTCGGCGCGCTCGCGGCCGTCGCATTCATCATGGGTTCGCTCATCACGATGTACAGTGCCTTCGGGGACTTTGAGGAATTCCGCCGGATGGATATTGGAACCCTATTTGCGAAGCTTATTCCCGGACTCATCATGTTTCTTATCGCCTTTGCCGCCCTCATTGCCTTTATCGTCATATGGTTCAGAAAGACCGTTTCGGACCCGTTGGTTGACATTGACGCAGGCATGCAGGAGATTAAACGGGGCAATTATTCCGCTCGTATTACGATCGATTCCCGCGACGAGTTTTACAACATAGCGCAAACATTTAATGCAACGATGGACAGGATTCAGGCCTTAATCCAGACCGAGGAGGAACGGGCCCGGATGCAGCACAATATCATGGAATTTCTCGGTATTCTTTCGGCAGCCTCCGAGGGGGATTTGACAAAAAAAGCCGTTGTGACGCCGGATGTCTTCGGTTCGCTCGCCGATGCCTTTAATCTCATGTCGAGCGGCCTTGCCGAGCTTATTACCTCCGTGCAGGTCTCCGCAGCCGAGGCAAATGCAAAGAGTTCCGCTCTCGTCAGGATTACCGAGCAGCTGGCCTCCGGAGCAGGAAAGCAGGAAAAAGAGGTTCAGACCGCGTCGGCTTTTGTGCAGGATTCTTCTCAATCAGCGCTCATCATTGCCAGGAAGACCAATTCGGCCCGTCAGATTGCCGAAAGCGCCACTGCCGCTGCGGAAAAGGGTGGCAAGATGGTGAGCAGTTCCATGAGCGGGATCCAGGTAATCCGGAACACGGTGCAGGCCATCAATAAACGGATGAAGTCGCTTGCGGAAAAGCTTATGGAGATCGGCACTATTTCCCAGC
>DATHDH010000008.1:0-12722 GCA_035319145.1 Dissulfurispiraceae bacterium | reverse complement strand
AGCGGGACTGTTGAAGAAATCTATGTCTCGGAGGGGGATGTCGTCAACCCTGACGAAATCCTCGTCCGCATCCGCTGAGGGGCCGACGATGGCGATAGAAGACATTATTCAGCGCATTGCAGTTTCGGCGCTTCCGATCCTCATAGCTATTACATTCCATGAAGTCGCGCACGGTTTCATTGCATACAAGCTCGGCGATCCTACCGCGAAAATGATGGGACGGTTGACGCTGAACCCGTTGGCGCATATCGATCCCTGGGGAACGTTACTGATGCCGGGGCTTCTCCTTGTGCTCACCAACGGGCAGTTTGTATTCGGCTATGCAAAGCCGGTCCCTATTAATCCGAGCTACTTCAAGAACCCTCGGCGCGATATGGCGCTCTCGGCGGCAGGCGGACCGGTGACAAATATCCTCCTTGCCTTTGTGAGCCTGATTCTGCTGAAGATTGTGTCGGTGGCTGCGAGAGCGGTCGGATCAGACGCCTCGATACTGTTTACGCCGCTGACGCTGATGCTGAATGCGGGCGTGATCATCAATGTCGTACTCGCCGCGTTCAACCTGTTACCGATTCCGCCGCTCGACGGAGGTCGGATTCTCATGGGGTTTCTGCCGCGGCAGCAGGCGGCTGCGCTCGAAAAGCTGGAGCCCTACGGTTTTCTTATTGTGATTACCCTGGTGGCAACCGGCCTGTCCGATTACATTGTTGTGCCGATCATCAAGGCCATTCTTGTGATCATGCATCTTTTCTAGAGAGGTGTTTGTGGTAAAAGAACGCGTCTTAAGCGGAATGCAATCGAGCGGGAAGGTCCATCTTGGCAATATGCTCGGTGCGCTTGCCAACTGGGTCGCCCTGCAGGAGAAGTACGACTGTTTCTATTTCGTAGCCGACTGGCATGCATTGACGACCGGGTATGCACATCCCGAATCCATCCGCGAGAGCACGAACGACCTGCTGCTGAATTTTCTGGCTGCCGGCCTCGACCCCGAAAAATCTACGATATTCATTCAATCAATGGTGCCGCAGCATGCCGAACTCCATCTGCTCCTGTCGATGATTACGCCACTCGGCTGGCTCGAACGGGTGCCGACGTATAAGGAAAAGCAGGAAAACCTCGAGGAGCGCGATCTTGCGATGTACGGATTTCTCGGCTATCCGGTTTTGCAGACTGCCGACATTGTTATTTACAAGGCCAGACATGTCCCGGTCGGGATTGACCAGATGCCGCACCTTGAGCTCTCGCGGGAAATAGCGCGGCGTTTTAATCACATCTACGAGCAGGATGTCTTTCCCGATCCCGAAGGACTGCTGACGCAGTTTCCAAAAGTCACGGGGCTTGACGGACGAAAGATGTCCAAGAGCTACGACAATGCCATCTACCTCTCCGATGCGCCTGACGCGGTCGAATATAAGATACTGCGCACCATGAAGACCGACCCTGCCCGCGTGCGCCGGACCGACAAGGGAGACCCTGAACAGTCGCCGGTTTATCAGCTCCACAAAATATTCTCATCACCTGACGAACTGGCCGAAATAGCCGAAGGATGCCGGACAGCGGGCATCGGCTGCATAGACTGCAAGAAGATTCTGATCAGAAATGTCATGCAGGCGCTGAGGCCGGTTTGGGAAAAGAGAAGTCAGCTTGTGAGCAAACCGGACCGTCTGTACGAAATCGCAAAGTTCGGTTCCGAAAAGGCTGCCGGAGTTGCGGAAGCCACCATGCAAGAGGTAAGGCATGCGATGGGCCTCCGCTAGCCGCTCTTCAGAAATGCAGTCACCATCTTTCCACAAAGGCCGGACGTTGCTGTTCGGTCTTTTCTTTATCTGCCTTGCAGCAGCTTTGCGCAACGCAGACGCATGCACGTTGTGGGCGGCAACAGGCGCATCAGTTGAGGGGAAAGAGACTCTCATCGTCAAGAACCGCGACTGGGCTCCTGATCATGCGCAGGAAATCCGTGTTATCCGGCCGAAAGCCGGATATGCGTATGTTGCACTTGTAGCCACAGGGGGCGACGAACCCGGAACAAAGGCGGGTATCAATGAAAAGGGATTGGTTATCGTCAGCGCAACTGCCGGCCAACTTTCGCGCGGTGGAAGGGATAAGGCACAGCAGAAACCCGGACTCATCAAAACCCTTCTCGCTGATTGCGCATCGGTCGTCGATGTGCTAAAGCGGCTCGATTTCTTCCGACGGCCGGTCTTTTATCTTGTCGGGGATAAGAATACCATTGCGGCAATTGAAGTTTCGCCCGAGGGCAAGATACATGTCGAACGCCGGACAACCGGTACGCTCGCCCATACGAATCATTATCGGGCTGCTGATCTGCAGGGCGTTGTCAAACCGCCGACTGAAAGCAGCGAAGCTCGGCTCATAAGAATCGAGCACCTGCTCAAAGCACAGGAGCGTCCGCTTACCCTCGACGATTTCATCCGCTTCAGCGAAGACATGAACGACGGCCCGGACAACAGCATATGGCGTTCAGGCAGCAACCCGAAAAAAACGCGAACACTCGCAACGTGGATTGCCCGTATTCCTGCAGCCGGCTCCCCGGAACTCTATCTGAAAATCGCCAATCCCGGACGGCATGGACGTATCTGCCGCCTCTCTCTGGACGACGCCCTGTTTCTTCGTAACAACCTAATCCCTCTGAATGGCCCATTGTGCACGGAAGCACCGACGGCGGAATGATACAAAAGCGCGTTCTTTTTTATTTTCTTTTTTTCGGCATTGTCTGTCTTTTTGCCGGTGCTTCCCTCGCCTCAGCTGCTGAGAGCGCAAAAAACCGTTTCTTCTGGATGGGCAGCGGCAACCTTCATCTGAAAAGCCTGCGTAACGGCGAGGAAGCGCGCGTTTCGCTGCTGAACCGTGACGGCTCGCTGGATGATGCTGCGTTATCGGAAGTCGACCGGGTCTTCGGTTTTCCGACCGTGGAAAAGGGAGAGCACATTTCGCCGCGCATGCTTTTTATGCTGAGCTACTTTTCTGATTTGGTCGCTCCGGGGCGTCTCATCAACATCGAATCGGGCTACCGCAGCCCCGAATACAATGATAAACTCCGCAAGAAGGGCGCAAACGCCGCGCGGACCAGCTCACACATCGACGGCATGGCGCTCGATTTCTGGATAAAAGGCATCGACGGAAAGGAATTATGGGAAACTATCCGCTCAAACAACTGCTGCGGCGTCGGCCACTACGGAGGCAAGACCATCCATCTTGATGCAGGACGGCCGCGCTTCTGGGAGGCGGCAACCTCAGGCACGAGGACAAAAGAGCCCGACTACAACCGCCACATCTACATTTCGACCAACTTCGATCGTTTCGCCAATCTTGAAACCATGCGACTTTCGTTCTCCGGTGCGAGTGATTTCAGATTCGGCATTATGCCGCAGATTACGTTTGTCGACAGCGAGGACCCCGGGAAAGCAATCCTGACCGGCCGCATCAAGAGCGATAAGTCAGTTCCGTGCTATCTGGTACAGGAGCGAAAAAGATCGCGTTTCCTCAGCGCCGCGGTGCCGGCCAAGTTGCCGAAGGGGCGCTATCGCATCAAGATTGAGTTCTGCAAGAGACCATTCGAGCAGATGCCCGAGCACGTACTTTCAAACGTGATTGAGATATTTTGATCAGTTTTTAGAGCAACAGCAGTCGTTGGATGTCACGCGACCGGCAAGAGAGAGAAAGGGAGCTGGAAAACGCCCCCCGTCTGTCACTTCTGAGGTTGTAAATGTTTCAGCGCCTTCAATGCATTCTTATAAATATCATCAACTTCTATCAGGCCATCGTCCTTGCAAGTGGTAACCTTTTTTTCAATTTTATTCAGCAGTTCATTGAAGACGGCTCGAAGCAGATAGCTTTGCGGAGTATGCGTTTCGGTTAATTCCTCACCCAACCTTGTCATGGCCTTGCCCGCAATCGCCAATCCGTTATTCTTGTCTTTTTCGGCCAAATCGGCTTGACGGAAAAGGTAAAATGACTTGCCGCCCGAGGTGAGAGCCGATATGCTGCTGTTTTGCATGTCTACTTCGAGAGCTGCAACATGACTCCACTTCACGTAAGAATCATGCCTCCTGCCACGCACCCTGATGATGTATTCCACTTTTTCCCTCCATTACAGCATCACTATTCTCTTCGGGAAAAATGGCCGATCCTTTAGTTTACGACTTCGTCTCGGGATTGCCCCCGACTATCCGCCAGGCGGTTAAGCCGGGCACTGCGGAAGTATCAGAAGCCGCCGTTGATTCGCCTCCAGGTCTGTTACGTGTGAGTGTTCACAATCAGAATCTTTGGAAATCTTCGATATAAGGCCGGGCGGCGACTAAGAACTCGGGGGCTGTCTCGGGAGAGCGGCGGGCGAGATACCATGTTTCAGCAAGGCTTCCCTGTTGCTCCGGATTCAGATCAAGCAGCGTCCAACCGATTGAGCGTTTGAAGCGAAGCGATGGCGGGGCATCCAGCGCATAGACGGCACTGCCCAGACAAAGATGGGCGCGCAGGGCCTGCGTAATATAACGCGGTCCGCAGCGCTCGAACTGCCAGACATGGGCAAGCTCATGAACCAGCCATGCAACATACGCATCTTCCTGCGCCGCGGCCTGCGGCGGGTCCACCGGAAGACGCAGCGGAAAGAAACAATGATATCCGATTGCGACCGCATTGACACACTCCGGCTCGCAACGGCAACCCCGCACCCGCTGTCCGAAATGAAACAGCGTATTGGGCCAGGATACGGCTTCATGAATCCTGACCCGGGCATAACGGATACTCTCGCCAAAGACGGTACGAGCCGCATCCATTTCCCAATCGTAAAGCCTGCGCATCTCGCTTCTACAGGCAATCGGCCGACGGCAGACGCTTGCTGAACTGCTTCAGTGGAGAACAGGGGGCAATCCGCATGACAAACATTCTCGAAATCGGATCAGCAGCCGACCGGTTTTCTGAAATAGACAACAATGTTCTGATTATTCTTCTCAGTATATTTCACCTTTACATCATCGCCTACAATGACGCGTTTATCTCGAAACTTTTGAAGCGTTTCGGAGTCTGCTATCTGCAGCTTAACGACGATACTGTCATATGTGGTTACCTGAAAGGAGCCCGTCGCCAGATCGATACTCTTTATTGTACCGCTTATGGCGATGACCTCCTCGGCGAATGCCTGGCTACAAGCCAAAACAATAAAAAAAAGCAATGCACATGCTGTATGTCGCATTTGTTCTCCTTTCATTCAGTGCGTGAAGGCTCCTTTGTCGTATTTCTGCTTCACCGCCTGGTATGCTGCCTTCTTCCTCACTGGCGGGAGGGAAAAGTCACCCTGCAGATCCCATATGCCCCGAAACGGCTTTAACCCCTGGGGCGTTTCACCGCCTGTGCCTTTCATACGATCAATGCGGAGTCCGCGTGCATCCGCAATAATGGCGTACTCGCCGTCCTCCACATCTTTATATGATCCTCCGGAAAACCCGACGACAACGGTCTGCGCCCTCGAAGCATGACAGCTGTCGCAGCTTCGCGCCTTGCCGATAGCGTGGGCGACCCTGTCGATGTTCAGCCATGCAATGACATCCTGATCTTTTGCATCCAACTGTCTGAGCCTGCCCGTAACAGCATAGCTGTCGTTGGAAAAATAGCGCCGCTTCAGATCGGACACCGGAGGATTTCTGAACACAAGTCCTGTAGATATCGCCACATCATCGAAGCGAACATTGCCTGCCATATGAGGAACAACATGAACCGGGATCCAGATGCCCCTAGGGTTTTTCAGGATGATTGGGGGCACCGCATCTGTATAGTAGTCCTGTATCCGCGTAATGGTGTTCTCCTGCCCCTTCGGCCCGACCGCAGACCAGAAATTAAAGGCATACCCCGCAATCAGGGCGGTATGGCACGAAGAGCAGTCAAGACGTTTGTGAACGCCGCGCTGGTGCTTCCCGACGACTGCAGCATGGCACTTGGAGCATGATACATCACGCCTGAAATCGGCATGGGAGCCTGTCGACTTGTTCGGCTCGTGGCAATCGACGCACACGATTCCGGCTCCGGCATGCACGTCAGGCCTGTCTCGCAACGTCTTTGCACCCGCAGGGCTGGCAACAGTAAATTCAGCCCTGAGGTATCCGTCGCCGCGTCGGCGCTCGAGCGGACCTGCATGGCAGACGGCAGAACGCCCACCGCCGTAACATGACAATGCCGAAGGCTTTTTCAAGAATGAATGGGCCCCCTTTGCTCCGTCGAGATGGCAATCGAGACAGCCGACATGACACTTGTTGCAGCGAAGCTGATTCTCGAATGCGGTCTTCTCCGATATCGGCCTGCCGGCCCTCGAATTGAAATACTCCATTCTCTCTGTCGTAAAAGTGTCCTGTCGAGGCTCCAATGCCTCAGCGGTCCAGAGCCCGCAGCTATGCGGGCCAGTCGTCTTGTCGGTCCAGTAACGATACTGGCTTTGCGTATGAGCACCCTTGCCCCCGCCCATGGGGCTCTTCAGGAACCCCCGGACTGTTTCCGCATGGCACTGCCCGCACGTGCGGCCTGCGAGTCCAGGATTGAACGCATACGTTCCTGGATTCTTGTCATGCCAGAGCATAAAGGGATAAGACGGATTGTCTGTGATCCGTCCGGCCGCATCGATTTTCGGCAGAATCAGGGTGCTTCTCTCTCTCCCCCTGCCTGCTATGGATTTCCATCCTGCAAGGGCGTCAGGAGGCATGCCGTCACGCGAAATTGCGGTTCCTTTCCGGTCGACCGCCCATACTCGCAGAAGGCCTTCATGCGCCTCTTTTTTTGCAGCTGCGGAGGGATTCCCGAGATGACACTGTGAACACGAGGCCGTCATTTTGGTCTGTCTCGCTATATTCGTCATCAGGAAATGGAACTGGGGATATCCCGACTGCTCCATGTGTTCCTTCTGTTCATGGCAGTCGACACAGCTTTCAGCTGCAGCGGCGGCATCGGAATACCAGGCAAGGCCGGCAACAAGCAAGAGGGCGTTACACAGACGGATCAGGCTGTCGTTCATGAGACGATAGGAATACATAGGCCACCTTTTTCGCCCGGAGTCGCTGCACTTAAGGAGAAAAAGACACAGGCTTCACGGCGCACAAGCCATAATAGATTCTACCACACTGATGCGCTGGCCCTCAGTCGGCGACTTGCTCGCAACTCAGTGGTGTGTGATACGCGGCATCGGTAGATACAGATGCTGTTAGCTTTAGCCCACACAGCTCGTGAAAAGCAATGCGTGCGATTCATGGGCATTAAGAAAAGGTTTCTACGAAGCGGGAGCGGTCTGTTCAGCCTCTGTCACTACACGGTTTCGCCCGTCATGCTTGGCGCGATACAGCGCTTCATCAGTCCTGTGGATCAATTCATTCAGCGGTTCGCCGTTTCTATAGAGTCCGACACCGATAGAGACGGTAATATGACCAAGGGTCCGTGACGTTACAACAGCTTTGAGCGTTGCCTGGGCAAAAAACTTCCGGATGCTTTCGGCAACGACCTCAGCCCCGTCAAGCGGCGTCTGGGGAAGGAGTACCGCAAATTCCTCGCCCCCGAAACGAGCCACAAGATCGCGACCCCTGACTATTTCTTTGATCTTGCGCGCAACAAATTTCAGGACTTCGTCACCGATAAGGTGTCCGAAATCATCGTTGAATTTCTTGAAGTGATCAATATCAATAAGCAGCAAGGATAACCGAGTTCCGGATATCACCGCATCGCTGGCATACTCGGTCAGATTGCTATCAAAAGCCTTACGATTCGGCACTGCTGTAAGAAAATCAATAAGCGCCTCGCTCCTGACTTGCTCAAGATCTTTCCTCAGCACATCCAGCGCCACCGTCGTCTCCGTCAACCTGCCCTGAACATTCTTACCGTAGCCCGCAAGCAACTTCGTTTTGTCGACTATCGCGCCGATGACTGCCTTGATTTCATGCAGCGAAGCATCTTCCGATAACTTGTGTACCGTATTTGAAACGAATGAATCATATTCCGCTGTCTGGCCCGTCAACTCGGTCACTTCCCTAAGAATGGTCTTCAATATCTGCTGAAGCTCTTCGCGGAGTTTCTTCAGCTCCGAGTCATTGTTGTCCGAGCAGAACTTGTCGTAAAGCTCCTTGTTCCTGGCTTCGGTGAATTCCTCGCCGCGTTCTCGCATCGTATCGATAACACTTGTCAGCTCGACGTCGGATCCGGAAACATACTTGTACCAGACCGAATAATTCATGGGGGTGGAAGGGACATTATGCTTGGCCATCAGGGGCAGCGCCATCCTGACATTATTGTAGACTTCATCGAGCATCTGATTGCCGTCCATCTCCTTCATTTCCTCCTCACCGTTTATGAACTGCGGTTCCCCAGCGAGGTTAAGTTGCCGGCAGTGGATAGGGAACTGTCGGGAATATCCACACGATCTCATCCGCATTTATGGCGGATCCGATCGATATCAATAGTACGTATAGGCAACGTGAAAGTCAAGAACCTGACGCTTGCGCGAAGATGAGGCGTAGCAGCATAATTCAAGTTACACTTGGATATTCCCCCCTATCGGTTTAAGGAAAGTCGTCCGGCGACGAAAAGAGAGAAAGATACTATTAAGCCCTATATGACACACGCAGACTATATCAGGCATATTACAGCCGCAGACAAAGAATTTATCTGGCACCCGTTTACCCAGATGCAAGACTGGCTGCGGGAAGAACCCCTTATAATCTCGGAAGGCCGCGACTGCTTTCTAAAGACAACCGACGGACGATGGTATCTCGACGGGGTTTCGTCACTTTGGGTCAACATCCACGGCCACAGGCGCGCCGAGATAGACACGGCCGTACGGACTCAGCTTGACAGAATTGCCCACAGCACGCTTCTCGGGCTCGGCAACGAGCCTTCAATCATCCTGGCCGAAAAGCTCATCAGCCTTGTCAATGAACAATTTGCGGGGCTTCAGCCTCGCCTCACCAAGGTTTTTTACTCCGATAACGGGTCTACGGCGGTTGAGGTGGCCCTGAAGATGGCCTTTCAATACTGGATCCATAAAGGGCAGCCACAGAAACAGCGATTCGTCGGCATTAAAAACGGATACCATGGCGATACCGTGGGTGCGATGAGCGTTGGCAACGTTGATATATTTCATGCAACGTTTGGCCCGATGTTTTTCACGTCATTTAAAGCCCCTTCGCCTTATTGTTACCGGTGCGAACTGGACAAACAGGGGCCTGATTGCGGCATGGCATGCCTGTCCTCGCTGGAGCAACTCCTTGCGGAGCATGGCAAAGAGGTTGCTGCGGTGATCCTCGAACCGCTCGTTCAGGCGGCGGGAGGCATTATCGTATGGCCTGATGGATACTTGAAGGGCGTTCGGGACCTCTGCAATCAATACAACGTGTTGCTCATAGCCGATGAAGTGGCGACTGGCTTCGGCCGGACAGGCAAAATGTTCGCATGTGAACACGAGCAGATCGTGCCAGATATTATGTGCCTGTCGAAAGGGATAACGAACGGATACATGCCGCTTGCCGCAACACTTGCTTCAGCTGGGATATTTGAAGCCTTTCTGGGCGAATTTAGCGAACTGAAGACCTTCTTCCATGGCCATTCATACACGGGGAATCCTCTCGCTTGCGCAGCTGCCGTTGCGAGTCTCGATATATTTAAATCCGACCGGACCCTTGAAATCATGCGGGAAAAGATTGCCCTCGTTGAAAGCCATCTCGAAGCAATGGCGTCTCTTCCTCACGTGGGGGACGTGCGCTCCAAGGGGTTGATGATAGGTATCGAGCTTGTGCGTGATAAAGCCTCAAAAGAGCCATATGCGTGGGAAGAGAAGGTGGGTTGGAAGGTGGCATACGAGGTCAGAAAAGCTTCGGTTCTTATCCGTCCTTTGGGTAATGTCGTGGTAGTGATGCCGCCGCTCGCAATCAACCTCGAAAACCTGGCCCACTTGATGTCGGCCATCAAACAATCTATAATTGCAGTAACTTAGGTGTCTAAGGAGGACATATGACAGTATTACGCGGCGCTTCAGGAGTATTTCGTTTTTTGGTATTGGCGGGACTTGTCTGGGTGCCGATGCTTCTGTATGCCGCCGGATCGACCGCCTCCGAGTATACGATCAAGAAGGGCGATACGCTATGGGATATTTCATCAACGAAATACAGCGACCCGTTCAAGTGGAAGCGCATATGGAAAGCCAACCCGTACATCAGGAATCCTCACTGGATCTATCCCGGCCGTCCGCTTGTCATTCCTGACGGCTTGGCCGATACTGCCGGGAAGGGCGACGGATCCTTGCTTCGGATTACTCCACGGCCGATCGAGCCGCAGCCAATCCCCATTCAGAAGACTCACGATTTGATGAGCCGCGAGGATTATCTGAAGGTCGGCTCTATTACGCAGACCCAGCAGCCGACAGTCGGCCGCATTATCGGCGCCGGTCGTGACAAGACTATTTTAGGCAGAGGGGATTTCTTCTACTTTGTGTCTGATGGACCTACTGAACTGGGCACGAAATATTATATTTATGCAGACCCGGTCGAAATATCACACCCGATAACAAAAGAGAAACTGGGGACATTGCAGCGAGTTATAGGTGTTGCCCAGGTAGTCCCTGCGGACAATGACAAACAGCGCGCAGAGATTATTGAAGCCTATCGCGAAGTGAATATCAACAACGCCCTCGGGAAATACACCCCTGTGGAAGCTCCGTATTATGTCGACCAGCCTCGCACACCCGCTATCCAGGGCGTAGTGGTAAAGATCATGACGATGGACGTACTCGGCGGCAACTTCGATGCGGTCTACATCGACAGGGGCATGCGCGACGGCGTTCGTTTCGGCGATGAATTCAAGCTGTTTGCAGCGCAGGCGCCGAATGCATATATTGGAACAGTAAAAGTGATCAATGTTACGGAAGCGACATCATCAGCTATCGTAAAATCGACTAACGGCGAAATTCTGATCGGCGATATGTTCAAAAACTAGCCGACCTTATCTGCTGAAAAACGACGAAGGGGGATGCATGGCAGATGCATCCCCCTTCGTCGTTCAAAAAATCTACTGTCAGCTCGAAAGGATTTTGAGGTATTTCAGGCGGCTCGGGTGCTTGAGCTTCCTGAGGGCCTTCGCCTCTATCTGACGAACACGCTCACGAGTGATTGAGAGGTATCGACCGACTTCTTCAAGCGTATGGTCTCGGTCGACGCCGATGCCGAAGCGCATCTTGATGACCGTCTCCTCCTTCGGCGTAAGCGACTCCAAGACCTTCTGAATCTGCTCGGACGTTTCGATACGTTCCGCATCGCTATACGGAGACGGGCTTGTCTTATCGCCGATAAAATCCTCAAGCTCGGTATCCTCGTCGCCGATTGGAGTCTGAAGCGCTATCGGGTCCTGGATCGCCCGGAAGACCTCTTCCACCTTCCGCACCGGAACAACAAGTTTCTTAGCTATCTCTTCATTATTCGGTTCGCGGCCAAGGAGCTGGGTCAGCTCCCGCGAGGCCTTCGTTACCCGATTGTAGAATTCCATCATATGTACCGGAACCCTGATGGTCTTTGTCTGATCAATCAAGGCACGCGTTATTGCCTGGCGAATCCACCATGTCGCATACGTACTGAATTTGAACCCTTTTTCATACTTAAACTTGTCGACCGCCTTCATGAGACCAATATTGCCCTCTTGAATCAGGTCCAAAAGCGGCAAGCCGCGGCCCACGTAATTCTTTGCAATATTGACCACAAGACGAAGGTTGCGTGTAATAAGCTCGTTTTTCGTTTCGGTTACAAGATGGCGGGCCTTGGAAATCCGGGCCCACATCTCCCGCAATTCATCCGTTCTCTTGCCGGTCTCCTGCTCGACCTTCTTGTATTCCCCCTGAACCTCCTTCAGTTGAATCTCGTAAAGCTTTGCATTTCGCTGGCCCTTCTTCTTCTTTTCGCTGACAAGGGCGCGAAACTCCTTCAGGGAACCGTGCTTGCTTATTTTTCGGTCCACATCGGAGACCACATTCATGAGCTCTTCCAACCGTTTCATGGTCTTCAGCAATGCTTCATCAGTCCGCTCTTCTTCGCTGATCATCTCGTCTTCGTCTTCTTCCGAGACTATCGTATCCCGCAGTTTTTCATAGAGTGGCAACGTCAGAAGCGTATTATTGATGATATCGCGGCCCTCTTCAAGCTTCTTGGCAAGCTCGATCTCCTCATATTTCGTGAGGATAGAGATGTCGCCCATTGAATTGAAGTATGCCTGGACAAGGTCTTCAGAGCGCTCTTGCTCTTCGGTCTCTTCCTCGGCCTCTTCTTCAACTGCAGCCCCGTCCTCGTCTACAACCTTGACACCCATGTCGCTCAGCACGTCCATGAGATCTTCCAGCTCGTCAGGCGAAAAATATTCCGACGGAAGGGCCTCGTTTATCTCATCATAGGTAATGACGCCGCGGCGTTTGCCCAGGTTAACGATTTCTTCAAATATGTCTTTTTCTTTCATATCTCGGTCTCCGAAAACACACAAAAAATAATTAAAGAAAGGTCTCCCTTTCTTTAATTACAATTATAGACACACTGACTGGAATTGCAAGCGGAAAATGACACCACGGGGGTGAAGTAAGGGAATAAAGAGGTGGTGCAAGGGGAAGGTGAGGAAGTGGTCAAGACGCACGGGCTATTAGTACTGGTAAGCTCAATGGATTACTCCACTTACACCGCCAGCCTATCGACGTGGTGGTCTACCAC
>DATHDH010000007.1:0-2688 GCA_035319145.1 Dissulfurispiraceae bacterium | reverse complement strand
GATTCCGAAAGCGCAGCGTGGATCGTAATAGAAAACCTCGACATCCGTTCCGGCCGCACGCCTTACCAGTTCACCGGCCGCAGCGGCCTGACGGCCTATTCCAGCAACGCAGCGTCGATATATATCGAATATGGCCAAAATATCGTTGTCCGCAATTGCAGCATTCATAATTCGGCCAACGGGCTTTTCGTCTCAGCTGCCTCACGCAATATCACCGTCGAAGGTTGCTACATCTTCGACAACGGCATAGACGGCAGTATCTATGAACACAATACATATACCGCAGCCATCGGCATGATATACCAATACAACCATTTCGGGCCGCCAAGGGTTAATTGTCCCGGCAATAACCTCAAAGACCGTTCTGCAGGACTGGTGGTGCGTTACAACTGGATCGAGGGCGGCAACCGCCAGCTCGACCTTGTCGATGCAGAAGACAGCATGGATATAGTCAATGATCCCAGTTACCGCAACACCTATGTTTACGGCAACATCCTGATAGAGCCTGACGGGGCAGGCAACAGCCAGATAGTGCACTATGGCGGGGACAGCGTCAATACGGCAATCTACCGCAAGGGAACGCTGCATTTTTATAATAATACGATGGTCTCGACCAGAGTCGGACACACAACGCTTTTCCGGTTATCGACGAACGAAGAGACATGCGACAGCCGCAATAACATCATCTATGTGACTGCATCCGGAGATAACCTTGCGATGCTGGACGCCGACGGCATGCTTCACATGCGCAACAACTGGACAAAGTCCGGCTGGGTGCCCAGCCATGGCGGGCTGACAGGGCAGATATACAATGAGGGAGGTATGATCACCGGATCGAACCCCGGTTTCGCTAATGAGGCAGGACAGGATTTTCACCTGGCTGGAAACTCCTTCTGTATCAACCACGGAACCACACTTGAAGCGAGTGTACTGCCGGACAACGCCCTTGCACATCAATATATCAAGCACCAGCACAGTGAGTCACGTCCGGTGGATACCGTCCTGGATATCGGCGCCTTCGAGGCTGTTCAGCTCGTTCCGCCTAAAATTCCGTCAAACCTCAGACTCGTCCCTTAAGCGAAAATTGCGGAGCGAAACAGATGAAGAAATCTTAATGGCAATTTAATGTTTTTTTCATTATTTGAATCTATTATGAAAGCCGAAAGGATATTGTTAAACTGAAACCTGCGATAGCAGTTGGGAGGGATAACTATATGACTCAATTCATAAAGAATTCCGAGAAATTCGCAGTATGGCGCAAGGGACTGGAGCTTGCTGACACGGTACAAAAATTGGCTGACAAGCTGGCCCTGCCTGAATCCCTTGATTTTCGTGGCATGCTCAAGAAGATGACATTTTCTATCCCGTCTCACATTGCCGAGGGGCTCATGATGAAGGATTCTGACGAGCGAAAGAATTACTTCTACAGGGCGCTGAGCTGCCTTGAGGAGCTGCTGAACGGCCTGCTCATGACCGAACAGAAAGGCTATCTGAAGCAAGTCCAAACCCGTAAGTTGAAAAGAGAGATAGTCGAGCTGAACCGCCTGATCTGCGAGCTCATAACACCCCGCTGTCTCATGCTGAACGCGGACTGACAGCGGAGTAACCCGGCAGCAAAAGCATAAAGACAGCCGGATTCAGCACCTCTCGCACAAAGCATTCATGCGAGAGGTGCCATGCAAAATATCCTAAACTGTTGCGGAAACCGATGCGTCTCCCTTTACTACCAGCACCGCGCAGCCGGCCGTGCCTATGACCTTCTCTGTTGCGCTGCCGGCAAAGATTTTCTGGAGGACTGTCTTAACCGGGATCCCCATGACGATAAGATCGACCCCTCTTCCTCCGGCAGTCTCGACAATCGCGTTGTATGACCTGCCTGTCGGAGTCAAGCCTTCCGCCTCCACACCTTCACGTTGTGCCATCTCCAAAACCTTAGCAACATTCGCCTTCGCCTTTTCAAGCTGATCATTCGTGCGGACCGACGAAAGGCTAATAATCCTGCTGCCGCAGCGCTTTGCGATGCCGATGGCCTCTTCAACTGCTGCAAGGCTGTTCCCTGATCCATCTGTTGCCACCAGGATGTTCCGGTATTCGATCCGTGCAGCCTTTGGAACAACGAGCACCTTGCAGGGCGCGTTTATGACAACCTTGGATGCCACCGAGCCCATTAATGTCTTCAGCAAACCTGTGCGCCCGTGCCTGCCTATCACTATCATGTCGACCTTCTTATCAGAAGCCTCATCCACGATGGATTGAGCGGCATCAATGCCTTCATGCAAAAAGGTCTCGCAAACAAGTCCCTCCTTCGACGCCGTTTCCTTGATCGACTTGAGATGTTGCGCCGCCTCTTTCTCTTCCTGTTCGACAAAGTTGGATCCGGTGGTCGCGTATTCAGGGTTCGTCTCAAGCACGGATACCACATAGACCCTGCTTGAGCATTTCTTTGCGAAATTGATCGCTTCATGTACCGCTCCCTCGCTGATCTGCGAACGGTCAGTTGCCACTAACAACTTCTCAAGTTTTCCTACGGGGCAAAATTGTGCGCTGGTCATGTCTACCTCCGTTGTATTTGGTTTGCAATATCTATTTCGACATAGCAGTCTTTCCGATTCCGATTATTACAATGTACATTCAAATTATCCACATGCAAAGGGCGCGGTCTCCTTACCGCGTCTTTGAAATATAGAG
>DATHDH010000006.1:0-4408 GCA_035319145.1 Dissulfurispiraceae bacterium | reverse complement strand
ATGAAGGAGCCGCCGGAGGTGCGCGGCCCCGATGCTGTGGCCAAGCACCTCCGGCGGCTCCTTCATTTTGCCCATCGTAATGACGACGCCGAGAACTGCAGCGACGATACCAAGCGCCGGCATTGCGTCGGCCATATTCGTTATCGCTTTCGAAGGCGCAAGCTCTTCTTCATGGACCGATTCGAGTTCATTGTCGAGCAGCGCCTCAAGTTCATGGGGTGCGATACTGGTGGTCATGACAGTGCGAAGCGTATCCGCCACAAGTACCACCGCATGATGATTTTTGAGAAATTTCGGATATTTGCTGAAAATTTTGCTGTCTTCAGGTCTGTCGACATCGGCTTCAATCGAGACAAGGCCTTCTTTGCGGATCTTGGTGAAGATTTCGCTCAGGAGCAGGAGGATCTCCAGATAGTCCTGCTTGCCGTATGCCTTGCCGCCCAAAATCTTCATGAAGCCGCCGATGGTCGCCTTGATGATCTTCATCGGATTCGAAATAATAAAAGCACCCGCCGCCGCACCGCCGATGATGAGGAGTTCGACCGGCTGGAAGAGGACATGAAGATTTCCGTGTTCGAGCATATACCCGCCCACGACGCTTACCAGAACAATGACTGCACCGATGATCGCGAACACGGCGGATTAATCCTTCCGCTGCAGCCGCAGGATTTCGCGCTGCGTCTGGAATACGAACCTTACAATCAGATCGCGGATATCGTCGCTGATAGCAATAAATCGCGTACTGATTGAATCGGTTCCGATTTCTACCACGGTGCCGTACACTTGCAGGAGAACGGAAGGATCGAGCGGGAGGCGAAGAGTAAATTCGAGCATATCTCCGAGGGAGTATTTTTCATCGGGCGCAAAAAAGAGCCCGCCTCCGCTGATATTGACGCGATGCGTCGGCATGCCTGCAAGCTTCTCTTCCTGAACAGCCAGCATGCGAATAATAGTATCAAGCTTCCGGTTCATAAGGCGCAGCCATTCTGCAAGAACCGCATCGCGCACATCGAGAGTCGGCGCTTCTTCAAACGATACGCAAGGAGAGAGGATCCTCGCCTGTACGCTCGGCCGATCGCTTTCGGGTACGACATCGACCCGCATCGGCAACTCTGCATCGACGCGCGAGAATTCCCGAAGATCGGAATCGAGTGCCTGCTCCGGCGTTGATGGAGGGGTTTCCATACTTTAAAGTCCCAATTATACCATTCTCATATGTATTCCAACGTTTGTGAATACCTAGTCCGGAGGCATAAGCACCAGCTCGACGCGCCGGTTTTTGGCCTTGCCTTCGGGGGTATCGTTCATCGCGACCGGCCTGAACTCTCCGTATCCCGATATCGTAAAGCGGTTCGGATCGAGCCCCTTCTGAGTGAGTGCATGGAGAACCGCAGCAGCGCGCGCCGCCGACAATTCCCAATTCGATGTGAATTTCCCGCTGCTTATCGGGACGTTGTCGGTATGCCCTTCAATAAAAAGGCGGCCGGGCATCGCCTTCAGCTTTTCTGCAATCCGATCGAGCATGCCGGTGGCCTCCGGCCGGATAGTCGCGGAGCCGGAGGGGAAAAGCGCATTATCGGCAAATGTAATCACGATGCCGCGCGGCTCGCTGTTGACCGACACATTTTCCTCGTTCTTCAGTGCGGACCTTATCTCAGATGCGACCAATGAACGTTCTGCCTTTGGGCGGTGCAACGGAATCGGATCATCCATCACCTTGAAGACTTGCCGCAATGAAAGAGAAAATCGCTCCATTTTTGCGAGATCCATGGATGAGAGTGCATAGAGCGCAACAAAAAACGTAAACATGAGCGTGATGAAATCCGCATAGGAAATCAGCCATCGATCAAGATGTTCTGGGTCTTCGTCGTCTCTTCTGTGTCGGCGGACGCGCATTTCGACTCCTATTTCACCGCTTGGTGTTCGGCGAGAAAGGCGTTCAGGCGGGTCTTGAGGAAGTATGGATTGACGCCGCTCTCGATGCCGAGCACTCCTTCGATGATGAGTTCTCTGATAAAGACCTCTTCGTGCATCTGATTGATTATTTTCTTTGCAATCGGAATAAAAAGAAGGTTTGCCGATCCGACGCCGTATACGGTTGCAACAAATGCGACCGCGATACCGCTTCCTATCTTGGACGGATCCGTAACGTTCTTCATGACCGCAATCAGACCGAGCACGGCCCCCAGAATTCCGATAGTCGGCGCGTATCCGCCGGCAGATTCAAAAACCCGCGAAGCACGCTTCATAGAGGCTTCGTAGGTGTCTATTTCCTGATAAAGGATATCGCGGATCATGGCCGGGTTCATGCCGTCGATCACGAGATTCAGTCCTTTCTTGAGAAAAGGGTTCTCGATTCTGGCTATTTCCGGCTGCAGCGCAATCAGTCCCATTTTTCGCGCCCGCATCAACATGTCCACGACTTGGGTGATGATTTGAATCGGATCATGCTGTTTGGCGCGAAAGATAAGAGGAAGACAATCCAGGGCGTGCTGCATATCCTTCATGGAAAAGCTCAGGAGAGTAGCTCCGAACGTCCCGCCGAAAACAATGAGGGCTGCCGCCCCCTGGAGCAGATGGGAAGTATTGCCGCCTTCGATAATGTTGCCTCCGACAATTGCGCCAATGCCGAGCATTATGCCGATAACGGCTGCGAAATCAACACGCATGCTTCATCCTCTTCCGCTGCGCCCCCATTTGAATAAATGATTAAATAGCGTTTATTTATAATAGCTTACAAAAATATATAAGCACTGGTATGCTGACCTATCGTTTTTTTATCGGGATAACCGGCTAAATATTTAGCTTGTCCTGATTATAATCGTCGTATCAACCATCCGGAGAGCAGGATCAGGCCCCCTCCAGCCATGGTATTGAATCCGATCGGTTCATGCAGAACGAGGGCGGCCAGTGAAATAGCGGCAAGCGGTTCAAGATAGCCGAGTACTGCAGCCTTATTGGCCGTGACGTCGCGAAGCCCCCGGAAATACAGCGCGGGAGCGAGCGAAGAATGGATGAGCCCCAGTGCCGCGAAATACCAGGCCGGAGGGAAGAACGGCTCCGGGACCGAAGCAACCGGCATGAGGAACACGAGCAGAAGAAGATTCTGGCCGAATGTCATCAGAAGGGGGTCAATATGCCGGATGCCCTTTCTGATAATAAGAATGACAAATGCGTAAGCCAGGCCGGAGATCAATCCGGCCGAAATGCCGGCGCTGTCGGCATCTCCGGATAGGAGGGCATCGGCAAAGTCAGACAGGCTCACTCCCAACATCAGCCACAGACCGCAGACAGCAATCAGCACCGCACAGAGCACTCTGATAGTCAGGCGTTCTTTTAGGATCAACGGAGCCAGCAGTGCTACGAAAACGGGGGCGGTGTAGTGGGTCAGGACGGCATTCGCAATGGTCGTATTCCGGTATGCAAAGAAAAAAGAGCCGGTGTTGATAAGCGCTGCCATCGACAATAGGACTAAAATGGTAAAGGTAGTGCGCGTCACCGGCTGAATTGCCTCCCGGCGAAGATGCATCACTATCCCGAGTGGGAGCAGTGAGACGGCGCAGGGGAAAAAAATGAGCGAAACCGGATCGAGCCCCGAGAGCCTGACGAGTATGCCCAACGAACTCCAGAGCAATAATGCAATAATGACGTATATCATGGGAATCGAAATGCCTCCGGTACTTCAGCTCCGCGTGGACAATG
Source organism: Dissulfurispiraceae bacterium (assembly GCA_035319145.1). Lineage (GTDB taxonomy): Bacteria > Nitrospirota > Thermodesulfovibrionia > Thermodesulfovibrionales > Dissulfurispiraceae > JAAYUK01. Next base: position 706 of record DATHDH010000006.1, on the reverse strand, counting down.
CGATAAAGATAGTATATTATTCCGTATGAAGTAGGAAAAAACAGCTATGTTCTTTCCGGTTCCTCCATGCAGTATCACGACATAGAACCTTTCGGAGCGGGTGAAGATGATCGGCAAACCTGGCGAAAAGATGAATGACCATGTTTCCCTCAGCGTGCAGAAATTGAAGGTCGGCTCGCGGCTGCCGTTCGATGTCTTTATTCTTGAAGATGGATGCATGAAGCCTCTTTTCAACAAGGGAATGGTCTTTTCGCGCATCGCCCAGAGCGTCCTGCAGGAGAAGGGCGTTTCGGAAATACTTGTGCCCGTTCAGGAGGCGGCTGATGTCGACGCATATATGTCGCCGGTACCCCAACAAAACGGTGCGCCGCCTGATTCTGCCGAGGCATTTGCGAGTTATTCCCATCAAAAGAGCCAGTTTTTTCAAGTAGACCGCGGCCTGCTTGTTCAGGGGTCTGTTATCCCTTTTTCAATTTATTCGCTGCAGCAGTTTGCCTTTTCGGCTATTGCCGAGGCCTCCGAGTCAAAACCGACAATAGTCGGGCCGACAATCCTGGGGAGCAGCGGACAGCTGGTTATCTTGAATACGGATGTCCATCTTTATCATGAGTACCTGAATCAACTCTCTGAGGGCAAAGGCCCCCCCGGCGGTGAAGCCCCTCGCGTAAAGGCGCTTGTTTTGAAGGAGAATTCGAAGATCATCATG
>DATHDH010000005.1:0-3416 GCA_035319145.1 Dissulfurispiraceae bacterium | reverse complement strand
CGCACATCGCGGATATCGGCCTGCTTGGAGCCTGCTGCCCGGAAGTGGGAGATGCGGACTGTTCGCAATGCGGAGCCTGTGTCACGGCATGTCGCGAGGGCGGCATTATTCTCGGCAACGCAACGGGCGGCCCGGAAATCGATTTTGACAAATGCGTCTCGTGCGGGCAGTGCGTCAAGGTTTGTCCGTCTGGAACCCTCCGCAGCGGGGCAATCGGCTATCGTGTGCTTGTCGGAGGCAAACTCGGCCGCCACCCGCAGCTCGGGCTGCAACTGCCTCGAATTCTTGCAAGAGACGAGGCAGTCGGTTTTGCAGATGCCGTCCTCGAATTCTACAAGGAGAATAATGTTCAGGGAGAGCGCTTCGGAGAGATGCTCAATCGCTACGGGATGGAAAATTTTCTTTCGTACATTCGAAAAAAAGGTATCTTGATTTAAGTCAATGACGCCGGGAGTTCCGGCAGGTACACTGAAAGCATGCTTCGGCATGCATCCCGCTGAGCGGGACAAAATACAGCATCTCACCAGGAGGAAGAATGTTTTGCTATCAATGTGAACAGACAGCGCAGGGCGGCGGCTGCACCAAGGTCGGCGTCTGCGGGAAACAGCCGGATGTGGCATCGCTTCAGGATCTGCTTGTTTACGCACTCAAGGGACTTGCACAGGTTGCTGTCGAAGCCCGGAAGAAGGGCGTCAACGACCGTGCCGTGAATGTCTTTACGATAAAGGCGCTCTTTTCGACCCTTACGAACGTTGATTTCGATCCTGATCGGTTTGTCGCACTTATCAATGACTGTGTCGATCTTCGCGAAAAACTTGCGGCAAAGGCCGGAGTGAGCGTCAGCGGCGGCGCGGCCGGGTTCAAACCGGCAGCCGGCAAGGACGCATTGGTGAAGCAGGGCGAAGATGTCGGCATCAAATCCGCCGCATCCGTGAACCCGGATATCCAGTCGCTTCAGGAAACACTCATGTATGGAATCAAGGGCGTCGCTGCGTACGCTGATCACGCGCAAATCCTCGGGCATGAGGACGATGCGGTCTATGCGTTCGTGCAGGAGGCTCTGGCAGCCACTCTCGATAAGTCGCTCGACCTGAACGCGTGGATCGGTCTCGTGCTGAAGTGCGGCGAAATCAACCTCCGCACGATGGAGCTTCTGGACGCGGCCAATACCGGCGTTTACGGCCATCCGGTGCCGACGGCAGTCCCGCTTGGCGCAAAGAAAGGCAAGGCTCTGCTTGTCTCGGGGCACGATCTGAAGGACCTCGAGGACATCCTCAAGCAGACTGAGGGGACCGGCATCAATGTCTACACCCACGGCGAGATGCTCCCGACGCATGGCTATCCGAAGCTGAAACAATACAAGCATTTTTACGGGCACTATGGCACGGCCTGGCAGAACCAGCATAAGGAATTTGCGGCATTCCCGGGTTCGATCGTGATGACGACAAACTGCATCCAAAAGCCGCAGGACTCTTATAAGGACAGGCTCTTTACCGCCGGCCTCGTTGGGTGGCCTGGACTGAAGCACATTGCCGACGGCAATTATAAGCCTGCAATCGACAAGGCGCTGGAGCTGCCCGGATTCCCCGAAGATACAGCAGGCAAGACGGTCATGGTGGGCTTCGGAAGAAATACGGTCATGAGCGTTGCGGGCAAGGTCATCGAGGGCGTGAAGAGCGGGGCTATCAAGCACTTCTTCCTCGTCGGCGGCTGCGACGGCGCGAAGGCCGGGAGAAATTACTACACCGAGTTCGTCGAAAAGACGCCGAAGGACACCATCGTTTTGACGCTTGCGTGCGGAAAGTTCCGTTTCTTCGATAAAGAGCTCGGCGATATCGGCGGTATCCCGCGCCTGCTCGACGTCGGCCAGTGCAACGACGCATACTCGGCAGTCCAGATTGCGCTTGCGCTCTCGAAGGCATTCAATGTCGGCGTGAACGAGCTGCCGCTCTCGTTGATCCTCTCGTGGTACGAGCAGAAGGCGGTCGCTATATTGCTGACGCTGTTATATCTCGGCATCAAAAATATCAAGATCGGCCCGTCATTGCCGGCCTTCATCACCCCGAATGTGCTGAAGGTGCTAGTAGACAACTACAACATCCAGCCGATCTCGACACCAGATCAGGATCTCAAGCAGATCCTCGGTTAGAACGAGAAGTTGTTGCCGTCACCATGAGTTTCCTTGGGCGGGCCTCCGGGCCCGCCTTTTTTATGAATAAAATGGGTTATGTTGGTGCTCATCTCATATAATAAAAGCGAACGGTACGGGGAGTGCCGACAGGGAAACTGATCCGGCACTATGATGTTCGAGATGCGTGGGGAAAGCGCTTTTTAAGGAACGAAGATGAAGGGATTCTACAACCGCTACCTGCTTGTCGATGTCACAAACGGCTCATCATCCGTCGAGCCGTTGAGCGATGAAGTGCTTCGTGCCTATCTCGGCGGGAAGGGACTTGCAACGTGGCTGTTGATAAAGCATCAACCTCCCCGCATCGATCCGTTCTCTTCCGAGAATCCTCTCATCATCGGAACGGGGCCCGCCAACGGGTCGCCCATTTTCGGTTCTTCCCGCATCGGCATTTATACGAAATCTCCCCTAACCGGCGTTTATCTTGGCAGTTACACCGGAGGCAAGATGCCGGAACGCGTCGCCCGGACCGGCTTTGATGCCATTGTGCTGAAGGGCGCACGACATGCGCTCTGCACCATCGAAATAACGCCTGAAGGTACGCAGTTCCATGATGCTGTCTCGCTGCGGGGAATGGATTGCCATGATACCGAGAAACAGCTTATTGAGCGTCACGGCAAGGCGAGCGGTGTTATAGTGATCGGTCCGGCAGGCGAGAACCTCATACCGTTCTCCATCATCAGCAACGACCTCTGGCGCTGCGCCGGGAGGGGCGGCGCAGGGGCGGTTCTCGGGTCGAAGAAGATCAAGGCCCTTGTTTTCAGAGGCGACCGGCAGAAAGAGTTCGCCGATAACGAGGGGTGCAGGACTTTTGCGCGGGTAACGCTGGAGTCGAAGAAAGACCATCCGATTACCCAGGCGTACAAAATCAAAGGAACCCCGATGCTTGTCGATATCCTCAGCAAACTAAAGGCATTTCCGACCCGTTATTGGCGGCAGGGGTATTTTGAGCGGTATACGGAGATCAATTCCGAAGCCATGTACCGGCGGATGCATGTACAGCCCCACGCGTGTGCTAAATGCTTTATCGCATGCGGAAAGCTCTCGACCGTCAAAGATGGTCCTCATGCCGGGCTGAAAATAGAAGGACCGGAATACGAGACGATTTATGCTTTCGGCGGGCTCTGTATGATTGGTGATATTACCGATATTGTCTATCTGAACGACTTGTGCGATCGTCTCGGTGTCGACACCATCACCGCCGGCAATCTGGTCGGTCTCGCGATGG
>DATHDH010000004.1:0-3246 GCA_035319145.1 Dissulfurispiraceae bacterium | reverse complement strand
CCGCCATGCGGTGGAGCACCGAAATCGAGCGCATCCAGCAGAAATCCGAATTTGGCCGCTGCCTGCTCGCCGGAGATCCCAAGGGCGGCAAACATCCGCTGCTGGACCTCCCGGCTATGAATGCGCACGCTTCCGCCGCCGATTTCATAGCCGTCAAGAACGACGTCATACGCCTTGGCCTTGAAAGAAGAAAGAACCTCTCGCTGACCTCCCGGCAGTCCTCCTGATGCCAAGGCGGCTGCATCCATCTGCAGAAGGCGTGCGATATCGGCATCGCTCGGCGAGGTAAAGGGATGATGCATTGCCGCAAAACGGCCCTCTTCCTCGTCCCACTCAAGCAGCGGGAAGTCGTATACCCAGGCAAACCGGTGCCCCGTTTGAATCAGATTGAGTTTCCTGCCGAGTTCCAGACGCATTCTGCTCAAAACATCATTGACAACGGGTTCCCGATCGGCAACGAACAGAATCATGTCTCCGCACGCAGCACCCGTTCTTTCGGCCATCGCACGCAGGGTCGCTTCCGGAAAAAACTTGGCAATGGGAGATTCAAATCCGCTTTTCACCTTGATCCAGGCGAGGCCTTTCGCGCCGTATGACTGTGCTTCCTGCGTCAGGACATCAACCTCTTTTCTGGATATGCCTGCCATGCCGGGCGCCAGCAGCGCCTTGACACGACCACCGGACGCGATGGCATCGTGAAACACCTTGAAAGAGCTCTGGCGCGCTTCGTTCGCCATATCAACAAGCTCAAGCCCGAAGCGGAGGTCAGGCTTATCGTTTCCATATCGCTCCATAGCGTCTGCATAGGTCAGCCGCACGAAGGGAGTTTCGACTTCCAGTCCAAGCACATTCTTGAAAATACGGCCGAGCATACCTTCCGTCATCGACATCACATCATGCGGTTGCACGAACGACATTTCTATGTCTATCTGCGTAAATTCAGGCTGGCGGTCCGCCCGCAGGTCTTCATCGCGGAAGCATTTGACAATCTGAAAGTAACGCTCCAGGCCGGCCACCATCATGATCTGCTTGAAGAGTTGGGGGGACTGCGGCAGGGCGTAAAACTGTCCCGGATTCACCCTGCTCGGCACAAGATAATCACGGGCACCTTCCGGCGTCGACTTCGTAAGCATCGGGGTCTCTATTTCGAGAAATCCCAGACCGTCAAGATAATCGCGCACTTCCTTTGCCGTCTTATGGCGGACGACAAGGTTTCTCTGCATCTCCGGACGGCGCAGATCCAGGAACCGGTACTTGAGGCGAAGATGCTCCGATGCCTCTGCGGCCTCCTCCATCGGAAACGGCAGCGGCGCCGAGACATTGAGGATTTCAAGCGAATCAGCATAGAGCTCAACCATACCGGTCGCGAGATTCGGGTTTTCCGTGCCCTCAGGACGCCTGCGCACCGTACCCGAGACGGAAATAACATATTCGCTGCGGAGGGCATGAGCCTTCTCATGGGTCTTTGCCTCGACCTCAGGGCTGAAGACGACCTGCAGAAGACCGTTTCTGTCCCGAAGGTCTATAAAGATCAACCCTCCGTGGTCGCGCCGCCTGAAGACCCACCCGGCAACCGTCGCTCGGGTTTCGACATCCGTCTCACGCATTTCGCCGCAAAATTTAGTCCGTTGCATCGCTCCTCCGCATCGCTTTATTGTTTTTGCGTTTCAGAACACTTTTGACTTCAGCCGGTGACAGTTCCCGGTATTCGCCCGGTTTAAGACGACCGACCGAAAAATCTCCTACGCTGATCCTTTTCAGCCGGAGAACAGGATGACCCACCTTCTCGAACATACGACGCACCTGTCTGTTGCGGCCTTCGTGAATAGCTATTTGCACCCAACTGTTGCTTTCGGCAGCCTTGATACGCCTCACCTTGGCCGGTGCCGTCATGCCATCTTCCAGACGAAGCCCCTTGCGAAGCCTCTCCAACTGTTCGTCTGTGATATCACCCCGGACTTTTGCCGCATATGTCTTGACGACCTCTCCTGCCGGATGAAGAATAGCGTTCGCGAAATCTCCGTCATTGGTAACCAGCAGAATACCCTCCGAATCGTAGTCGAGCCTGCCGACCGGATATATCCGCAACCCCATGCCCGAAAAGAAATCGAGGACGGTCGGTCGACCTTCGGGATCAGCCATCGAGGTAACGACTCCGCGCGGCTTATAGAAGAGGTAATAGACCTTCGGCTGCCGTCCGGTTATGAGCTTGCCGTCGACCTTCACATGATCCTGCAGGGGATCCGCCTTCATGCCAATCACAGCAGGCCGGCCGTTTACGGTCACTCGTCCCTCACGGATGAGATCTTCGGCCGCCCTGCGCGAAGCAATGCCGGCCTGTGCAATTATCTTCTGAATACGCTCTAACATCTGCCCCCTTCAGAACAAAAGCGCGCCGCGGCAGGAACAGATCCTGGAACGCGGCGCCATGGTTGTCCTTCCTGTTTCGGCTATTGCAGCATTATTTCGACATAGGCACGCTCGCGCAGCCCGCGGCGCCAATTCTTGTAAGCGCGGGCAAAACGATCGTCAACCACCTTCTGCTTCAAAAGCTCCCTGAACTCGGCCTCGTTCCTGAAAATACGCGTTTCATTGAGCCGTATGATATGCACGCCGGCATCGGAACTGAACGGCTGGCTGATTTCACCGTCTTTCATTCGCCCGATAACGTCGAGGAATTCCTTTGAGAGATCTCCCTTTTTTATGAACCCAAGGTCTCCGCCGTTACGGGCCGACGCATCCTGCGAATACCGTTGCGCCACGACCGCAAAAGGTATGCCTGCATTCAGGTCGTCATAAACTTGCTTCAGTTTGGCCTCGACCTCCTGCTGCGTTCCTTTCGGCAGAATATATATCTGGCTGATATGGTATCCTTCGTTCTCCCTCGAAAAATCGGGGTGCGAAGAGAGCCAGTCATTCACATCCGCATCGCTTGCGACCAGCTTGGAACGGACTTCCATGTCCACAAGTCGGCCGACTGCAATCTGTTCCCGCAGCTTCGCCTTATATTCGGGAAGCGTGAATCCTTCTTTCTTGATGCTCGCCTCGAAGTCCTGCTCACTCAATGAGTATTTCTTTCTGATGCCCTCCATCGTGCGGTTCACTTCATCATCGCTCGCTGCAATGCCGAGCCTGTTCGCCTCCTGGAGTTGAAGGCGCATTTCTATGAGATTTTCGAGGAATTGCGATTCATTCTTCTTGAAGTAGTCGCGACGTTCCTTGTCCGGCATCTTCTTCAGCGCATCG
>DATHDH010000003.1:0-2138 GCA_035319145.1 Dissulfurispiraceae bacterium | reverse complement strand
AGGTCGTCGGTTCAAATCCGATTCCCGGCTTTTTCTTTCGCATCGGTTATGAAGCTTTTCCCCGGTACTGAAGGTCTGCTGCCGGGAGTCTGCGCGGGTGTCGTCCCTGGAGGCTCTGAGAATGAGCGCTGCATCCGACATGTTCTTGGCTGCCCGGTCTTGTCTTCGGTCCGGAGGATAAGCGATGGAACCGATCCGCTCGCTGACCATTCCCGCCCTGCTTGAAAGAAGCTGTCGCCTCTTTGAAAAACGCATTGCAATGGCCTTCGTCGGCGAAACGCCCGTGAACTATCACGACTTCAGGAAACAGATCGACGACCTTTCGAAATTCCTTCACGCCCGTGGCGTATCACGGGGAGATCGGGTGGCCATTCTCGGAGAGAACTGCCCGCACTGGGGGATAGCCTATTTTGCGGTAGCGGCAATGGGTGCCGTTGTCGTTCCTATTCTGCCCGAATTTCATCCCGCGGACGTCCAGCATATCATACATCACTCAGGCGCGGCTGCCTTCTTCGTTTCGGAGCGCTATTACCAGAAGATCGAATCGCTCGATGTGAAGGCCTTTCAATGTGTTGTGCTCCTCGACACCTTGCAACCGATCGAAGCCAACACGCCGAAGGCCGGACTGAAGCGCCTCATGGAAGAGGGCGGTAAGGGGATAGATTTTATCCGCAATCTTGCGATGAAACTTACCGGCTTCGCGAACCCAAAGGTCGGGGAAGACGATCTCTGCGCAATCATTTATACATCCGGTACAATGGGCAGATCAAAAGGGGTAATGCTGACGCACAAAAATATTGTCTGGAACGCGCAGGCGTCGGCTGCCATCCCGCCGATAACCGAGAAAGACAGGCTTCTTTCAATCCTTCCCCTCGCTCATGTTTATGAATGCACGCTCGGCCTTATCCTTCCTATTATGCAGGGGGCTTCCATCTGGTATCTGAGAAAGCCGCCGACCCCATCGGTACTCTTGCCGGCGCTAGCTGAAGTGAAGCCGACGGCTATGCTGACTGTTCCGCTCATCATAGAGAAGATTTACAAGAATCGGATTCTCCCCGAATTAGAGGGCAAATTTTCATTACGTCTTCTGTGCAAGATGCCGGCAGCCCGTAAGGTGGTCATGGGTATTATCGGCAAGAAACTCCGGACAATGTTCGGGGGTGAGATGACCTTTTTCGGGATCGGGGGCGCTGCGGTATCGGCGGAAGTCGAGAAGTTTCTCCGTGACGCACAATTCCCATATGCCATAGGATATGGACTTACGGAAACGTCGCCGCTCGTTGCCGGTGCCAATGCCGCACATACGCGCTACAGGGCTACAGGTCCCGTGGTGTCAGGGCTTGAGGTGAGGATTGATAATCCCGATCCGAAGAACGGCGAAGGAGAGATCGTGGTTCGCGGAGCAAGTGTTATGAAAGGATATTATCAGGATCCCGCCGCGACTCAAGAGGCTTTGTCGCCCGATGGCTGGTTTCGGACGGGCGACCTTGGCTGTTTCGACAAGGACGGGTATCTTTTCATCAGGGGAAGGCTGAAGAATGTGCTGCTCGGCTCGAACGGCGAGAATATCTATCCTGAAACAATCGAGGCGCTCATCAATCGCGCGGCTTATGTTGTCGAATCCCTGGTCCTTAAGCACGGTCGCCACCTGATAGCGCGCGTGCATCTCGACTATGAAAAGCTTGAGCAGGAGTTTTTGAACGGCGGGTTGAATGAGCAGCAGATTCGCAAAAAAATTGACACATTGCTCGAAAAACTGCGTCGTGAAGTCAATCAGCAGGTTGCCTCATTCTCACGTCTTTCGAAGATGGTCGAACAGTCTGAACCGTTCGAAAAGACGCCGACACAGAAGATTAAAAGATACTTATATTCGCAGGAGGCCTGAAGCCTTCAGTTCTTGAAGCTCTGAACAGGCGCCGGGATACGCCCCCCAAGCGTGATAAAACCCGCGGATCCGCCGTCGTCGCGTATTTTCATGATGGTTGCCTCTCCGAGCAGACCGCCGAACGATGCTTTATCTCCCACATTCTTTCCAGGGACGGGAATCAGACGGGCCGCAGTGGCCTTGCTGTTTATCACGCCGATTGCCATTTCGTCGGCTATGATGCCGGATATGGTTTCGGCGGACGTGTCGCCGG
>DATHDH010000002.1:0-3618 GCA_035319145.1 Dissulfurispiraceae bacterium | reverse complement strand
CTGTTCATAAAGCGGCGCGAGGGATTTGTGTTCATCAAGCTTCTGGCGGGCGTCGCTGAGTTTTCTGTCGAGGTGCTGGTTTGCCAGGACTCCGGCAACCGCAGCACACATGAGCATTACGATTGCAATGACGCTTACGATGAGATTGGACGCGACTTCTTTGGGGATATGGAGTTTTTCAATAAGTTCGTATATCTTCTTCATTTGCCCGGTCCCGTCTTGAGGTTGAGCACAAAGCTGAGGAACGTATCCTTCCTCGAAGTGTCTATCTTGCTGGTGGTTACCACTACTTCGGAAAACATCGGCGAGGCCCTCAGCTTCATCACATAGGAGGCAAGTGCCGCATCAAGCATGTCCTGACTGCCGGTGATGACGCCCTCCAGTACTATTGCGGGGCTGCTGGCTTTTTCGGGAGCCCCCGGCTTGTCGGAACCGGCGGCCTTGGCCGCTCCACCGCCCTTCTCGGCTCCGGTGGGTTTCCCCTTTCCATCGGCATCGAAGTTGAGACTTGTAAGTCCGACTGCCTCCGGCGTGCGGGCGGCTACTTCGGAAAGGACGGCCATTGCAGCGTATCTCTTGCTGAAGGCGGCATAGCCCTGCTGCTTTTGCGACGACTTCGCAAGCCGCTCGCTCACCATCTCTCGGGTCACCAGGGGCGCACTCTGCAATTGCCGCTCGATAGGAGATAGTTCAGCCTGTTTTCGTGCGGCTCCCTGCCATTCAAAGAGCATGACGGAACCGCAGATGAGTACCATGGCAACGAGTCCCGCCAGGATTGCCTGATTGAACTTCTTGACATGCGCTGCCTTTTGTTTGTCCTTGTAGGAAAACAGAAAATTCGGCGTGTTGCCATTACTTGAAAGCGCCATGCCGAACGCTGATATGAACACAGCTCGCCCAGCCGCGTTTTCCGTCGGCATTGCCTGCTTCAAAGGATCGAAAGGTACGCTCGGAATGCCGAGTTGTGTTCCCATGTAATCGACAATGTTCTTATTCAACGGCACAACACCGGAAACATGCATCCTTTCGACCCGATCATGGCCCATGGAGTTGACGAAATGCTGGATAGTCCTGTCTATCTGTCGCACCAGCCTCTCAATCGCCGGATGGATGATGCTTCCTATATCCAGCGTAACGGCTTCCTCCCCGTTCTCCCGGCCTTCAAGGTGGGCAAAAAGCGTTTTCTCGGCCTCATCGGGCGACATGCGCCCGTCGGGGCGGTTCGCCTCCATGAGAAGATGCAGCATGCTTTTCAAGCCGGTTTTGATATCGCGTGACAGCACCAGTTCGCGGTCGCTGTAAAGATCGATGCGGGAATGGTTCTCCCCGATGTAGAGGCATGCGTTTTGTCTTTCCGGCAGGGGCATCACATCGTTTGCGAAAATATTCTGAACAGCAAGCGACGGAGTAGACAATCCGGAAAGAGGGACTCCGATATCGGCGAAGAGCTTCTTGAAACGCTCAACTTCCGCAAGCGGGGCGAAATAGCACATCACATCGAGTTTTCGCGCTCCCGTTTCTTTTTCCTGAACCTCTTCCAAGACCTTGAAGTCAAAGAAGTAATCGTGCTCGTTAATTTCAACTTCCTTCTTCAGCGTCCAGAGGACCGTTGTTGCGAGATGCTTGTCGGCAACCTTGGGCACGCGGATGATGCGCACATCAACCTGCGTGGATGGCATGACGGCCCATGTTTCGGTCTTGGCCCGGCCGCAAAACGGAGAGATAGTTTCTTTTAAAAAGTTTGCGTACGCATCTGACCCTTTGTCCAGGTCAGAAGGAATAGGAACGCTTTTTTGAGCAACAGCCTCCCATCGCCCCTGGCTCCGGGCGGCCTTTACGAGCGTAATAGCCCGGGGGCCAATGTTGATGCCGATATTGCCTGAGCTACTTGAGGGGGCTAATTGCGCCTTGCTCGGGAAGCGCACTTGCGGAATATTAATTTTGGGAATGGTTATCTTCGGACGTTCTTTTCGGTGAAATGTAGATTGCCTCTCCGGCTCCTCACGTTCTCTAATAGGAGAGGGTGGCTCTTCGGTCTTGCCGCGTATAACGTCAAGCAGCCTCTCTGTCGAAGTGGCGTCGTCATTTTTGGCTTTCAATTTATCGAGAGAAGGCAACATTTCTGATCCACACGTGAAGCACCGTCTCTTTTTTTAGTGCCTCTTTACGTTTAATAATGTCATGAACATTCTAGAGAAGCCTATTTCACGTTGTCAATACAATTGCCCATAAGAAATAATTATGGGGTTACAAATATGTAATTGTATTATCGGCTCATTTTACTATCAACTTTATTCTATACCAATGAAAACTGTGAAAATAGCCTGTCTGCTGTCTCCTGTCTTCTTGCTGCTGATCCCTGCCCCTTTGTTACCAATATCGCGCATGACAAAAACAACTTCTTGCTTTTTAATAGGCTAGTCAGAAGTCATCCCTGCCCCATGGCAACTTGTCCCCGACCACTGCCCCCTAGCGACTCACTTCTGATTACTAGCCTCTGTGGCCTGTCCCCAATCCCGTCATCTTCATGACGCGCATAATCGCAATTTTCTCCGATATTGACTCGTTCCGGTCTTAAGATCGAATCGTTCGGTATTTTGAGCGGCATTGCCGTCACAGGCACTGTGTTCCTCTTCTCGCGCACTTCCCAGGCAGTAAAGAACGGTGGTCAAGCGTGCATTGTTGCAACAAACGGCGCAAGCGGCGTCATTGACACTGCCGCGCGGCGGCGATTGGAGAGACCGAGGTGTGTGTTATGCTATATAATTGATATTAAAGTATAATATCATAATTCATCCCATCTGAAAATGCTGGCATGCTTTGTGCAAAATATCAACGTGAGACGCCGGCAGGTGATTCAGAAGACCGGATTGAGAGTGAGGCCGGCAATCCAAAGGAAAACAGCATGTTGCATGGGGGAATCCGAATGATAGTTCAGAAAACGGTGTCAGCAGCTTTCATCATAATGCTCGTTTTAGCCGTCAGCTGCTTGACGGCTTCGGCGGCTGACGACTACTATATCGGCGCTCAGGACGTCCTCAAAATCACGGTCTACGAGCACCCCGACCTTGCCACCGAGACGCGCGTCAGCGAAGACGGCAAGATATCCATGCCGCTCATCGGTGAAATCAAAACGACCGGCCTTTCGCAACGCGCTCTGGAGAAGCTCATCGCGCGCAAACTTTCATCCGGCAAGTTCATCAAGAATCCGCAGGTCACGGTCCTCATCGTTCAGTATCGCGGTCAGCGCGTAACGGTAATGGGCGAGGTCAACAAGCCCGGACAGTATGAGATGCTCGGCCCGACCACTGTGCTGGATATCATTTCCAATGCAGCCGGCCTCACGCAGCTGGCCGGATATTCGGTCATCATTTTCCGGAAAGAGATCGGGGCCGACGGCGAAGAATCGACCCGCAAGATCGATGTGGATCTTGATCTACTGCTCAATCACGGAGACCTGAGCCAGAATATCATCCTTCAGAACCGCGATGTCGTGAATATTCCCAAGACGGTCTTCTATATCTATGGCGAGGTGCAGCGGCCCGGCGCCTACCGTCTCGAAAAGGGCCTGACGGTAAAACGGGCTATTTCAATAGGCGGCGGTCTCACTCCGAAGGG
>DATHDH010000001.1:0-3831 GCA_035319145.1 Dissulfurispiraceae bacterium | reverse complement strand
CCAGCTTCACGACCGCCCACTCGACTTTCCGGACCAGGACAGCGACAACGGCTTTTTGAAAGGACGCCGCCACATTGCAGCTAAAGTCTCCGTCAGCGGCCTTCCCTTCACCACGCATCCTCTGAACCTGGTTCTTGACGGCCGTCTTCAGCCCGCTGAAGCTGAAATCAAACGACTCCGGCACATATGCCCTCGGAAATGCAAAGGCATCGGGATCTCCTTCGGCGGCAAGCCGGTCGATGACAGGTCCCCCGGGATAACCAAAGCCCAGAAGTTTGGAGACCTTGTCATACGCCTCTCCCGCGGCGTCATCGCGCGTGCGACCAAGTTCTTCATAGTCGCCGAACGCATGAACCAAATACATGCTCGTGTGCCCACCTGATACTAGCAAGGCGAGAAAGGGGAACTCGGGAGTGTGCTCTTCAAGGAAAGAAGCGAAGATATGACCCTCAAGATGGTTCACCGCAACAAGAGGTATGGAGCGGGCAAAACTCACGGCCTTCGCAAAACCGCACCCGATAAGCAGCGAGCCGATGAGCCCTGGGCCGTGGCAGACCGCGATGGCGTTCACATCAGCAAGCTGACAACCGGCACCGGACAAGGCTTCTGTCACCACAGGCCAGATCATCTCGGTATGCCGGCGCGATGCCAGCTCCGGAACGATGCCTCCGTATTTGCGGTGAATATCGGTCTGGGAGGAAACGATATTCGATAAAATCTTCGTACCGTCCTGCACGATTGCGGCAGAAGTATCGTCACAAGAAGTATCTATTCCAAGGACTAACATATATCAAAACATTCCGCAGGAGTTACAGATAGCCAGCCCCCCGACGCATCAGGCGCGTGCGTATAAAGCCCTGCTGCCCGCCGCTCCGATTTAAGCCGGTCCTTACATTCCTCCGTATGAATGCAGGCCGCTCAGCAAAAGATTGACGCCGAGATACGTAAAGATGGTCGAGACGAACCCGACAACCGCCACAATCGCACTCCTGTCGCCCCGCCAGCCGCGTATATGACGGGCATGCAGATAAAACGCATAGACAAACCAGGTAATGAGCGACCATGTCTCCTTCGGATCCCAGCTCCAATACTTTCCCCACGCCTGATCAGCCCAAATCGCTCCGAAGATGAGGCCACCGAGAGTAAAGACCGGGAACCCGATCGCGATGCACTTGTAGGTCAAATCATCGAGTTGATCCGCTGAAATCGAAAAAGCTCCGATCGCCCGTTGCAAAAGATTCCCGGAACGCCAGACCAGGAACGTAAAAGCGGCAAGAGCAGCATAACTGAGGACAGCGATTCCCCCGGACGAGCTTCTGAAAGATGCCTTGAACAGGTAATTTTTGATGAAGGCCTCAGGTCCGCGGCCGACAATCTTGAAGGAAAAGAAATCGACAGCCATCGCAATAATGACCGCACAAAACAGGGCGAACGCAACCGTCCAGAAAATGTAGACCGGCGACGTGCGCTCCCTCCCCTCCGTCGATACCGCAAGATACATAATTGCGGTAGCAAACGATATTGCAAAGGCGGCATATGCGAGAAAGCTCATGGTGACATGCGCCAGCAGCCAATTGCTCTGGAGCGCTGGAATGAGCGGGTGAATGTCTTTCGAGATGCCTGATATGTCAATGAACGCCATGACCATACCGGCGATCGGGGTTATAAACGCACCGAATGAGCGGGATTTATATTTCCACTCTATCACGAGATACCCGAGCACAATACACCAGACGAAGAAAATAAGCGATTCGTAGAGGTTCGTCAAAGGAATCGACCGCAGCAAGCCCATGCCGCCTATGGCAGCAAACTCATTCCAGCGCAAAAAGAATGCTACCGTGTGCGACACAAAACCGAATACGGTAAGAGATGTCGCAACAAGGCCGACGCCGCTGCTGCGAAACGCCAGATAGGCAATATAACAGATCATCGCCAGAATATATGCGAGGCTTGCGAGTCCGAAGAATAAAGAACTATCCATAAACAAGCTCCTTTACAATCAGCTAGCTCGATTTTGCAGACAATGTCTGCGCAATCCGGGCGATGCGTCCTTCAAGAGCCAGACGGCTCTTGCCGGCCTGTCCGACAATCGTGACACGCGTACCGCTCCGTTCCTGACGGAGTAGAACCCAAATGCGGTTATGGCTCATGAAAAAGGCCATATAGAGTCCTGCAGCCATGACAAAACATCCCAAGTAAACAAGTCCGACTCCCGGATCTTTGCGCACCTGAAGGCCGGTATATTGAACTCCCCACAGGTCCTGAAACTCAACCGTACCGTCCGGGAAAGCCCACGTCTCAGGGTATCGCTTCAGGATCCACTGCTGGTATTTCCGCGCCCCCTGATCGCTGAACTCGACAAAAACCGCGGGATTGTTCATAGTCTCTGCATAGGTATAGAGACGGTTCTGCTCGTCAACCGCAATCGCCGGGCTAAAATCCGTCACTCGCCCGACAATGGAGGTTCCGGGAATCGTAAATGTCTCATTGAACTTAATGGCGACCTCCTGCTTCTTGCCGGTCTTCCCGGTAACCGAGAATTTGAACAGGGCGTCACGATTTGGGGTAAAGCCGTAGCTTGACTGATAGAACGTGATCCCCTTATACCGTAACGGCGTGTTTACCTCGATTTCAGTAACAGACTTTCCATCGATTGAAACAGGTTTTCCATTTTCTAGAATGGTCAGCCAACTCTTGAATGACTTGGGGGTATCAGACTTGTCATAGAAATCGACAGCGAAATCTTCGCACCGGATTTCGAATCCGAGCGGTATGTCCTTGCCGTCTCCGACGTAGGCAACCGCAGACTGCGTACCCTCAAGCAGGTTGAGGTGCGCATTGAATCCGAACCTCATGCCGACTAACGCACCGGTCATGATAATGAGAATGCTGAGATGGGTCACATATACGCCTAGGCGGCTGTAGCGGCCTTTTTCAGCCATAAATTGGATATCCGGCCCTTCTCCGGCGCGAACAGGCCGAAAACCTTCTTTGCCTAGGGCAGCCATGACCGATGAGTCGATCCCCTCGACCTTGCCCTTGAGAACAACTTCCTTGCGAAGCGAAAACGATGCGGCCTGCTCTGCCGATATCGGCTTTATAGCCTGACGGACAATCTTCACGATACCGGGCAGGCGTTCAATGGAGCAGACGATCAGGTTCGCCGCAAACAGATACAAAAGCGCTATAAACCACCAGGCGTGGTACATATCGGTAAAGCCGAGCAGATCGAGAACGGAATAAACCTTCGCTGCCCCGCTACCGAAAAAGTTTGCGAGTATTTTGATGTTCTTATCCGGGTCGCCCTGCTGCTCAAGTATCGTCCCGACGATAGACGTCAGCGAGAGCAGCGAAAAGACGATAATCGCCAGCTTGATTGACGCGAGCGCGCTCCAGATTGCATCGACTACGGAAGACCCGCGTTTCTTTTCGTCCGACACTGTTGCCTCCTGTGCTACCAATTTGGCCGCGTAACTGAGTTTGTGATCTCGAAAATCGGTGAGAAAAGACGCGGTCGAACCTACTGTGATGGCATGCGGATATATTTTATTATGCTAACAGAATAGCAGCGGGTCGTCAATTCGCGGAATGACTTAAGTCAAGAAACTTAACTGAAAATAACGGTGCGATTGCGGCCGGCATCCTTTGCCCGGTACAAGGCGGTATCGGCATGGGAGAGCAGATCGTACTCGGACGATTCGGGGAGATTATGCACTGCTGAAATACCCGCGCTGATGGTAACCGGGATGACAGAGCCGTCCGGGGCGGCAAATGAGGCGTCCTGTATCGCTTTACGCATGCATTCGGCCAGCTCGCACGCCTCGCTGTTGC